>CACZCM010000039.1 GCA_902779615.1 uncultured Ruminococcus sp. | reverse complement strand
ACTGAACGTGGGACGGAACCCGCCGAGTTCAGAGGCGAGTGACATTCACTCTGAGGTTATAGCACATAAAACAATATGCAGAAAAAGTGAAGCAAACTTCCGATGACAATAAAAATATGGAAAACCGAATGCATATAACGTTTTTTCTTGCCGACACCATAAAGCACAGCTCCGATGGTGTAGCTGATGCCGCCTAAAAAGAGAAACAAAACTCCGGTATTTCCAATTATCATGATAAGCTTATTAATAACGGGAATAATGCACCACCCAAGCGCTACATAAAAAATCATTCCGAGTACTTTGAATTTTTCAAGGTTCACGGCAGTCAAAGTTACTCCTAACGCCGCTAATCCCCATACGATACCGAAGTAAGTCCACCCAAGAGCTGTGTTGTATTCACGGAGCGAACACAGGGCGATCGGCGTGTATGTACCGGCGATCAGGAAAAAAATCGTGCAGTGGTCGAGTACTCTGAAAACACGCTTTGCTTTTAGCTTTGGGCTGAGTCCGTGGTAAATACTGGACATACTGTAAAGCAGTATCATCATTGAACCGAATATTGCCGCAGAAACAACGCTGTATGGATTGCCTTTCTTTGCGGCGAACACAATGCAAAGAACCGCTACGGCAATTCCCATTGCTCCGCCGACGATATGGCTGACCATATTAAATATTTCTTCACCTTTAGTATAATCGGGAATAGGTATCTTTTCCTTTTTTACTGCTTTTTTTTCATCACTCATAAAATCACCTTTCCTTACTGCGCTTATACATTAATTACTTGTATTATAGCATTTTAAATAAAAAAGTTCAACCCGAATATACAACCATAAATGAGCAAATTTTGATTCTTTTGTCATAATTGACAAACGTGCGTCGCCGTGACACGGCGAGGGAAACTTGACTCAAACTGCAGCTTCACCCGAAAAAGGGGCGCGGGTCTCCGGTGGCAATGTCATTAACTTAAGGTTTGATAGAGCAATAGCACAAAGTTTTTACCCCGCTTTTTTCAAAAAGCGGGCAGGTTGCAAGGGCGGCGCCCTTGCCCGTCGGAGACCTCTGCCTTTGGAAACCGCAAGCCTTTTGAAAAAGTTTTTTCGTCCAATTTTAAAAATTTGCTCATTTGCAGCTAACAAAACAAACAGCTGCCTGTAAATACTGACAGCTGTTTAAATAAATTATTTGCTTACTATGATATTGTCTGTATTTGTGATCTCTTCATGTGACTTCCCTATCGATTTTTGTAAGGCAGCCGATTCAATGCGGCTGTAGATCGCGCTGATTATGAAGCAGATCATGCCGCCTCCGATAAACGCAATTACTCTTGTCAGCGAGTTTTCGCCAATGATATCGATCGTTACAAGCTTAATGATACAAAGCAGAACGATCACAAGCCCATAGATACGAAGTCCCTTTGACGGGAGCTTGAAGCCTACAATTACGCAGATCAAAGCTGTAAGCATCGTAATTATGCTGAAAATTGCAAAGAAATCGAAGTTCGAATTGTAACAGCTGCATATAGCATTGGTCAGAGCAGTTATTGCTGTTCCGATAAGTATGAGTGTTAATGTATCTCGTCTGTGCAGCAAAATCTCTTTTGTTCTGATGAAATAAAGCCCGACCGTCAGAAGAACGAGCGCAGTTTTCGTGAACATAAATCCGATATTGCTGTTTGGCTGCTGTCGAACGGCGATCTGTATCAGTGATATAAAGAATATTACGGCGCACGATATACTGACCATATAATTATATACACTGTGATATTCTCCTTGCATTTTAAATATGTAAATAAACAGATTGATCGCTGACAGAACTATCATTGAAGCTACTATCGGATATCCGGTTAGCTTCATTGCCGAAAGAAGTTGGTATATTATCACACTATAGGATATATTCACCCAAATATACAGCGCGTATTTGGGCAGAATATTCAGCAGCCCTTTCTCTTCCCCACGTTCCTTCAGCATCAGTATTAACGTCAGTATGATCGATGCGTGGGCGATTGACGCGAGTCCGCCGATAATGAAGAGCGGTGTTTTTTCAATGTCGCTGAGTCTGTATCCGTTTTCAAATATCTGTGAGATATCGATCAGTTCTGAATATCCGATACATATCATGTACACAACATTAATTGCCATTCCGCCCCAGATAAAAAGCCGAAGCGTGTCGTTCTTTTTAAACCAATATATTGCGGCAGCGCAGACTGCGAATACAAGGAAAAACGGGGTCATCTCAAGCAGGTCTGAGTATAGTTTAAACAGGAAAAATTTGTTATCAAGTCCGACTGAGAGCATCGCCGTGTAAGCTGAGGCAGTAAAGCATGAAAGCAGATTGAGCAAAGTGTGTCTGCTCTTTGCAAAATCAATTGAGAATACGGCTGTTATCACGGTTACCATGATAACCATAATCATTTTTGTGACAGATATATGGCCTTCCGCATTTACCAAATTTGAGAGAGCGATAATACCCGAATAAATATTCAGCACAGATGTGATCTTTACAATATAATAAAGCGCGGTTTCCTTTTTGTTTGTAAATTTGATGAAGAAGCAGATCAGATTCAGCAGCGATATCTCTATTATCATCAGAGCCTTTGAATTTGCGCCGTATACGCTGAGATTTATTGTTATGATGCTGACGCTGAGCCAAATGTATTCCGCAAGCTTCAGCCGCGCAAAGTATTTTTGTTTTGATGGTCCGTCCATTATGAACCACAGTACAAACGCTGTGACGGCAATTGCGCACATATAAGGAATGCTGATCTTTATGTTTTCGATCTCGAAGAATCCAACGAATGTCATGAAGACAGCCTCAAATCCTAATGCAGCCGAGGCGATCTTTGTAATTACGGGGAGCTTCGTTTTCTTTGCGATAACGGCCAGCAGCAATACATACGCAAATATAAACGGAGTTGACCATTCGACTGATCCGTATATCATAGTTCCAGATATAAATAAAGATATCATCGCAACAGATTTTACGGTTAGTTTTTCACTGAAATCAAGCTTTGAGTTTATCAGCAAGGTTACAAACAAATGCAGCAGGAATAAGATCAGCAGCACTGCGGCGGCTTTCACCTCTTGATGATCGGCATTCATTTTGTCAAGGATGTGGAAGGTTATCGCTCCGGCTGTAATAACGGTTGACCCGAACCACAGAAATTTATTTACAATGTGGATTAAGGTCGACATTGCGTCCAGCCGCTCTGCCTTTTGTTTGAGTTCAATAACGTTTTCCAACTCTGCTGTTGATGCCGAGGAAAATATTGTTACGGCATCTTTTTCGAGAGAATTCGTAGATATAGCAACTAAGTATGACACAAAGAAGATAGCTAAAATTTGGATCACGTATAAAACTATTATAACAGATAATCCGAATACATCATTTTCGTTTGGCAGCGACATTCCCATTGCGATGGAGGTATAGAGTAGGAGCAGCTGCGACATGATAAGTCCGAAACGGTACGTTTTTCGGCAGAAGAAAATGTTTCCTAGAATAATTACTGCAAGCGCTGCGATCTGATAGAGCGAGAGCAGAACCAGCTTTTCCGGTGAAGAGTATAGTGTGGTGTATCCGAATGCGATCGAAATAGCAGTGCCTGCGTGAGCGATAACACTCAGGCTTACCGAGCTTAGCCGTTTCGACATATACAGCGCGGCGCACGACCATATCAGAATGAATCCGAACGCTGCAATTTCGTTTAGTATACCAAAAATTATATGGGAAACAAGCGTTGTGATAAAAAATGTTCCGAATCCGCAGCCGATCAGCGCCTTTGGAAATGCGGTTTTGTCACTCTTCGACAAGCCTGCGCCTGCGCCGATGAATCCGCAGCTGACTGCAAACAGCACCGCTGATTTAGCGCCGTTGGATACAACGTCTGTGCCGAGCGTGCAGAACAGAATAAGACCGATAAAAATCATTATCGAAGCAATAATGCTGAAAAGCTGACCTCCGATCCAGTTTTCACTAGTCTTACTCTGCGTAAGCGGCGACACTTCGGGCGCTGCCTGATAAGGCTTGTTGAATCGTGACGCATCAGAGATCACCTGTGAATATGGACTTACTGTATGTTGAGTTTGATCTGCGAAAGATTTCTCCTTGCTCTCGACCTTGGCGTGAGGATCAGACTTGACGACCGGAGCCGTAGCAGCAATTTCTGCTGCTGGCTGTTCGGCTAATTTCTCAATGCTCTCGACTTTAGCGTGAGGATCGGATTTGACGATCGAAGCCGTGACAGCATTTTCTGCGGCGGGCTGTTCGGCTGCTTTCTCAATGCTCTCAATCTTAGCGTGAGAATCGGATTTGACGACTGAAGCCGTGGCAGCATTTTCTGCTGCTGGCTGTTCGGCTGCTTTCTCAATGCTCTCGATCTTAGCGTGAGGATCGGATTTGCTGACAGTGACCGCAGCAGGCTTATTTATGGAAAGATTGTTTGCGTCTGCAGATCTAACGGCAGCAACAGAGGGAATGTTTTTATTTATAGATATATTTCGTTTATTGGACGATTTGATGTTATCGGCGGAGTTATTCTCGGATGATGACTGTTCCGAGTGCTTTTCGAGTGAAACAGAAGTGCTGCTGATCGGCGAGCTGACTGTTTTGGGATCGTTCCGAATGCCGGAAGCTGTTTGCGGCGCGCTGTGTTTTGATTTGTTTGGCGGCGCTCCTGTGTTTCGAACTATACTGTATAGATAATTTACCTTTCGGTATAAGTCAGCGTTTATTTCTCGATATTTTGTGATCTCGTTTTCGGATCGTTCTATTCTTGTTTCAAGATCGTTTACTCTGTGTATAAGCCAACCTAATACAAAGATAAATATTATAAAAATTAAAAACATATAAACACCTCCAATTTATTTGTCAATAAAATTAACATTCAGTTCCCTTATCAGTTCGTCTTTATCAAATGATGATGCAAGAATGCTGTTGTCGGGCGCCAGCAGGCGATAATGCTGCGACACTTTGTTTTGTTCGATGATGTATCCGCTTTGATGATATACAGTATTCCACCAAATACGTGTTGTGTTTGCATGTCGAATATTATCTTCGGCGTTTTCAAATGCAATACCGCGCACGATCATGATTATATCGCTGCCAAAAGTGCCGCATAATATCCGGCTTTCGCCAAACACGGTACACAGTGTAACACTCCCCGCCCACCCAAGCGACGAACGTCCTTTTTCGATCTCAACGAGCGTTTTCTTTGATATACCAAGTGCACCGGACATTTTCTCCTGACTGTAGGAAAATTCTGACCTTACTGCTTTAACGCTTTGATCGCATATTTTTATAAATTCACTTTTGGTCATATATCATGCACCTACATTCTATGGTGTAATTTTACACCATCTGCATAAACTTGTCAATATATTTGATATAAATTTAAAATTTTTTAATACATTTTTTGTTTTTTTAAAGCAAAGCTTTCAAAAAGAGATGATAATTAATTACAAGGAGGAAAAAATGATAATTCTGGCGTCGGCTTCCCCGAGAAGGCGGGAGCTTTTGAAGATGATATTTAATGATTTTGAGGTGATACCTGCGGATATAGACGAGGATATTCATGAAAATTGCGATATGGAGCGTTACCCCGAGCTGCTTGCGATAAAAAAAGCCCGTCATATTGCGCAGCAGGAAGCGATCAGCGGCGACGATATAGTTATCGGCTGCGATACGGGCGTATTCATAGACGGTGAAATGCTTGGAAAGCCGCATGACGAGCGTGAAGCAGCAGAAATGCTGACCCGACTTTCGGGTAAAACGCATAAGGTGATAACCGGGTGCTGTGTGATCGGCAAAGGCAGAGAGATCGGGTTCTCCGAAGTAACGGAGGTTGAATTTTATAGTTTGAGCAAAAAGGAAATTGACGATTATATCAATACCGGGGAGCCTATGGATAAAGCAGGCTCATATGGTATTCAAGGGCAGGGGGCGCTGCTTGTTAGCAGGATCTGCGGTGATTTTTATAATGTGGTCGGACTTCCCGTCAGCAGATTAAAGCGAGAGATCGAAAAAATATAGAATCAAAAAAGGCACACTCAAGCTCCGAGTGTGCCTTAATTAGTAAGATATTACATCATGCCGTTGTTGTAGCCCTGACCACCCTGACCGTAGGGATCGTCATTGTAGCCTTGCTGACCGTAGGGATTGCCGCCCATCGGAGATTGTGCAAACGGATCGGGCTGCGCATAAGGATCGTTGCCGAAGCCCTGCTGCTGACCATAGGGATTGCCTCCGAAGCTCTGCTGCTGACCATAGGGATTGCCTCCGAAGCTCTGCTGACCGTAGGGATTTCCTCCGCCGACAAAGCCTCCGTCAAATCCGCCGCCGTACATATCGTTGCCAAAGCCCTGCTGACCATACATATTCTGAGACTGGTCGGGATAGTCGTTCTGAAGCTCCTCGGGAATATAAGAGGATTTCTTGTTGGGGTCTTCCTCTTCGCCGATGAGGTAGGGCTGACTCTGCTGTCTTGCGTCCTGAGCCTTTCTCTGAGTTGACTTAAATGTAGGCATGGGGCTTGCGTCCGATTGTCTTGTCGCGGATCCAACTGCTTCATAAACGAAGTCCTCGTTTTCCTTAGCAAATGCTGCCCAGCCCTTTGCAAATGTACCTCTGAGAATAATGTATACTGCGCTGCTGATGGAAGATATAAGGAATGGAGTGAGGATCGAAGACGTATCGATCGAAAAATCAAGCTCGCCCATGACATTGCTCGACGCATTGCCAAGCGTCAAATATACGATAACGATAAAAACAAGGTAAATTACTCCGATAAAAGTGGAGATGTTGCCGTAAGGAACTGCGCCCTTAGATTTGAGCTGAGGATTCTTGCAGGTAAGCGTTACGCTCTTGAGGAATGCAGTCTGCGAATTTAAGTAGTAGAGATAAACGCCGAAAACAACTATAGTGATAGCCATAACAATAAGCAGCGATACTCTGAATGAAGCTACGCCGCGGTTGATCGCTTCGATCTGTTCTTCGGTCATGCTGCCCATTCCGGCAACATCGTTGTTGACCATAAACGTGACGATCGTTGATGTTGAGAGAATAAATACGATCTCAACAATGACCGTAAAGAGAGCAACGATCGATGTGAAGATAAGCTGAAGCACCGAGAGAATATGAAGAACCGAGAAGAATATTGTCGGCCCGCCCTTCGGCATAAGAGACGTGAAAAATATCATGAAAATACAAAGAGTTACAACAAATGTCAGAAGATATCCGAAGGTATTGTTGCCGACGCTTAATTCCGCAGTATCAACGCCCTCCATACCTTCTAACATACTCTGAAACAATTCCATTGAATCCTCGCTGAATTTTTGCATCGCCTGATTATACATAAAGCTTGCGCCCAGAGTAATGAGTGAGAGAATTGCAACAATCAGCGTCATCGGCTTTTTGAAGTATTTCTTCACAATGTCAAGATTTCGGGAAACACCGCTTCCCGAAGCTGTTGAGATGCTCATGTTAATGATCCTCCTTTTAATAAAATATTTTAAATTATTTATTTGTCGGGCAGCCCCGACTCATCTGCTTTTGGCAGATATTTTACAAATAATAAATAATACATTCCTGACAGTATACTGTCATTGTGTACGTTCAAAAGCGTCGATCATATTGCAAATCAGTATCATACATTTTCTGTTTCTGCAATGCAATATTGATCCTTAATTGTACGTTTTCGAACGAGCAGAGAATTTGTAAAGACATTAAAGGGTTCTCCTTTGGTCACCTTTTGAAAAAACTCGTCTTCACAGCTCAAGATCAGACGCTTTTGCAGCCTGCTCGGAGACATACCCAGCCGTTTTCCTCGAATATGTCGATCACATCTACATATTCGCTTACAGCCGAAATTACCTCGTCCCTGCGTGTATCGATAATCCCGCTCATTATGTAGACGGTATCGGGTTTCATGAATCTGCTGATATCCTTCGTAAGCATAATTATTGCGTCTGCCACAATATTTGCCGCGATAATATCGTATGTTCCGATTACTTTGTCGGTAAGATCGCCGCACACCGCGGTGAATCTGCCGTCAACATGATTAAGCTCGGCGTTTTCCCTCGCTGTTTTCACTGCCATTTCGTCAATGTCAACGCCAAACGCAGAGTCACACCCCAACACCAGCGCAGCAACGGAGAGTATACCGCTGCCGCAGCCAACGTCGAGAAACGTTTTGCCTTTGCCCGCAAATTTTTCAATAACGCTCAGCACGAGTCTTGTCGTTTCGTGACCGCCCGTTCCGAACGCAAGACCGGGGTCAAGGTTCAGAACCGCTCTGCCCTTCGGGTCATATTCGCTTCGCCATGTTGGGCGGATAAGCAGCTTCTCCCCTACCTCGATCGGGTTGAAGTACTGCTTCCAGTTGTTGATCCAGTCCTCCTCGGCGCAGCCCGACATTTCGATCTCGTGGGGGATCTTTTCGGCGCTGTACCGTTCTCGCAGAAAACTCACCGCCTCGGCGGGGTTATCTTCGGGACTTATGTAGATGTGAACTGCGCCCTTAGTTCTGTCTTTTGCGAGCAGCTTTTCGTCAATCAGATCAATATGCGCGATCTCTTCGACCTCCTGCTCCAGCATTGAGTAATCTTCAATATAGATCCCGTAAGGCACGCACATCTGCGCAATATCGCCCGCAGCGTCAATATAGTTATTCGGCACAGTTATTTTTATTTCGGTCCAGTCATTCATAATGCCGCCCTCTTAATTGATCCTGTTTAGAAAGTCACTGAATGACATATCTGCATCTGTTCCGATAAGATCGTTCAGCGCGCCTACTGCATTGTTAAGAATAATGTCCGAAAATACCTCAACGAAGTCGTCAAGCGGCGCGTCTACCGTTTCGCCCGTAGTCATGTTTTTGATCTTTACGCTGTTGTTTTTAAGATCGTCGTCGCCGATAACTGCGCTGTACTTAGCTTTGATCTTGTTTGCGTACTTCATCTGCGCGCGCAGACCTCTGCCCATGATGTCTGTTTCGGCGGTAATAGATGAATTCCTCAGATCCTGAACCAAGCCGAATGCCCTTATCATTGCGTCTTCGCCTAATGCAGCAATGTAAATGTCGCAGGTATCCTCCTCGGGAAGTTCAATGTTTTCCGCTTTCATAACCATCATAAGGCGTTCGATACCCATTGCAAATCCGAGAGCCGGAGTAGGCTGACCGCCAAGTTCCTCTATAAGTCCGTCATACCGTCCGCCGCCGCAGACTGTGCCTTGCGCGCCGATAGAATCCGTTACAAATTCGAACACTGTTTTTGTGTAGTAGTCAAGTCCCCTGACGATGGTCGGGTTCACTTCAAACTCAACGTCCGCAGCGTTCAGGAATGTCTTTACTTTATCAAAATGCTCGGAACAGTCGCTGCAGATATAATCGAGAACAACGGGCGCATTACGCGCAATTTTTTTGCAGCTTTCGTTCTTGCAGTCGAGGATCCTCATCGGATTTCTATCAAGACGGGAAAGGCACGTTTCGCATAAGGATGCCTTGTGTTCTCCGAAATATTCCTTCAGCGCATTTGTATAATCCTTGCGGCAGGTTTTGCAGCCTATCGAGTTGATCTCAAGCCGAATGTTCTCAAGCCCCAGACGCTCAAAGATATTATTAGCCGCACAGATCATTTCGGCGTCTGCGCCTGCGTCGGCTGCGCCGTATGTTTCCATGCCAAATTGATGAAACTCACGCTGCCTGCCAGCCTGCGCTTTTTCGTATCTGTAACACGTCAGCTGGTAGTAGACCTTAACAGGCAGCCCCTCATTGTAAACTGCGTGTTCAAGGTACGCTCTCGCTGCACCGGCAGTTCCCTCGGGGCGAAGAGTGATGCTTTCGCCGCCCTTCGTATCGAACGTATACATTTCCTTCTGAACAACATCGGTGGTTTCGCCAACGCTTCTGTTAAACAGCACAGTGTGCTCAAAAACAGGAGTTCTGATCTCTTTAAATCCGTTTTTCTGAGCCTCTTCTCTCATCAATTCTTCCACAAACTGCCATTTGTAGGATTCCGAAGGAAGAATGTCTTCGGTTCCTTTTACTTTTTTTGTTAAAATATCCATATAAAACTCCGAAGTGTAATGATTGCCGAAACACAATAATATATGACAATATTATTGCACGGCTGTATTATCAGTGACGGCGCATAACCTCACGCCAGTCAAGATCGCCCCTTTCAAGCCCGTGGATAAGCAGCTCCGCCGTAGCGATATTAGTGGCAACGGGAACGTTGTGCATATCGCAAATCCGAAGAAGGTTCATATCGTTGGGTTCGTGCGGCTTAGGGTTGATCGGATCTCTGAAGAACAGCAGCATATCTATCTCGTCACAAGCTATTTTTGCGCTGATCTGCTGACCGCCGCCCTGAGATCCGGCAAGAAACTTTACTGTTTTTAGTCCTGTAGTTTCCGAAACGATCTTGCCGGTGGTGCCTGTAGCGTAAAGATTATGTCGGCTGAGTATGCCGCAGTAAGCAATGCAGAACTGCACCATCAGCTCTTTTTTTGCATCATGTGCTATAAATGCAATATTCATAATTTAGTCCTCCTGTGTATTTGATGTCAGATGTTTGATGTTTAGAGGTGCTCTGAAGATGTTTGATGTCAGCGTGGCTGAATAACCCCAATATATTTGTATCGTTGAATTTTTATCGAAAAGGACGCTTCACCGGCCGCTTATTGGATCATCAGCGGAACGAGCACGCCTTCAATTCGCCTGCCGATATTGCACAAAGCCCTCATTGCGGGGCAACGGAACTCTCCGCTTTTTCCTGCCTGAAGAGCGGCTGCGAGGGAGTAGTCCTCCGGCACAATACCGATAAGCTGCAAAGCGGTTATGTCGATTATCTCATCGAGATCTCGATACAGCGCCATTTTGCGGAAGGTGTTTTTGTTGAAGCGGTTGATGACAAGCCGAATATCTCCGATACCGCAGTCACGCAGTTTTGAAGCAACTGTCTGACCGCCCCGAATGCTCGTAGGCTCGGTATTGACAACGACAAGCGCGCGCCTTGCGGGGAACGCAGCCGCCTCAAATCCCGAACCGACCCCTGCGGGCGAATCAATTATCACGTAATCGAAAATATCTGCAACGCCGCTGACAAGCTGCCCCAAGATCTGAGGCGCGACCTCGTCATAGGCGTTCAGCGGAGCAGGCATAAGAAACAATCCTTTTTTATCGGGGCACGGATAAACCGTGTTCTCAACGGTGCAGCTGCCGCTGACGGCGTCTGCGATATCGAAAACAAGGTTTTGTGTAACGCCAAGCATGATGTCAAGCCCTCTCATACCGCTGTCACAGTCGATCAGCAGAACTCGGTTGCCATCATGTGCCAATGCTGTACCCAGTCCCACTGCGGTGGTGGATTTTCCCGTTCCGCCCTTGCCTGAGGCGATAACAATAATATCTTTCATTGAAGCCCTTCTTTTCATTGTGAGGAAAAGACAAATATCAAACTATCTAAATTCCCATGTTCTATTGTATCATAATTTTAGCAATGTGTCAAAGGAATTGATGAAATTTATGTACAAACTTCACACCAAATTAATGTTAAAATCGCTCAAATGGCTGGCGGCGAGTCGCCGCTGACAAATTCCGGCAAGGCGAATGAGTAATGGTAGTTTGCTCCCGCATTCAAACTTCGGAAAATGATTATACTTTTGAGAAGGGGGCGAGTCGCCGCTGACAAATTCCGGCAAGGCGAATGAGTAATGGTAGTTTGCTCCCGCATTCAAACTTCGGAGAATGATTATACTTTTGAGAAGGCGGCGAGTCGCCGCTGACAAGTTCCGGCAAGGCGAAAGAACAGCGATCATGTGTTCCCGCAGATCTATTGCAGTCGATCAGACTGTTGTGATTTTCTCGGAATTTGTTTCGTCACCTAATCCCCCTAGCCCCCTTTTCCTCAAGGAAAAAGGGGGGACTTGGTCGGCGGGGCTTCGCCCCGCCTCCCTTATGTGAAGTCCGCAGATTTGCTGCTTCGAAAAAACTAACGGATAATCCAGACGAAAAAGTCCGACCCTTTGGTGCGTAAGCACCAACGATTCAGAAAGTGCGACTATGAGAAAGCTAGCGGATTCGATGTTCCCAAACGAAAAAATATCGGCGTGGTCGTGTAGTAGGCAGGGTTGGGATTCTCAAGGGAGGGGCAGCGCCCCTGCCCTTGAGTGCGTTTTTGGGTACTTTTGCCGCATAGCAAAAGTACCTCGCCCGCCCCGGCGAAAGAGGGGCAAAAACAAAAAACAGTTAATTATAGAGGAAAAGGCAAAACAAAAACAAACACACGAAAAAGGTCCGATACATCGGTGATGTTTTTTTAACTCATTCAAAAACCCCGGTGGTTATAGGCAGTTATCTTGATCTTCCGAGCGTTCTCCCCAGAACATCGGTCGGTAGATCCTGTTATCCAGTCCGAACGGCTTTCTGTCGGTGATCGACCCCGCGTCGATAGCTTCGTAGTGGTCTTCGCAGGCATACAGTTTTGCGTCCAGATTATCAATGTAATACAGCGCAAATGCTTCCGATGTAGCGGGGCATACAACTGCGCCGAATTCCCGTGTGCCGTGGTGCGACAAGATCATATGAGTCAGCAGCTTTACCTTTTCGGGATTGTAATTCCTGCCTTCGGTGTACTGCTTGATAAGCGATGCGCCAAGGTATAGATGACCAAACAGAACGCCGCTTGAAGTGAATGCAGCCTCGCCCGATTCGTTTGTGTTGTATTCCCATATCTTTCCGATATCGTGCAGCGCTGCGCCGCATACAAGCAGCTCCCTGTTGAGAGTAGGATAAACCTTGCACAGTGCGTCCGCTGCCTTCACCATTCTGTAGGAGTGGTAGATCAGTCCGCCCTTCATGTTGTGGTGCATCGAAATTGCGGCCGATGAGGTTATGTATCGGTTCTTTTTGTCGGCAAGTATCGTCAGAGCAAGGTTTGATATCGGCGTGTATTTTCCTCCCATATCATCTGCGGCGCTTTCGATTATGGCGCAGATCTCGCTGTACATCACTTCAACATCGATCGGCGGCAGCTTCATAAAATCTGCGGCGGAGATCGTAGGGTCGCCTGTAGGCGCGATCCTCTCTATACGGTATGATTTTGCACCGTTGTATTCGCTGACCGAAATAACTGCGTCCGCCACACAGCCTTCAACTATGCCCTGCCCCGAGAGCGCGGATATATTCGTTTTGAACATATTCGGGGTTATTTCCGAAAATCCGTCCTTCATCGTAATGCGTACAAACGGATTGTTGTTTTTATCTCTTGCTTCGCTGATAACGCTTACCAGAACGGGACGCTTGATGGTCTCGCCGATTTGCGCGTCATTGAATTTTGTATATAAATTTTTATACATAATTATCCTTCTCCTTTAATGATTTTGATGTTGTTTGACCCTTAACACGATCCGAATCATGCGTGTTTATTTGTTAGAATGATAATATCAAAAAATGGCTGATATGTCAATTTTTATTGAATCAATCATATCGATATTCCACCATCACACCCTCAAAAACAAGAAACTCCAAAAGCCCGAGCAACTCGGTGCTTTTGGAGTAAAGTTTGGTGCGAGTGACGGGACTTGAACCCGTACGTCATACAACACACGCCCCTCAAACGTGCCTGTCTGCCAATTCCAGCACACTCGCAGATATTAAGTGACCCGGACGAGAATCGAACTCGTGTTACCGCCGTGAAAGGGCGGTGTCTTAACCGCTTGACCACCGGGCCAAAGTAGCGATAGGTGGACTCGAACCGCCGACCTTTCGGGTATGAACCGAACGCTCTAGCCAACTAAGCTATATCGCCATAACTCACTCACATTCAGTGAACAATGAATATTATACCTCACGGAGATGAAAATGTCAATACTTTTTTGAAAAAAATTTTTTCTATTTCGTACCGGTGCTTTTTATGTATCAAACCCTTTAATCCGTTAGTTATGCCAGGTAAGTCAGATAAAGAAGGAACAGAACAAATATGTCGCTTCGGGGCTGATTCTGGGCTGCGGACTGCACTGCCTGACGTCCGGGTGTGACGGATAGGTTCATAAAGAAATTTTATTATACGCTATTTAAGTGTGGCTCCCCAAACCCCTCATTTTCTAATGGAAAGAATGGGCTAAGGAGCGGTGGGCTTTGCCACCTCCTATTGGGGCTTACGCTCCAAACCCTGTTTGCCGTGAGTTGTTCACATTTTATTAACTCGTTTAAAAGCCGCGCTTTTTTTCATAGAACTACTTGTATTAATTGGGGCAATGTGGTATTATATGATTAGTAAACTGCGAAAGATTTGTGAAAAAGAGCGAACGATCCAAAAATATTATATTTAAGGAGTAGAATATTATGGGACTTTTTGACAAGAAATTTTGCGCCATCTGCGGTGACAAGATCGGACTTCTGGGTAATCACAAGGCTGCCGACGGAAATGTATGCGGCAAATGCGCAGGAAAGCTGTCTCCGTTTTTTACGGGTATGAGCAGCTCTACTATCCAGCAGGTTAAGGAGCAGCTTGCCTACAGAGAGAACAACAGACAGCAGCTCAATGTGTTCAGCCCAACTAAGGTAATGGGTCACGATACGAAGGTCTATGTTGACGCAAATCACAACTGCTTCGTTGTGAGCAAGCGCAGCGACTACAAGTCGGCAAACGCTGATATTATCAATTTCTCCACCGTTATCGGAGTTACAAGCGAGGTCAAGGAACACAAGACCGAGCTGTTCCGCAAGGACGCAGAGGGTCACAATCAGCCCTTCAACCCGAGAAAATATAAATATGCATACGAGATCGATGTTATCATCAGCCTTAACTTCCCGTATTTCAACAAGATCAAGTTTGAGGTGACTAAAGATCGTCCCGAGAGCAAAACATCTCCCGAGTTTATCAAGTTCCAGAATGATGCTGACGAGATCGTAGCCGTACTTTCCGGCAGACCTCAGCCGCAGATGAACGCAGCGGGCGGTGTAGGCGGATTGGTTGGTGCGATCGGTCAGGCAGCTATGGGCGCAGCGGGACTTGCAGGTCTTGCAGGCGTTGGCGCGGCTCTTCTTGGAAATCAGAATGCGCAGCCGGGCATGAACGGAGTACAGCAGGGCTACGCGCAGCCGGGCATGAACGGAGTGCAGCAGGGCTACGCGCAGCCGGGCATGAACGGAGTGCAGCAGGGCTACGCACAGCAAGGCATGAACGGAGTGCAGCAGGGTTACGCACAGCAAGGAATGAACGGAGTACAGCAGGGCTATGCGCAGCAAGGCATAAACGGAGTGCAGCAGGGTTACGCACAGCAAGGCATGAACGGAGTGCAGCAGGGCTACGCGCAGCAAGGTGTGAACGGTGTTCAAGGCTTGGGTAATCAAGGCTTCACACAGCCTAACTTTAGCAGCGCACAGGGCTTTGGCGGCACATGGGTATGCCAAAACTGCGGTACGGCAAATAGCGGCAATTTCTGCCAGGGCTGCGGAGCGCAGAGAATGTAAATATAACCGCAGAGGGGAATGTCCCCCGGGTCTCGCCTGCCGTCGGGGACGGTTCCCAACCGGCTCGGTCGGTGCTTCTGCTACGTAGAGGTCTCCACAGGAGACCCGCACCCTCTATAGGGGCGGCGGGTTCCATCCCCACGTTCAGTAGGGGTATAAATCCCCTACTGAACGCACAAAGCCTTTGGCTTTGTCTCTGCTTGTTTAAAGCAGAGCTTTT
>CACZCM010000038.1 GCA_902779615.1 uncultured Ruminococcus sp. | reverse complement strand
AAGCTGCTCATTAATGACGTAGATGATTTTTACGCCGGTATCGGCGGTTTGAACAACAGTTATATGGTCACCATCAACAGCGGTATTGTTGAAGTAACAGGCGGTGGAGGTGCCGCGGGCATCGGCGGTTGTTACACCTGGGATGGATATGTCACGATCAACGGCGGCACCGTTATCGCGACCGGCGGCAAGTATGGCGCGGGCATCGGCGGCGCATTCAACGGTGCCGGTCATGTAACGATCACAGGCGGTGCTGTTGATGCGAAAGGCGGTAGTGATGGCGGCGTTGGTATCGGCGGGCATAAAACCGAGGTTAACAATACGACAGTCAACCTCAGCTGGAGGAATTCAGACGACAGCATCCACGCCTGGGACTATAACGGAACCGTAATGCTGAACAGCTATTTCCGTGACTACATCTCTTACGACACGTTCCCCTACGGTAAAATAGACAGCAGTTTTTTAGAGAATAAGACTCTCATACCATACGAGGTAAATGGCTGGTCAGGTCTGCAGACGCTGATTAACAACGATATCGTAGGGAACACCATCACACTTGATAAGGATTATACGGCAGGCTCAGGCGACACAGTGCTGACGATCCCCGAAGACACGGAACTAACGCTCGACCTCAATGGTTATACTCTTGACCGTAATCTTTCTTCGGCAGCCGAAGACGGTCAGGTGATCGTCAACAACGGCATTTTGACGATCAAAGATTCAAGCGCCGCTCAGACCGGTACCGTCACCGGCGCATATTCTAACGGCGACAGCGGCGCGATATTGAACAATAAGACGCGCATACTGAATATCGAGGGCGGCAGCTTTACGGGCAACATCGGTAAACACGGCGGCGTAGTCTATAATATGGGTACGATGAACATGACCGGCGGCTCTATGTACGGAAACACCGCCAACAAAAACGGTGGCGCTATATGGAATGGCAGACAGGGCGTTCTGAACCTGTCCGGAGGCGTAATTACCCAGAATACTTACGGCGAAGGCGGCGCTGTCTACTCCCGTTATGATGGCACATTGAACGTCTTCGGTTCTCCTATCGTCACAGAAAACGGCGACAGTAATATTTATCTCAGACACGAGGTCAGCGATCAAGAGGTCATCAAGCAAGCAGTCATTAATGTGACCGGCGCGCTTAATGCTGACGCAAAGCTCGCTGTTACATGTGAAAATGTCACCGACGGCTTTGTCTTTACCTCCGGACTGCCCGGCAACGGAACTGCCGGCAACTTCTTCAGCGACAATGACGCATACAGCGTCCGTACAAACGACGACGGTGAAGCGGTCTTCAAAACGAATTATACCATTATCGTTGAGAAACCCGAAAACGGCGTTCTCACAGCAGAAAATGCGGCAAGCGGTACTTTGAGATCCTGCGAAGGCGACGAGATCACACTTACCCTAATTCCCGATGAAGGGTATGGAATCAAAAGTGTGACGGTCGGCGGTGACGAGCTTCTGCCGGAAAACGGCAGCTATTCGTTTACGGCTCCGGCGGAAGACGTGACCGTTTCGGCGGAATTTGAAAGAAACATGTGGTTTGCAGGTCACAGTCTGACGCTCAGGGGCGACATCGGCATCAACTATTATATCTATCTCACTGAGGAAGAATTTGAGAAAGGTGCGACGGTTGACTTCTCATGGAATGTTGACGGCACCGAAAACACGCACTCTGTTACCATAACGAGCGCCGACAGATCCGGCGTCTACTACATAGCGACAGTGTATCTCCCGGTTGCAGAGATGTCTTATGACGTGACCGCAACGCTCACCATCGGCGACAGCGAGACGCATACCAATTCATATTCCGTAAAGCAATACGGCCAAACCGTTTTGTCGGATGAATATAAGGCAAACTATCTTGCCGCAAACCACTCCGAGGAAGAATACGGAAAGCTTGAAAGACTGATCAAAACGATGCTCGATTACGGTGCAAAGGCTCAGATGGAATTTGACCGTAATCTCGATGATCTTGCTAACGAGGATATTGATTATTCAATGTCAAAGGTGACTGCCAATGATGTGTTGAAGACGACCGTTTCAGCGCCGGACATGACAGCCGGTCTTAGTGAATATGGCTTGGAATATGTCGGCAGTTCCGTGGTGTACCTCTCGAAGACGTCGCTTCGCCATTACTACAGGATCGCTGACGAGACAAAGTTCGACGCGGTAAAAGACAGCATTACATTCAACGGTGAAAAGGTCGGTTTCACCGATAAGAACGGAATGATCTACTTTGAGCTTCTGAATATTTCCGCCGATGATTTTGATGAGAGGTACACGCTGAGCGTGGTTACTTCCGATTATAATTATTCGGTGCTTGATTACGTTTATGTCTGCCTGAATTCCCAAAATGCTCCGTACCTGACAAGACAGCTTGTTTCCGCGACATATTGGTACTATCAGGCGGCTGAGGCTTACGTCGACAACTAAGGAGACTGAATAATGACAAAAATAAAATATGTGCAGCCGCAGCTTGAATTATTGGAGTTTACCCCGGATGATGTTATCACGCAATCAAATTATGAGGGTTGGAATACAGGCTCCGGCGGCAGCAGCAAGGAAGATTATGAAGGCTGGATCGCGAATCCATCGGGTGACAGCACAAACAAATACCGGTAAATAATGTATTAACTGCGCCGTTCCTGCTTTTGACGAGTGGGGACGGCGTTCTTTTTGCGACAGCTGCCCTCTGCGGCGTTTTGCAGCGACTTCAACAACCCCCCCTGCAAATTTTACTTTTTTGTAGTATTATAAAATAAGTATAGTAGTATCTTCGCACTTGTGCGAATTCACGGATATGCTTTTCATTAATGTGCTGACAAGCCTATAATGATACGGTATATTTGCACAGTACAGTAAATGTTAACGGCTCTCTTTTGTCATACCCGCGAAAATTTATAATATAGCAATTATAGGAAAACTGTAACCTATAAGAGGTCTATTTCGTTATGGAGGTGATATGAATTGAACGAAAACAAGGACGGCGGTATCACAATACAGAAAAAGCATATCGTTATCGCCGTTGTTATCATCATTTTATTATTGATAGGAGGGATCCTGCTCGGTGCGAACTGGAGCAAGTGGTTTGGTGATGATCAGCCGGATACCGCCGTTTCCGATACTGACAGCTCGAAGCCCTCGCTTGACATTGATCCGAACGCCGGCGAATACACGGGTGAAAAGCCAAAAGATCAGGGCGGTGAGGAAGTCGGTATCAAGATACCCGGTTACCCGTCGATCACGATACAAAAGGACACAACAGATGTAAAAATGGCTCTGCTCAATCCCGAAGGAAACCCCTGTTACTTCAAATTCACCATTGTTCTGAAAGACAGCGGTGAAACGATCTATGAATCGAAGTATGTTCCGTCGGGACAGTCGATCACGGACGTTACCCTCAAAAAGCCCTTGCCGGAGGGCGAATATCCGGCGACCATAAAAATATCGACGATCGCACTCGATCAGGAGACACCTCTGAATGGTGCCAATGTTGAGACAGTGCTTATCGCAAAATGATTTTCAAGGAGGAATATTAATGAAACACTTCAAAAGACCTTTAGCCGCAGCTTTGGCTCTCACAATGGTATCGGCAGCTGCCGCAACGTCGGCATTTGCGGAAACGGTCGTTGATGACACGAACGATCCCGCTCCCCAAAGTGCAGGCTTCAACGTTAAATACACCTATGAAGCTGTTGTACCTACTTACACTGTAACTATCCCCGCAGGCGTAACGCTGAGCGATTCTGAAATCGTTGAAAAAACAATTACCGTAGAGGATGTTACCGGTATGGATGAAAGCGACAAGAAGATCGTGATCACCTTAGACGAAGCCAGCAATGATAACGACGATGACTACACATTCAACGCCAATAACGGTGATTCCAACGCTACCTACACGATCAAGTCAGGTTCCTGGCCTGTCAAGGTCGGCGATACCTTAGCTTAGTTTACGGCTGACGGTTTGATATTGCTTGAGTTTTCCAAGATAACGCTCCCCTCGATCCCCGTTGCGGGTGATTATACCGAAACACTGACGTTTGGGATCGCTGTTAAAGATTCGGGAAAAACCGTTGATCTCTCAAAGCTTACGGGCGGCTACGAAGCACAGGACGGAGATATTCTCCGGGGAACGTATACTGCCAAAAATAAGATAACTGTTGCAAGCGGTGCGACTGTCACGCTCAGACAGGTGAATATCACGGGCGAAGACGATAGCAACTATACATGGGCAGGCATCACTTGCGAGGGCGACGCGACTCTCGTTCTAAAAGATGAAAACACGGTTATTGGTTTTGATCAGTCCTATCCCGCCGTCTATGTTCCGGAGGGCAGTACGCTTATAATACAGGGAAATGGAACACTGAACGCAAGAAGTAATGGTTTGGCTGCAGGTATCGGCGGCGGAGATACTATTTCCTGCGGCAATATCATGATTCGATCCGGTACGATAAATGCGGTCGGCGGAACAGCTTCTGCGGGAATCGGTTCCACCCGTGCATCAAGCTGCGGAGATATCAGAATAATAGACGGAACAGTAACTGCGACCGGCGGTAAATATGCGGCAGGAATCGGTTCGGGCGCTACTGCAAGCTGCGGAGATATTACAATAAGCGGCGGAACAGTAACTGCACACGGCGGTGATTACGGGGCAGGAATTGGTTCAGGATACATGAATAGCAGCTGCGGCAATATCACTGTTTCAAATACCGTTACAAAGGTAATTGCCACTAAGAAAACGGATTCCGCCAACAGCATCGGCGCAGGATAAGACAGTACCTGCGGAACTGTTACCATAGGCGGTGTTGAGGGAGCGATCTCCGATAGCCCCTATACCTATCAGCCTTAATGTGCTGCGGAGGGATCACAATGAAAAACACAAGAATATTCGCGGCGGCTTTGGCACTCGCAAGTGCTTTTGCAATAGCCTCGATGACCGCCTTTGCCGACACGACGGTAAACCCTACGGGTGGCGATCCGTTTGATGCAACACCTAAGCCCGGCACGGCGAACACAACGGTAGAGTTCAGCGTTGACCCGGCTTATACGGTGACTATCCCGGCAACTGTTACACTTGAAAAGGGCGCGGAGGATATTTACGGAGGCAGCGGTACGATCACTGCCGAGAGTGTAAAGCTTGCCGAGGGCAAGGAGATCGTTGTAACTCTGACAAGCGCAAGCAAGTTCAATATGAAGACCTCGGCAGCGGCAGCATACAAGCCGCCCTATACAGATGAGGGAGCGTTCGGCAAGCTGACCGACAAAGACAACGGCGGTATCGTGGCGAAGTTTGCGACTTCCACAGCCGTGCAGAATACACCCGTAACATTCACAACAGATGAAACGCCAATGTATTCAGGCACATATTCCGACCCCGTTGTCTTCACGATCAGTATTGAGGATATTGTGTGATCGTCACAAAGGAGGCATTTCGCGTGAAAAAGAAAATTGCTTTTGCGGCTTCTGTTCTGATGATCGCCTCTGCGTTCACAGCTGAGGCAAATGCCGAGGATAACAGAAACGCCGTTATCACAACTCAGATCGACCCTGCATATATCGTTACGATACCGACAGATCTGAACGTACCGTTTAATTCTGTCAATACTGATTTCGGCGCGGTACAGCTTGAGTCGGCACAGGTAGAGCCGAATAAGTGCGTCAAGGTTACGCTGATCTCCGATAATGCGCTTGAAAACACGGCGGACCCAAGCAAGACTATTCCGTACACCGTCTGCGAAGGTACGGCGGATAATGTCGGCGGCGTGTATACATCGGCAAAGTATCTTGTAAGGGGCGATAAAACGGATCTGACGGTCAGCATTACCCAAGATGACTGGAACAATGCCTATGCGGGAGAATATACGGACACGGTAACATTTCAGATCGAATATGCGGATAAATAAGGGGGCGGTAATATGAAAAGAATAGCTGTCGCTTTGCTGTTCTTTTGCCTGCTTTCCATCATCACCTTGGCTGCCTTTGCGGAAGAAGCTGCGGTGAGGTCGGATACCGCAGTTCTGTCCGTTACCGTACCGTCCTCACATACGCTGATTGTAACGGCTTCGGACGGAACAGAGGTACTCCTTGACGGAAACAGCGGTGGAAATATTTACCGTTGAACGCCTGTCACAGCCTGTGATCGAAATAAAACTTCCCGACGGTCAGGAAATCGTTAAGGTCACGCTAAACGGCGAGGATATCACCGATAAGATATCGAACGGTAAATATACCCTGCCGCCTGTTTACGAGGATAAGCGTCTGGTGATCGACACAAAGCCAGCACAAACAGCGTCCGATACCAAACCTGCACCGTCTGAAGCTTCAACAAACGATAAAGGCAATTCTTCAGCGGCAAGCTCTCACCCCAAAAGCCCGAAAACAGGTTACGGTATCACAGTATTTCCTTTGATCCCGATCTTGGTTATCGGAATGCTTTTCGCAGTTTTAATGTCGAGGAAAAAGGAAGATCGATTCTGTTAAACATTTCGCAGGAAACTCCTTTCGGTTTTTTCCTTTATCATTTCCGTTTTGGGCAAACCTGTGAGCTGTTTATAAACAGCTCCGTTTCCACTCTTTAACAGGAGTGGAGCGGTGCTGCTGTTTTTTACTTTAAGACCAGCTAAGAACAGTTAAATGCGAGTAAGGATAATCCCTGTTCGCCGCTTTGTCACAGTATGGTTTTTTAAAGAAAAGAGCTATTGATGTATTTGGCATACTGTGATATACTTTTATTATCACAATATAATGAATTAAGCAAGGAAGAATCGAAATGTCAGGACCACAAATAGACAGAGATACCTATCGCAAAATAAAGAAAACGATCCGTGAAGAGTTAAACGATTTTATCATTCTATACGGCAATAATCTCATCAAAGACAGCACCGTTGATCTCCGTGAATGGAGAAAGAATTACTTCAAATCCCCGGTATCGGGCAGAAACGTGTCGAGCAGATCATGACGGTTATTGAGAGATATTTGGGGGTAGGGGAGTGAGATCAAATGAGTGGATATTCGGAGAAAGACTGGAAGCTGTTTCGACAGAAGCTGCCGAAGTGGCAAGAAAGGCATATGGAAAAGTTGTGCAGAGATTATCTCGAAATACTGCATAAAAATACACAGCCGTCAGAGCGATTTTGGGAGCTTGACAAGCGTATTCGCGAAGACAAGAAGCATCTTGAACTCCGGGAAGAATGTCGAGATCAAATATGGAATTAAACATTATTGGACTTATGAGAGAAGGCGTGATAACACTTGACGATCCTGCCGGATTCAGTGATGAATTGAAAAACTCAATACAGGCTTTTATTAACCCTGCCCGGTAATAAAATCGGAGACTATAACCGTCTTTTGGACTCAGTAATTGTTAAATCTATGAGATTCAGTTAAATAATTTACCCATAATCAAGCAAATCCTTTACAAGCGTTGATGTTATTACTTGTAAGTTTGTCTATCAATCCCCACACACCTTTGTTTATTTCAACACCCCCTTGTAAATTTGATGTTTTTGTGGTAATATGGTAGTATATTCTTTGTAACTCCGCACTTGTGCGAATTTACAAAAAATTTACGTTTTTGGGGGTGACGCCGGTATGTTTATGCGGTACAATGCACAAGCAGGCAAGCAAGGCATAACTGCGCCCTGTTTACAAACGAATATTATAACTTAAGTGTACTCTGCGGGATAATTGCGTCCTGCGGAGTGCGCTTTTATTGTTTTTAGATTTGGGGCGGTAGTTTATAGGCAATGCTTTTATTTATTCAATAGACCAATTTATTATTCTCGGAAAGGAATAATTATTCAATGACAAAAAAAGCAAACCAACAAAGCAGCTCTCGCTGGTACTGTCTTTAATAATGGTGCTGTCGATGTTGTCAACGACGGGAACGGTCACGGCGAGCGCGGACTGGGCAGTCAGCTATGTTTTAGCGACAGTTGATGATATCACACACAAAGTAATCTACAGCGAAGAAGAATGCACCGATTATGCTTTGACAACAAGCGATACAACGACGGACAGGTCGATTCCGCTGATGCACTGCTTATCCTCAGGAACAGCGTCGGTCTTGAAACCTTTGACGATACTCAAAGATTCCTCGGCGACGTAAACTAGGACAACGAGAATATCGACTCCTCCGACGTACTCGCGGTACTCCGCTGCAGCGTCGGAATGATCGACATAGAAAAGATCGGCACACCCGTTTCAAAGACGGTTGCTTAGATTATTGTAAATACCTCACTTCAAGACACACAGGCTTTTTCACCCCTTGCAATTCGGGAAATGTGCGGCATGCTTTTGCAGAATACCTCCTATAAAACCTGTATGCTTTGATTATATGCGAATAGAGAAATGTGTTTTTTATTTACTACTCTTACTACTCTGCAAACGCACATGGCTGGCTTTACTCTTCTTAAACCCCGCACCCCAAGTTGCAAAACAGCTTAACATCTCGCAAAGATTTCTTTGGATATTTCCCTCTAATGTTTCTAATGTGAGTTTCTTCGAGTTGTTTATAAACTACTGTCGTACCTGCTGTAGTGTGCAGCGGCAGCGACAGTTCTGCCGATAATTGTATAGAGTAATGTGCACCTCTAAAGCCTATTGCCGTCCGGCTGAACGACAGTGGGTTTTTAGAACTGCCCTAATGAAAGTATGAGTAGATTTTATGGAGTAACATGTTTTGTTTGATTATGACACATCGCTTATGGTATTATCGTGGGCATCTTTTGCTTATCCTCAGCATTCTTATCTGGGAGAATAACGGGAAAAAACAAAGATAAGAGAATTTTCTATAATAATAAAGGGAGTAATATCTGTAAGGTGCTAACATATACATACACTGCAGTTTGCAGCTTTCACGAGTGCCCAATATGTGCGCTATTTATTGGAAACCAAGCTGCCTGTTAAAGACGCAACTGCGATTGAATAAGGGTGATATAAATACGATAAATGATAAATCAAAAAGCAACAGGAGAAAACACAATGAGAACATCAAACGAAAACAATACCATGACGGTCTTTTTAGAGGGCAGGATCGATACAAACAACGCCGCTCAGACCGAACATGACATATTCTCCGCAATTGAGGACAAGACGGGGGATAACATTGTAGATGCGGCTGCACTCGAATCATCTCCGGCGCAGGTCTGCGTGTGCTTATGAAGCTTCGCAAGAGCATCGGTAAGCCCCTGTCCGTTATCAATGTTTCCCGCCATATCTATGAAATTCTGGAAACAACGGGCTTTACGGAGTTGCTTGATGTGAAGAAGGCACTGCGCAAAGTGTCTGTGGCAGAACTTGAGGCGATCGGCAGAGGCGGTCACGGCAAGGTATACCGGCTCGACGAGGAAACGATCATCAAGGTCTATCATGACGGCAGCCCGCTGTCTGCGATCGAAAGGGAGCGCGAATACGCCAAGAATGCTTTTGTGAACGGTGTACCCTCTGCAATCGCTTATGATGTCGTCGAGACCGAGGAAGGCTACGGACTGGTATTCGAGCTGGCAGGTGCCAAGACCGTCAGCAAGGCGATCATGGACGAACCCGGCCGACTGCAGGAGCTTTCAGTGAAGTTCGGAGCGCTCCTAAAACAGCTCAATTCGACCCCTGCTGATCCTGCGCTGTACGGTGATATCAAGGATATCTATCTGCAAAGAGCAGGAAATGCCGCGCAGTTCTTTACGGACGAGGAGAATGCGCAGCTCGTAAAGATGATCGAGGCGATCCCGGACAGCAGCGGTATGGTACACGGCGACTATCACTCCAACAATGTAATGGTGCAGAACAGCGGCGATCTCGTTCTCATCGACATGGCAGACATCAGCCGCGGCAACGCGATCTACGACATCGGGGGCACATTCCTCACCATGTATCTGAGCGGTATGAATGACCCGTCCATGACTCTGAAAACCGTAGGACTTGAGTATGAGCTTTCAAAGCAGGTGTGGGGGATAATGCTTGCGACCTATTACGGTACGACCGATCAGAAGCACCTCGAACTTTACGGGCAGAGATGTGCAGCATTTGCCCTCATGCGGATGGCGACGACACTTGGTTTTGAGAACGGAAGGTCGAGACAATTTGCTGACAAGGTGGTTGCAATGCTTCGACAGCAGCTGTTCCCGAATATTGAGAATTTCTGCAAGCTCCTTGCGATGCCGCTCTGAGAACTATACAGAGGTTAAGGCTGTTACATAAATAACGATGAAACGATAAAGGTGAGAGGCGCTTCCAGAAGGAGTATATCAGTAGATTGGCAGAGAATATCAGCTATGTTCACTCACCGGAGAATAATAATGTAATCATTAGATTTTCAAATCATTAATCGACATTGGGATGCCCCATATGAAAAAAAATACCCCACAGTGGTTAAGGCTATAAAAAAAATGATGGAAGCGATCAAGTTGAAAGGAGCTTCCCAAAGGAGGTAACAAGTATGAAGAATAATTTTGCAGCAGCTTTAAAAGCAACGGGCGTAAAAATGTATCAAGTCTCTACATTGCAGGCATTGGCTATGGGACACACCCGACCCGTGATTGACGCAGCGGAACTGAAAAAGCACGGAAACACTGGGCTTGGAACATTTGAAGGCGTAAACGGAGAAATGATCGTAGTTGACGGAAGGTGCTTTCGTGCCAAAGACGACGGCTCTGTTGTTGAAGCAGACGAAGATATGGGTGTTCCATTTGCGTCTGTTTGCAATTCTTCCGGCAGTATCCGTTTTGATGTTCAGGAAATGTGCAGTATCGATGAGCTGAAAACACTTTTGACTATCAAAATTGAAGAGCTGTTTGGACTTAACAGCATGCACATGGTGAGGATAGACGGCGAATTTGAGGCAGTAGATGCTCGTTCCGAGGAAGCGTATCATGCGATACACGTTTCGCTAAAGGATATGCTCAAGGAAACTCAGAAGGCATTCAAATTCAATAATGTCAGCGGCACATTGGTATGCGTTTACTATCCCGATTTTATGGACGGTATCAACGCTGCCGGCTGGCATATTCACTTCATTTCCGATGACCGCATGAAGGGTGGTCATGTGTTCGATCTGAAAATTAAGAGCGGTCACGCACTGCTCGATAAGATCAGTAAGATCGAGATTCAGCTTCCGACCGACCCTGTGTTTGATACATATTCGTTAAAAGAAGCGTCCGGTGATGATATAAAAAAGGTCGAGCAGGGTAAATAATTGATTACTTACCCTTTACGAATAATATTTTTGAAAGGAAAATGAATCATGGAAATCAAAAAGACAACTGACAACGGAGTACTTATTGCTGCGATCAGCGGCAGAATTGACACAACGACCGCGCCAACACTTGAAACCGAGCTTAACAGCAGTTTTGACGGTATAGAGTCGCTTGTTCTCGATTTTGCCGAGGTAAATTATATCTCGTCAGCCGGTTTAAGAGTACTTCTGTCCGCCTATAAGGTAATGAGCAAGAAGGGCGGCATGAAGCTCATAAATGTAGAAGAGCCTATTATGGAGATATTCGAGGTCACGGGATTTAACGACATACTTGATATAGAATAAGGACTTGGAAGATGAAAGAATTAGTGATAGAAGCACTGGTCGATAAGCTGCCCGATGTGCTCGCGTTCGTTGACGAGCAGCTTGAAGCAGCAGACTGCCCGATGAAGACACAAATGCAGATAGATGTTTCTGTCGAGGAGATATTTGTGAATATCGCAAATTACGCATATCCCGACGGCACAGGCAATGCAAAGATACAAGTCGAGGTCGCCGCCGAGCCATTTTCGGCGCAGATAACCTTTATCGACAGCGGCATTCCCTACGATCCGCTTGCTAAGACTGATCCCGATGTAACGCTTTCCGCAGATGAGCGGCAGATCGGCGGCTTGGGTATCTTCATGGTCAAAAAGAGCATGGACGATGTGAAGTATGAATTCACCGACGGGCAGAATATTCTGACTTTGAAAAAGGGCGTGGCAGGAAAATGGTAAAGAAATACGGACTTACGCTCGGAGGACTTCAGCAAAAGATACTGAATCTGGTTTTGGTCTTTTTGTTGGCGATAATAGCAGTTTTCGGGGCGGTGTCATTTTATCAGTCAAAAACACTTGGCGATGTTGTGAGCAAGGCGTCCGATGAACAGCAGAGCAGTATAGAAAAGGTATCGGGCGAGACGATGCAGCAGGTCATCGAAAGCTCTATGGTCAAGACGAATTCTTTGCAGGCGTATATTGCCGACGATATGTTTTCCGAAATGAAAGCAGACGTACTGACGCTGCAAACACTTGCGCAGGAGCTTTTTGAACATCAAGACAGCTTAGAACCGCACTCGTATTATCCTCCGGACAAATCAAATGACGGGGAGTTTACGGCACAGGTGTTGTGGGGAGAGGGCGTGGACTTCGAGCATTCCAAGTATCTCGGCATAGCCGCACACATGAGCGACACGATGACAGCTATGTGTAAAAATTCGGGCTATCTCAGCAATGTCTTTATAGGTTTTTCGGACGGAACGCTTCTGTGCGTTGACGATAAGTCCGCAAACAAATTTGATGAAAACGGCAATATCAGTAATTTCAATGTATTAGACAGACCTTGGTATAAGGGTGCGGAAAATGCCGGCGAATTATATTTTACCGGTATCGAAGCCGACACTTATACAGACAAGATCGGTATTGAATGCTCGGTGCCTGTATATCGCGACGGAGAGATGATAGGCGTTGTCGGAGTCGATCTGTTCCTTGATGCTATGTCTGAGTATGTTGAGCAGTCGGCGAGCAGCGGCGGATTTATTTGTGTGGTGAACGATAACGGACAGGTAATATTCGCACCGGAGGGCAATGGCTTATTTGAAGTCGAGCTGTCGGATTCGGCTGACGATCTGAGAAGCTCCGACAATAAGGAGCTTGCCGATTTTGTCACAATGGCGCTTAAAGCTCAGACAGGTCTGAAAACCGTAACAATAAACGATAAAGAATACTATATGGCAGGCTCTCCGATGGAAACGGTAGGCTGGGCGGTCGTTTCGGTCATTGAAAAGCAAGTGACCGAGCAGCCGACAAACGCAATGATCGCAGAGTACGACAGGATAAACGTTGAAGCCGAAGCAGCGTTTGAAGAAGGTACAAAACATTCACAGCAAACAACGATAGTTATGTTAGCTTTGATACTAATTCTCGGTACTGTCGGCGCACTGACGGTCGCAAACAGGATAGTAAAGCCGGTAGAGCGTATGACAAAGCGCATATATGAGATCAGCGGCACCGATTTGGCATTTGAAATGGAGGATATCTACCGCACAAATGATGAGATCGAGGTACTGGCTGAGTCCTTCGCAACGCTATCAAAGCGCACAAGAAACTACATCGATCAGATAACTAAGATAACAGCAGAAAAAGAGCGTATCGGCGCGGAGCTTGAGCTTGCCACGAAAATTCAGGCAGATATGCTGCCGAACATCTTCCCTGCATTCCCCGAACGAGCCGAATTTGATATTTACGCCACGATGACCCCCGCAAAGGAGGTCGGCGGAGATTTCTACGACTTCTTCCTGCTTGACGACGACCATCTCGGACTTGTAATGGCAGATGTATCGGGCAAGGGCGTTCCTGCGGCGCTGTTTATGATGATGTCTAAAATCCTCGTCAGCAATTACGCTGCGATGGGCGGCAGCCCTGCAAAGGTTCTGGAGCAGGTCAACGCTCAGATATGCAAAAACAACGACGAGGAAATGTTCGTCACCGTATGGTTTGGAGTGTTGGAGATATCGAGCGGAAAGATCACGGCTGCCAACGCAGGTCACGAGTACCCGATCATCAAAAAAGCCGACGGAAGCTTTGAACTTTTCAAGGACAAACACGGCTTCGTTATCGGCGGCATGGACGGCATGAGATACAAGGAGTATGAGCTGACGCTCGAAAAGGGCGGTACGCTGTTCTTGTATACCGATGGTGTTGCGGAGGCAACAAACGGTGATAACGAGCTTTTCGGTACAGACAGAATGCTTGACGCATTAAATCAAGACAGAGAAGCAGACCCGAAGACGCTGCTTTCAAATATGAAGGAGTCGGTCGATAAATTTGTCGGAGACGCACCGCAGTTTGACGATTTGACAATGTTGGCGGTAAAGCTTCTGTAGTATATAACCACGGAATATGACACCCGCTTTTTATCAGGGAGTCATATTCCGTGAAGTGAAAAGTACGATCTCACACAGGACGGAATGCAAGCCTGCGGCTTGCATCTGCTTATTAAAAGCAGAGTTTTGAATCACAAGATTTTTCCTCATGAGTTCGTCCGAAAATATAAAAAACACAGGGTTTTTGAACGAGTAAAAAAATGTTAATTAAAAGTTTTTTGCGCAGCTTTTTTTCAAAAAAGCTGCCGAGGGTGTGGGGCGAGCAGCCCCACAAAGCAGTTTAAGTCAAGCAAATAATTAAGAAATACAGAAATAATAGCAAGCGAAGCAACAAATTGTAACCGGCGTTAACAAAAAAGCAGGCACGAGGTGGTTGGCGAGCGTAAGCAAGCCGTCACCAATGTGCCGAACGTATGGAAGATAACAGCTGAGTTCACAATTTATTAACTCATTCAAAAGCCTTGATAAAAACAAGCGTACAATTGACTTTTTTGCAGAACTGTACTATAATAAAAATATTAAACATATTAAACATATTTCTTTAAAGGATTGACAAAGCTATGAGAACTTGTTATGCTTTAGTAAGCATGAGCAAGGGCGTGATTGTACCCTTTCAATTATACATGACATATAAGCGTACTCTGTAGGATAACTGTGTCCTATAGGGTGTGTTTTTGTGCTTTAAATGGCAGATGACTCGGTGTTTGCATTTGCAGCGTAGTTAACAAGCGAAGAAAAGCACTATGAAAAGAAAGTCGCTTTGAATGCTCAGCGCATCAAGGACTACAAGTCGGACGAGTATGAGCTTGGCGGCGGCGTGGTTGATCCGCTTCCAGATGACGCTCCGTATTTTGTGGTTGATTATCACGACTATTACAAAACTCCCCGCGGCTATCACGCACGTTCGCTCAACTCAAACGGCGGCTGGAACATAACCTCGTCGCTGTCATTTATCAATATGCCTATTCTTGCTTACGCTCACGAGATTCGTTCGGCAGTCCTCGTTATCCATGGCGAAAAAGCGCATTCCCGCTATTTCGGCGAGGACGCTTTCAAGAAGCTTACAGGCGACAACAAGGAGCTGCTTATCATTCCCGGCGCATCGCATACAGACCTCTACGATGGCGGTAAAGACAAGGTGATTCCGTTTGACAAGCTCGAAATGTTTTACAGCGAGAATTTGAAATGATGAAAGCGTATTCACAAATTGATTTCGAATTGTTAATAACATTGCTTGCCTTAATTTAACTTTTGAAAATAATTGCTCCCGGAATTCTCAAAACCGGGAGCAATTTTGTTATATTTTTCCGTTTTCAATATGCAGGACATGTGTGCAGCAGCGGTCGATGAGTTCGGGGTCGTGTGTGACGATAAAAACGGTACAATCAAACGAAATACAAATAGTTCAACAATGAGAGAATATACAGCAAAATCGCATAATATAATTATAATAACTATATATCGATATTTTAAAGATAAAAATAGCTTAATAACAGGGATATTATATTTATGCGATTTAGAAGGTTCCGAAAAAATAACAAAAATGAACCCAGTTGAGGGCGAAAATATTGAGG
>CACZCM010000037.1 GCA_902779615.1 uncultured Ruminococcus sp. | reverse complement strand
GGGCGAGTGCCCGCTGACGATCTCCGTCCAAATATTTAATGATTTACAACTCGCTCCCGCATTCCTGCTTTTCGGTACTCCTAATTCAAGAATGCGGGCAAGTACACGCTGACGATCTCCGTCCAAATATTTGATTATTTACAACTCGCTCCCGCATTCCTGCTTTTCGGTACTCCTAATTCAAGAATGCGGGCAAGTACTCGCTGACGATCTCCGTCTCTGTAGCCTTTCGATCCTTTTAGGGATTTCCTTCTGTCCATTTTTAAAAAAGCTTTATTACTGTTTAAGCTATGGACAATCCATTACGAATTACGAATTACGAATTACGAATTACGAATTACGAATTACGAATTACGAATTACGAATTGCGATTTGCTTAATCCTCTCTGTACTCCTCAATGCCGAACGACTCTATAATATCGCCCTCTTTGAGATCTGCAAATTTCTCAAGACCGATACCGCACTCGTACCCAGCGCTTACTTCCTTCACTGCGTCCTTGAAACGCTGCAGCGAGCTGATCGCATCCTCAAAAATAACTATGCCGTCACGCACAACTCTCGCCTGCGAATTGCGCAGGATCTTACCGCTGAGAACATATGAACCTGCAATAAAGCCTATGCTCTTTATTCTGATAACGTTTCGGCATTCTGCCTTTCCGTAAACTACCTCTCTCGTCTTCGGGGCAAGCATACCCTTCATTGCCGCTTCGACCTCCTCAAGGCAGTCGTAGATTATTCTGTAGCAGCGCAGATCTACGCCGTCGCGCTTTGCGTTCTCCTCAGCCACGGAGTCGGGACGAACGTTAAAGCCGACGATAATAGCGCCCGACGCAGACGCAAGCATTACGTCCGACTCGTTGATAGCGCCTACTGCGCCGTGGATAACATTGATCCTTACCTCATCGTTCGAAAGCTTCACAAGCGACTGAGTAACTGCCTCTACAGAACCTTGTACGTCAGCCTTAACGATTATCTGAAGCTCCTTCATCTCACCCTGCTGCATCTGATCGAACAGATTCTCAAGGGTTACGGTCTTCGGACGCATTGAGTTGAACAGTTCTTCCTTAGCCTTGGATCTGCGCTGCTCAACAAGCTCTCTCGCAAGACGTTCGTCCGTTACCGCATTGAACGTATCGCCGCCTGCGGGCACATCGTCAAGTCCGGTGATCTCTACGGGGTATGACGGACCTGCTGTCTGTACACGCTTGCCCTTATAGTCGGTCATCGCTCTGACTCTGCCTACGCTTGTACCCGCCACAACAACATCGCCGACATTCAGCGTGCCGTTCTGAACGAGAACCGTTGCAACGGGACCTCTGCCCTTGTCAAGCTTCGCTTCAATAACCGTACCCTTTGCCGCTCTGTCGGGATTTGCCTTCAGCTCCTTAACGTCCGCCACAAGCAGTATCATCTCCAGCAGATCGTCAATGCCCTCTCTCTTCTTTGCGGATACCGGAATGCAGGGCACGTCGCCGCCCCACTCCTCGGGTACTATATTATACTCCGTCAGCTGAGTTTTTACTCTGTCGATATCTGCGCCCTCTTTGTCGATCTTGTTGATCGCAACGATGATCGACACGTCGGCCGCCTTTGCGTGGTTGATCGCTTCGATCGTCTGAGGCATGATACCGTCGTCGGCAGCAACAACGAGAACGGCAATATCCGTTACCTGCGCGCCTCTTGCACGCATAGTAGTGAACGCCTCGTGACCCGGTGTATCAAGGAATGTTATCTCCCTGTTGTTGATCGTTGCGCGGTATGCGCCGATATGCTGAGTGATACCGCCGGCCTCGGTCGCAGTTACATTTTCTTCGCGGATAGCGTCAAGCAGCGAGGTCTTGCCGTGGTCAACGTGTCCCATTACAACTACAACGGGCGCACGCTCCTGGAGGTTCTCGTCCTTATCTTCGCTGTCATCTATGATCTGCTCCTCGATCGGTACTTCTACCTCTTTTTCGACTTTTGCATGAAGCTCCATTGCGGCAAGCGACGCCGTATCGAAGTCGATAACATCGTTGACCGTTGCCATCTGTCCCATTGAGAACAGTGTCTTTACAAGCTCGCCCGCAGTAACTCGGAGTCGGCTTGCAAGCTCCGCTACTACGATCTCATCGGGGATCGTGACTGTGATAGGCTTGCTCTTTCGCTCCGCCTTTATCCTCTTGAGTCTTTCCTGCTCCGTTTCCTTTCGGGAATTCTTCGGCTTGCCTCTGCGCTGTGACTTCTGATTTATCTTCTGCTTGCTTACGGTCGAATCGCTGCGCTTCATCTTCTCGCTTGCAAGATTGTCATACTTCTCGTTGTAACGCTCCACGTCAACAACTGCAGCTCTTGTGTCGATAACACGCCTTCTGTCGCCGCCTGATTTCTCCTCGCTGCCTGCCGCTGCGGGTGCGCTCTGCGGCTTCTGCGGCTGGGGGTTCGCCGCCGGCTTGCGCTGGGCTGCGGGCTGCTTGTCGTTTCCTTTGCCTCTGTCGTTCTGACCTTTGCGTTTGTCCTGACGCTCCCTGTCGCCTCTGCGCTGACCGTCCTTTTGGGCGCGCTCGCCTTTAGGCTGGCGGCCGTCCTGCTTTTTCGGCTCCGGCTTTGTTTCGGGCTTTGTTTCGGGCTTAGGCTCTTCTTCCTTGTTCTGCCTGCCCTCAAGATATTCTTCAATATTATTTATACGATTCTTCTGAGTATAATGCTCAAAAATTATGTTAAGCTCTTCTTCCGTCAATGTAGACTGTGCATTCTTTCTTTTTGCGTTCTCGCCCGAATGCTCCAGCAGCGCCTGCGCCACGTCCTTTGCAGGTACATTGAGATCCTTCGCCACTTCACTCAGCTTATATTTTATCATCATATTGACATTCCTCCTTATCATCAGCCAGCTTATTTTCAACGCTCAAAGCTGCCTTCTCATCATCAACGGATATGACTGCCGCTGTCTTCCCCAAAGCACGGCTCAGTTCGTCCTTTGTGCAGCTTATTATATAGGTATGCAGCGAATATTCCTTTGTTCGCCTGAGTACCGTCTTCTTAGTGTTAGCCGAAATATCATTAGCCATAAGCAGAAGCTTTGCGTTGCCCTTCGCTGCGCTGTCGCACACAGGGTCGCAGCCTATCGTTATCTTGCCCGCACGGCGAAGCAGCCCCAGAAAGCCTAATGTATTACTGTTCACTTGCCTTCAGTTCCTCCTCCATGCTGTTATATACATCTTCGGGGATACTGCACGACAGCGAACGCTCGAGCCGTCTTGCTTTTCTCGCAAGCTTCAGGCATTCAAGACTTCTGCAAACATACGCTCCACGTCCGGGTCTTTTCCCGGTCAGATCGAGCGATATACCGCCCTTTTCGATAACCTCGCCGTTCTCGTCCTGCTTGTCAGGCGCTTTCACAACTCTGACAAGCTCCCTTTTGGGCTTCATCTGCGAACAGCCGCTGCATTTTCTTAGCGGCACCTTTTTCTTTACCAACGTCATTCCGCCCTTCGTAAAGATTAAATTAATATAACCGCAGAGGGAATGTCACCGGCCTCTTAGGCGGCGGGGAACATCCCACGTTCATGAGGGGAATAGATCCCCTACTGAACGCACAAAGCCTTTGGCTTTATCTCTGCATGTTTAAAGCAGAGCTTTTAATCTATAGCGATCCGTAGAATATGCGCAGCCTTGCGCGGTATTTTCTCGGAGTGCTGCAATTCCCTCATAGCCGAGCGCCGAAAGTTTCCGTCACGCCCGATGTAAAAGGTCACTCATTTTCACTGCTAAATCCGTCTTCCTGCGCTTCATCGTCAGAATCTTCGCCTTTATCCTCGGCGTTTTCGACCGTTTCGTCAAGCTCCTCAAAGCCTGCGTCAACATCTGTCTTGTCGTCCGGGAGAAGCTGCTCGTTTTGCATATCATCGCTTGCGATAAGCTCCTCCTCATCTTCCTCGCCGTAGAATCCGCTCTCGGGACGAATATCGATCTTGCAGCCTGTCAGCTTTGCCGCAAGGCGCGCATTCTGACCCTTGTTGCCGATAGCGAGCGAAAGCTGACTGTCGGGAACTGTCGCACGCCACTCTCTGTTCTCCTCATTTGTCGGCGTAACGCTGATAACATTTGCCGGAGAAAGTGCCGCTGCGATAAACTCTGCGGGATCGTCTTTATATTCAACAATATCGATCTTTTCGCCGCCAAGCTCTTCAACAATCTTCGCAACACGAATGCCTCTTGCTCCGATACATGCGCCGACCGAATCGACATTCGGGTTTTTGCTGCGAACGGCAAGCTTCGTTCTGGAGCCTGCTTCTCTTGACGCAGCCATGATCTCGACCGTTCCGTCATAGATCTCGGGCACTTCCATCTCAAACAATCTTTTAACAAAATCGCTGTTCGTTCTCGAAATAACCGCCCTGGGCCCTCTGCTCTTCTTTTTGCCGGGGCTGTCGGGATCCGGCTCCTTGATCTCTGCAACATAGACCTTTACGCTGTCGCCTTCCTTAATGTCGTCAAGCCCTATCTGCTCGGATTTCGGAAGCGTTGCAAGCGACTTACCGATACGGATAGTTGCGTTGCCCGTTTCGGGATCGATATTCTCAACAAGAGCGGTCACGATCTCTTTGCTCTTCTTTCGGAATTCGTCAAGCGTGATCTCACGCTCCTTGTCGCGTATACCCTGACGGATAACGCTCCTTGCATTCTGAACCGAGATCCTGCCCAGCTTTTTCGGGTCTATCTTGATGCGTACCTTTTCGCCGATACCCACTCTGGGATCTATCGCCGCCGCCTCGTGCTGTTCGATCTCGATGTTGGGGTCTTCGACCTGCTCAACAACAGTTTTGCGTATGTACGCTTCAAACACATCATTGTCGGGATCGGCTGTAAAAACTACATCTTCGTTTCCGAAATGGTTCTTGCAGGCTTTTTCAATAGAACGCTCGATATTCTCGAGTAAAAGATCCATGGGTATTCCTTTTACCGCTTCAAGCTCCCGCATAGCTGCGAACATCTCCTTGACGTCATTTTGCTGCTCCGGTGCTTTTTTCTTAGCCATTTTTCTGATCTGTCCTTTCATTAGGTATTTAAATGTTTAGTTATTTAATTTATTACACGCATGATCTCATTAATTTGACGATCACTATTCTCAGCTTAAACTATTTACCCCGCTTTTTTCAAAAGACCAGGCGTAAACGTTACGCTGTGACTTGCCAATCTTTGTTTTGTACAGTTTTACGAACTGCTTATTTATAAATCTATAGTATCTATTCAGAACCCCTCCGCTGCCTTTGGAAACCGCAAGCCTTTTGAAAAAGGCTTGGCGAAAACTTTATGCTGTGCTCTATCGAACCTTAAGTTAATGACATTGCCGGATAGCTGCAATCCATAAATCAATAGATTTTACATATCAAAATCATCAAGCTTTATATATACAGCCTCTTTCTTGGAAAATGTGACCTCGTTTTCACCGCTGTGATCTTCGATCGTCACATTCGGCTTATCATACGCCTTCAGCTTTCCGCAGAACTCTCTGCCGATGCCCTCGATCGGTCTGATCATTTTCACCATAACATCTGCGCCGATGAATTCCTCGAAATGCTCGTCTTTGATCAGCTCCCTCTCTATTCCGGGAGAACAAACCTCAAGAGTATACTCGCCGTCAATTGGATCAAGCTCGTCAAGCGGCGCGTCCACCGCACGGCTGACCGCCTCGCAGTCGTCTATCATCACGCCCTCGTCCTTGTCGATGTAGATCCTAAGATACATCAGCGCGCCTTCCTTCACAAGACGAACGTCCCAAAGCCTCAGACCCAAACCTTCAACTATCGGCTTTACAAGCTGCGTGACCGCCTGAGCCGTGTTTCCGCCTTTGTTCTTTGCCATAATTTTATCTCCTTAATAAACACAAAGGAGCGGGCGTCCGTGTCCCACTCCTTTTCATTAAATCTACAATATTATTTTACCACTATCCGCCCAAAATATCAAGGCAGATTTTTGTACAACGATCATTAGATTTACATACGTTTTTTTATTCACTTTTTAGGAAGGCACTGATCGAAATGAGCGCTCAAATCGCTCCGTCGGATCTTCAGGCAAACTGCCCGAAGATCTCGCGGGAATTCAGTACACAAACACCGGCAGACCGTCGTATACAAGCTCATAAAGCTCCGCCGCCTTCGAAAGCGGCAGATTCACGCAGCCGTGAGAGCCGTTGCTCAGATACAGATCTCCGCCAAAGTACGGCTGCCATGTCGCGTCATGAAATCCGACATCATCCGCAAATACCATCCAGTACGCTACATCAGTAACATACCCCGGCCCTCTCAGCGTTGCAGGCGCCTGATGATATACGATCCTGAATGCGCCGGTCGGCGTTGAGTTGCCAAGATTCGGGTTGCCCGTTACAACGTCCGATTCATATATCTGCTTGCCGTCCTGATACATCCACATATGCTGCTGCCCTATGCTGACCTCTGCGTATGTGTTGCCGTAGTAGTTTGTGCCCTCGGTGTCGTAAGCCACCGCCTTGCGGTACCACCACTCGTTGCTCTCCTCGCTGCCGTCCGTCAGATCGATCGACACGCTCTTGCGCGCCTGAACGTAGCCCTTCAGTTTATCCACGGCAAAATCCTGATCGAGAAGCCAGCCGTAGCCGCCCGGATTTACCTCGATAACATCGCCGGAGTGCGACTTGAACATCTTCGTCTTTCCAAACGTATCGTATGTATCAGCCAGATTGCTGACATAAGCCTTTATTTCGTTTGTGATAAGATTAAGCTTAAAGCTGCCGTCCGCATTCTTGCCCGGCTTCACCCACTTGCTCGTGGATTTTACCCCAATCGGCACAGTCTTGCTGCCGAATTTCAGCGAGATCACCATATCGTTGAGTTCATCATAAACGCTTTTCTGCTCAATAAGTATCGGGTCGTCGGCATAGACCTCGGGCATATCATAAAACCCGCCCTCAAGAAGGTCGATCGACTCCTCTCCGTTCAAAGCAGCATCGGCCACGCCTTCACGCAGTTCATCTCTATGCGCCGTGTTGCCTATATTTTCGGGCGAAATAACAAAGCCGTCGTCCGACAAAACGATCTCGGCGTTCTTCATCTCCACGGGATACTGCGGAGCTACACATTCAAGGCTGTCTATCGCTTCGTCAAGCATATCATCGTCATATTCATATGCTACAACGCCTTCGGGCATTTCGTGGTTTTGATCCATAAAAATATTCAAAGCCCAAGCAAGCCCCGTTTGTATGTCGAGCATATTGTCAAACTCGCTGCTTATCGAGGCTGTCAGACCGATATCCGAGCCTTTTATGACTTCCTTTTTGCTGTCCAGCTCGTTAAGCGTCAGCTTATAATCATTCAGCGATCGGATAAGCTCGCTCTTTGCCTGCTCGGTCGTCATCAGCGACACATCAACATTATTAACGGTTGTTCCGGGAAGAAAGTGCCCCGAAAAGTAGAACCCTATCCCGCCGTAGGCAGCGATCACAATAACGAATGCTGCGATCGCAGCGATAACTCCGCCGCTGCCGCCCGACGCATGGCGAGCTTTCCTGCGCCGCTTTGTTTTAGCTTTAGTCTTAGGTCTGCTTTTTGTCCGATTACTGCTCATTTTTTCAAGCCGCCCTCCGTATATATTCTCAAAAATTACTCACACGTCAAAAATCAGGAGTACAAATTTGCACTCCTGTAATATCATAACACAAAAGGGGTTCAATTTCAATCGAAAAATAAACAATTTTGTAAATTTTTAATCACGGTCATTCCCGCCGCTGTCATCTTCGCTTTCTCGAATAATATAGATCGGTCGGCGCTTCGTTTCGAGATACGTTTTCGACAAGTACATACCCAGAACTCCAATGCCAATAAGCTGGATACCGCCCAAAAACAGCATAATGCAGACCATAGTCGGGAATCCAGCCGCAGGGTCGCCGAAGATCAGAGCTTTTATCGCATAAAAACACGCCATGATAAACGCCGCGATACAAACAATGAAGCCCATCACGGACGAAATGTACAGCGGCGTAGTCGAGAACGCCATTATCCCCTCAAAGCTGTATTTAAACAGCTTCCAGAACGACCACTTTGTCTGACCTGCGACGCGCTCCACATTCACATATTCGAACCATTTCGTCTTAAAGCCTACCCAGCCGAAAATGCCCTTTGAAAAGCGGTTGTATTCTCCAAGCTGAAGCACTGCGTCGACCATGCGGCGCTTCATAAGGCGAAAATCCCTTGCGCCGTCAACTATATTTGCGTCGCTTATCTTATTGATGATCTTATAGAACATTCTCGCAAAGAACGATCTTACAGGCGGCTCACCCTTTCGGTTAGTGCGGCGGGTCGCAGCGCAGTCATACCCGCCCGAGGTGACCGCTTCGTACATCTCCGGCAGGAGCGAAGGCGGATCCTGAAGATCGGCGTCCATAACGGCGACATAATCTCCCTTTGCCGCCTGAAGTCCCGCCAGCATTCCCGCCTCTTTTCCGAAATTGCGTGAAAAAGATATATATCTTACACGTTTATCCTGTTTACGAAGCTGTTTCGCTGTTTCCAGAGTTTTATCTTTCGAACCATCGTCAATAATAATTATCTCGAATTCAACGTTCATTTTTTTCATAACGCCGGTAACTTCCTTATAGAAAGCCGGGATCGTTTCCTCTTCGTTGTAACAGGGAACTACTATTGAAATAAGATCCATATCTTCTCACCGCCTTTGTTCAAACTTCCACTGCGGGCAATGCCGTCAAATCCTATCACAGTTATGCGTTTATCACGCATAGCTTTTTCTTCTGTCATACAGACACATACCCACAAATACAAGGAGCGCAAGACCTCCGATAACGCAGCCTGCCGCAAACCCCTCTGGAACATAACTAAGCTCTATCTCGTGTTCGCCTTTGCCAATGTCAGCGCACAAAAACGCACCCATAGCTGCTTTTGTTTCCGTTTTCACGCCGTCCACATAAAGCGTCCAGCCCTTTTCCCACGGTATAGATGTCATGAACAGTCCGTCTTCATCTGCCGCAATAATTCCGCTGACTCTTGTGCTCGTATAGCTTACATCTCTCAGTGACTGATCTTTAAGCGCTTTGTAGCCCCTGTCAAGCACATCTTCATTAAGATATCCAACGGCGATCCTGTTTTTGGCGCGCTTTTCCGCCGCCACGTCAAGAATTGCGATCTCGCCTTTTTTGTAATATCCAAGCGGGAATATATACCGCTGCGCCTCGACCTCATACGTATGGTTCAGTTCGCTGCTCTTGACCTCGATCGTATCGGCGGATTTGATATTCGCCCACGCATAAAGCATACCGTCCTCGGGAGCTTTGTACATGACCTTGATCTCACCCGCATTCATGCCGTCTGTCATCTCAAATTTATACAGCCCCTTTGACTCCTCTTCGCACTCGAAATTCAAACTGTCGTCGTCATACGGATCGAGTATAGTATATACGTCGTCTGCAACACCGGTGAGCGCCGAAAATGCCTCATTCTGATTGATGAACATATTTTCGCTGATCAGATCGGCGTACTCGCCGCCTTTTTTCGCCATATAGCCTATCGGCAGATAATATTTGTTCTCGTACAGTGTAACGCTGCTGCCCTCCGCCGTTTTGATCTCTTTAAGCGACGGGTCGTTTCCGTTGTAGCCGTCCCTTGAAATAAGATATTTTTCATTCAGAAGCATGGAAACAACGGGCGATGTAAGAAGATACTGAAATGAGCTTCGCTTGGAAACGATACCAAAATCGCTCGTAAAATCTATCAGCGTCCTGTAGGACGTGCTCGAAAACTGTCCTGCGCTGTTATAGCCGTATATCATGCCGTCATTTTTCGTGGAGTAGTACTCCTGATCTATCCTGAAAAGATCGCCGCCGCTTTGTTCGGCCGCATAATCCGCAAGCTCCGTGACCTCTTCCTCATCTGCGGGATAATTTGTCCATGAAGTAGTGCCTACCGTATCGACACCGATATCGGCTCTGAAACACATCTCGGCAATGATCGCCAGACTTGCAAAAACGACCAGCATCCGTCTGTTAAGCAGATCAAGCTCATAAAGAGTCATAAACATAATATGGACTCCGGCAACTATCAGGCTGCCTATAACGGCAGTTTTATCAAGATAGAACACAGTAACGCATATCATAACTATCGTGATAATGCACATACCGATCAGGTCAAATTTGTCAAGCTGCACAAAAGCGGTAAACGCACGGTACGCTGTCACAACAAAAACAAAGCTGAACAGGAACGCAAATCTATACGGGATAAGGTTCGGGAAATGGAAGCCGTGCCAGATATAGTCGAGCACATTGACATTAAGGCTTACAAACAAGAATCCAAGCAGCGAAATCAGAGCGATCTTCTCTCGCCTTGCTATGACTTTAGATCTGACAAAAATTACTGTCATCAGTATGCACACCACTCCTGCGCCGACATTCGGCAGCCCTTCCATGGTGGTGGGCTTATGGAAGCTGAAAAGATTCGCCAGCATTTCCATAAAGTTATTGTAGATCTCGATCTTATCGGGGAACGAGTCCTCTGTTCCTACAGTATTTTGAAGCTGGATATAACTTACCAGCGTCACCGGCAGAGTCATGCAGAGCGCGATTACCGAGTACCCCGCCATTTTGACGGCATTCACGCAGAACTCCGTAAGCTCGAAGCCTTTTATCACCGACTGAACGACGAACCACAAGACGATAAACACGCAAAGCATATAACCTATATAATAGCTTGATAAAAAAGCAATCGCAAGCGAGATTATATATGTTTTATACTTATTTTGGTATACTACACAATACACGCCCAGCGCGCAAAGCGGAAGCAGAGCCACACTGTCAAGCCAGATCACGTTCCAGTAGTACCCCAAAAAGAAGTCACAGAAAGCGTAGCAGCACCCGAACGCCGTCAGCGAAAGGTCGTTTCGTTTATAAACATTTTTCAGGAAGACCGCCGTAAAAAGGCTTGCAAGCCCCACCTTGGTCATGATTATAACTGCCATTGCCTCGCGAATATATTTTATCGGGACAAACAGCGTCAGCAAATTCAGCGGACTTGAGATATAATAGCCTATCATAGCGAGAAAATTGGTGCCCATGCCGCTGTGCCATGAGTAGAACATCGAATCGCCGCTTTGCAGCTTTCGCTGAAACTCCTTCAAAAACGGCAGATACTGCTGCTTGCAGTCGGAATAAAGCACCTGTCGGTCTCCGAAAGGATAAATATCGGCTCGTACAAACATATAGCCCAATATCAAAAACGGCACGATAAACGAGAGTACCAAAAAGATCTTAGTGCTGCTCATCTCATTTTCCCGCCTCGCGGTACTGATAGTGCGCGCTTTTTTCTTGGCGGGCTTTTTTATATTTACACTGTCCTCATCGCTCACAAGCTGCTCCTGCGCAGAACTATCCTGCCGGGTACTGCCGCTTTCCGTTGTTATTTCTTTATCCGCTTTTCTTTTCTTTTTTGCCACCGCCTCGACGCCTCCTTACACGGGATCGCATACATATAGTCTGCTTATAATTCATATTATATGGCAATTCAACAATCGCAAAAGTCCCCCTCGATCTGCCACGGAAATCAACTTTCTTTAAGAAATCTGTAAATGAGCAAATTGTGATCCTTTCGTCGGAATCAACAAATATGCGTTGCCTTGGGGTGGCAAGGATACTTTATTCTTGCCGTTAGTTAGGGGCATTTTCTGCCAAAATACCCCTCTTTCGAAAAGGGCAGACGCATGCCTTCAGCGACCAAAGGCGCGGGTCTCCGTGGGAGACCTCTGCCTTTGGAAACCGCAAGCCTTTTGAAAAAGGCTTGGCGAAAACTTTATGCTGTGCTCTATCGGACCTTAAGTTAATGACATTGGGCGATAACTATCGCAGCATATAAAGCCGAGCGGAGTTTGCCTGCAGGCGCTCGCCTGCTATATCTCAAACGAACTCTTTTCCGGCAGAAGTTTTTCAAACGCTTCCTTCACGCCCTCTTTCTTCGTTTCGAAATCGAGTGTGTCGGCTGTATCGTTGATACAGATCAAATTATGCCTGCGCGAAGGAATATCCTCCAGCAGCGCACCGTAATTGTACTCCTTCACATGGTAGCAGAAGGCGAAGCTGTCGCGCCGGACCTCGAAATTCCCCGAAGCAAGCTGCCAGTATTTCATCAGCCACTGATTAACATTTCCCTCTCTGCGAAATTTATCGCAGCAAGTCCGGTCAAGCTTTTCAGGCTCTTTTTCCCAGATCTCCTCAAACGTCGCCTTCAAAAAGCTGTTCGGAGTATGCTGGTAATAAAACCCCGGGAACCAGTGCCACGGCAGCAGCAGAACTGTACGAAGAATGTTCTTGAGATTGTTTCGCGGATCAAACCATTTCCCAAGATCACGCTTGATCGATTCTCCCTTGCTGAAATGATCGTTTATGACCGTGATGTCTGCGCCGTTGAAAAATCCTGCGCTGTCGGTCTGAAAGCAGATGCAGTCCAATGCCGCAGTGTCGCGCGGCTTGCCGTTCTTGAAAAAGTCCTCGGGCAAACATGGCGCCGTTATGAACATATCATCATTGAAATATACGAACTGCTCTGCCAGCCCCTCGATCCTGTGGAGATTCAGCTCAATAGTGTGCGATGAAAAAGTAGGGAGATATTTTTCGGGGATATAATCACGGTGGTTCACAATATGAAGCTTGGGGTTTTCGGTGTTGAGCCACGGCGGAAGATGTCCCCATGTAACAAAATGTATCTTGTTGACCCACGGCGCAAACTCCTCCACACCCCGAAACCAGTAGCGCAGATTGTCCCAGTCACGGTAGCGAACCTCGCTGTCGGACGCTCCCTCGGCGCTGCCGTCATATTTCGCTTTTTCGGCACGCCATTTTTTGTCGCTGCCGTCTACCCATATTATCACAAAGTCGATCGGCTTTTCCGCTTTCACATATATCCCTCACTTACAGCCCGTATCTTTCTTTTATTGTATTATAATTTCTTTCGCAATTATTTGTGTCATAAAGCGTGAAGAAATCTTTATGTCTTTCTAAGTATTTATCTTCATTCTCAAATTTCCGAATACACGCCGATTCAATATTATCAAGCAGTGTTTCCAAATTATCAGCGATCGGCCCGAATCCGTCTTTCTCGTAATCGAAGTAACCCTTGTGATAATGCTTAGCGGAAAACTCCTCATAATCGAACTGATAATACACAAGCGGCTTCTTCATATACGCAAAGTCGATCTGAACACTTGAATAATCGGTGATCATAAACGCCGAATCTTTCAGCAGCTGCTGAACATCAAAGTGATCGTAATCGCAGATCGCAACAAATGGGTTCTCCGTATCGAACAGATCGATAAACCGCTGCGTATCACGATGAGGACAAAACATCACACTGCAGTTATACTTACGGCAGATCTCCTCAAACCGCTTGCTTGTGATAAGCCCGCTCCACCGTTTGTAGTATTCGCTTTCGATGAAATGCGCTTTGTCCTTTTCTTCGTTTTTCGCTAGGGCATTGGTACCAAGCCAGTCACGCCATGTAGGCATGATAAGTATTTGGTTTTCCACAATATCAAAGTCATGAAGCTTATCGAATCTCGGCAGCCCTGTCAGTTTAACATTGCCCTCGGGATAGCCGTAATTCTTGCTTACATACTCCCATTCACGGTATGTGCTCGTAACGAACATATCCATTTTCGTATTCTCATAATACAAAAATTCAATGTCGGTAAGAATTACCCCATGCTGCAGAAAGACCCGCTTATTTTTAAGCAGTCCGTATACTTCCAAAAGATAACACACAGCGAAATTCGGCTTGCCGCTTTTTTGGGAACTGACATTGACCCGCGCGGTGAGATATAAGACCCAATGCCGGAAGCTACCGTAATCAACTGCTTTCCCCAGCGCTCTGACCTTATCTCTGTCTCGGCTGTCTTTATTTACCGCAAAAACGCAGTCGCACTCGGGGTGGACCCGGCGAATATACTCAAACAGCCAAAAGCCGTTGTCACGAGCCTCGATGCCATTGTCGCATAAAAGCCACAAGCCCCGCCGCTTACGCTTATAGAAAAACGCAATCGGCAGCGCCGTGATAAACAAAAATATATGTAGGATATCCGCAGGTCTAACGCCCTTTAGCTTCTCAAAAAATCTGTGCATACGATCACCGTTACGACATGAACTCCTCGTACTTCGGCAGCACCTCGTCACACGACCCCTGCATCCTTACCTCGCCGTCATGCAGCCACAATATCGTGTCGCAAAGCTGCTTGAGCGTTTCGGAGCTGTGGGATACTATCACGACAGTCCTTTCGGAATTCGTGATAAGGCTCTTCATCTTCTCGTAGCTTTTCTTTTTGAATTTAGCATCGCCGACGGATAGGACCTCATCGACAAGCATGATCTCTGTTTCAAGTATCGCCGTAATAGAAAAAGCAAGCTTCGAGTGCATACCGCTTGAGTATGTCTTTACGGGGCGGTCAATAAAATCGCCCAACTCCGAAAACTCAATTATTTCGTCAAGCTTTTCGTCTATTTGCTGCTTATTGAAGCCCAAAAGCAGCCCCGACAGATAGATATTTTCTCTGCCGCTTAATTTGGACTGGAATCCTACGCCGATCGACATCAGCGACACACTGTGACCGTGAAGATCGATCGTACCCTCATCGGGAGAAAATATACCTGCGATCGCCTTGAGCAGTGTAGACTTACCGCTGCCGTTCTTTCCCACGATACCAAGTATCTGACCCTTAGGCACTTCAAAGCTTACGCCCTTTACCGCTTCGAACAGTTCTGTTTTTTTATACTTATACGGCGCAAGGATCGTTTTGAGCAGAGAGATCTTTTTGAACATTCTGTATCTGATCTTAACATCAGACACCGTTATCGCTGTTTCTGTAATATCTGACATGATCAAATCACCTTTACATAGCTGTTTTCGAATTTATATATGATCTTAACACCGACAAACGACATCAGCAGCCCCGCCGCAAACCAAGCGCACATCATTACCCAGTGGGGATTCTCGCCGTACAGCAGCACTCGCCGCAGATCGGTGATCAGCAGAGCGAACGGATTGAGCTTTACGAGCATCTCTCCGTAAGGGTCGGGAACTCGTCCCTTTATATTATTTCCGATAGACTCGATCGAATAGAATATACCGGAAAGGTAAAATCCGAGCTGAAGCACAACGGTTATTACATTAAGAAGGTCTTCCACAAATACGCCAAAATGCATGATTATGGTGCTCATTCCAAATGTGACCACGACAAGCACGAGTGAAATAGGGATCACCCAAACAACACGCCATGTAACAGGCACCTTATACCCGATCATAGTAATAACGACAAGCAAATTCGAAATGATCATTTTAAATCCGTAGACTCCGATCTTCTCGAAGACGAACATATATTTCGGCACATATACCTTTGTGACGATCGTCTTTTTTGCAGCGACGAGCTTGACGCTTGATTTCATAGTTTTAGAGAAAAATGTCCATGTATTAAGCCCCAAAAACACAAACACAGGAAAATACTGCACGCTGCTCTTAAAAACGACAACGGCAATGAACGAATAAACCAGCATATAGAGCAGCGGATCGAGGAACCACCACAGCCAGCTTAAAAAAGAGTCGGCTACCTCCGACTTCAGCTCCGCTTTTGCTGCGAAGACAACATAGTTAAAATATCTTTTGAAATCTTTGAAGAATCTGATCTCCAACAAAAACCACTTCCTTAATTACCGGCGGCATGCTGCCGCTCCCATGTTCCGTTCCGATTTACCGGTAACAATAGTTATCGCCGCATTCGGCATTTATTCTTCCCAGAACCAACAGATTTGCGGCATGCTGCCGCTCCCATGTTCCGTTCCGATTTACCGGTAACAATAGTTATCGCCGCATTCGGCATTTATTCTTCCCAGAACCAACAGATTTG
>CACZCM010000036.1 GCA_902779615.1 uncultured Ruminococcus sp. | reverse complement strand
ACAACGAACAGCTGACCTACGGCGGGCTTTTCGATACGATAGGCGGAGTTGAGGTGTCGGAAGAACACATCGGCGAGCCGGGAGTTGTGTCGGGAGTTATGCTCGGATACGGCGTGACTGTGGAGCTGTATAACGACCCCGCAGTGAAGAATATCCTCGGAATCGAATTTCCGAAAGATATGGTAGAGATGGATCTTTCGTTTAACGGTATGCTCTATAACGACTCGGGCCACGCTCTCCCCGGGCACGCAAAAAAACCGATCGTGTGGGCATACAAAGAAAACATGAATACCGACACCGGCAGGCGTATCGGCGAATCCGCCAACATTATCAACATGGACTGGGCGGACGACGACGCAATGCACAAATATACTCACTACGCGCACGCAAGCGCTCCCTTCAACTCAGGCTCGACTAGTTATTCCTGCTACAACGGAGGAAGCTGGACGCTGCAGAACTCCTCGTCCTCCGACGAAAACGAGATCAAAGTACACGCTGTTATCGACGGCTTTACGTGCAGCAGCCATAATACTACCCAGAACGCAGTCGGAGTGTACAGCAGCATTCTGGCCTCCAACTCCGTCAGGGCTTTTTCCGCAGGATACATTCAGATAATACTTCCTCTTGATATCGACACGGCGGGGCTTGCAAACGGGCGCTACCAGATCGCAGCGAACGCTGCCGTTTCAAATTTCAAAGCGGTCAGCATTTCGGGTGCTCAGCCTGATGAGGTCGAGTGCGCGTCGGATCTCAATACAGAGGAACGCATAAATAAAGACCTCGAATACATGAATGAGTATTATCATCTTAGCGATCTTAGCGAGCTGAAGGCGCAGTACGCAAAGAACGAAAGGCGCTATGCCGACAATTTCATCTCGATCCTCAGACCTATCGAGATCAGCAGCGGCGGCAACGGCAACGTAATAGGAAAGACAAACATTTTCTATGACGAAAACATGGAAAACATCAACCCGATCAACCAATCGGAGGACACGGGCAAGGGCGATACGCCGATCAACTCCGTTGTATATATTCGGGGAGCTGCCAATTTCCATAGTCAGTCGATCGACACCTCGTCGGGGGCGTACTATATGCTTGACGACAGTCTGTATGATTCAACGGTATGGAATCTGATAGAATACAATTATCTGACGGCTCTGAACATTCTCCAGAAGTTTGACGCAGACGCTTACACGCCTGTCGGCGCGCCTGCGGTAATAAACGAACCCAAAAGCAGAGTCGCGTCCATCGTTCAGGATTCGTTCAAGATATCGACCTCCGAAACGGAGGCTTCGTGGGCTTCGAACGTCACAACAAACTACGATCTGACGATCCTATATGCGGCGAAAAAGGACGGAAGCAACTGGAACAAAAAGCAGCTCACCGACACCTCCGTTACGCCGAATATTGCCTACGACGACGGAGGATCGGAGGATATGGACAGCTATAACGAAGAAAACCTGATCTACTTCAAGACGCTTGACGATCTCCACAATTATTTTGACGGCAACGAAAACGCAAAGTGCGTGGCGATCCTCTATCAGTTCCGCAACTGCTGCATCAGGACCGGACGAAGCGTCGAAACGTACGCACGCATGAATGTGACCGGTGAGTTCGACAAGGTGGGCAATACTTTCTGCACCACAAACGACGTCAGAGGGTGGCTGACATATCGCCCTCACTACAAGGTCTATTATTCTCAGGGAACTCAGAAGCAGCACATCTATCAGTTCAATTGGGCAGATGAGCAGCACGCCTTCAGCTCCGGCAAAACAAAAAGCGGCGCCGACGCCGATGGTCTTACCGTATTTGGCGCAGGGCTGAACGCAGGAGAAACTTATATCGGAAAGCTTTCCTATTATACTCAGGACGGCGAGTACCCCGTTACTATCGATGTCAACGGCAGCGAGGAGGACGAGTACGTCAAGACCCGCTACCGAAACGGCTTGCAGGTCCCCGGGACTCACAACGGAATGTCTCGAGGCAATACGCTGCTTTTGTATTCGCTCGATACCTCGATCGCACTGAATGTTGCAACAAAGGTAGCGAATACCAATACCGATAAGACGGAATACAAGATCACGGACGGCGAACGTGACGTTACCTTCAGAATCACTCCCAAGATCATGATCTCAAGCGATGCAAAGAAGACGGAGCTGGTCGGCAGCGGCAAGCTAAGCACCGATGTCACTGTCACGCTTAAAATCCCGGAACATCTCAACTACCAGCCGAGAAGTCTTCGATTCGACTACTCCGATCCCGACTGCGGCTACAGCGAGGGCGGACTGGAGTGGACGGAGGAATATGACCCCGCATCACGCACAGTTACCTACAAGACATTCGTTTCGGATATTGACCTGAAGCTGCCGATGCTGCTTTTCGACTGCAAGATCGGCGACGAGAATAACCCCGAAAACGACATCAAGGAGCACGGTCTTGCGCTGACGGTCGAGGCGGAGATCACGGCGGAGTATTCAAGTTACAACATCTTTGCGGCGGAAGCTCACACTGACACGACAACAATTACGGTTGCGCTGTCAACGCAGGAGGGTATTTCGCTCAATATAAAAGAAAAGACGGTCGAGATCGGCGAAGACATAACGTTCGTTCTGAATTACGGCAACAGCGGAATGGCTGCAAACGAAAATGTTCAGATATTCGATATTCTGCCCCACAACGAAGACGGCAGAGGAACCGATTTCACGGGCGGTTATCGTGTGAAAAATGTTAAGGTAACCTTCACCGATGAAAGCGATTATGAAGCATTTAAGGGCAGCGGCGGCGATATCAGATTCATCAATGACGATGACATGACTTGGAGCAGCGAACTGACGAGAGCAAAGCTTCCGAGAGAGGAATACTCTCCGATCGAGACGCTTGAAAATGAGGTCACAGATATTGTTCGATCATACCCTGAGTATACCTTTACGGCAGAGGCGGGCTACAAAGACGCAGAACGGTCTGTTATATATGATTTTTCGGAGTGCGGACTTGGATCATTGAGATTTAACGCTGACGGAACGATCAACAACGCGGCTCCGCTGCTCTACGGATTTATCCCGAGCGTTCAGGGAAATAACAGAGTTCGGATCGAAATAGTAACATCGCCGAATGAGTACAAACCTCCCGTTGAAACCGATGACCAACCCGCCAAGCTTATCGAAAGCGAAGGCGGAGAAGGATCAAAAAATGTACCGATAACTCAGGTCGGCGGCAACCAATACGGCAACACGTTCTTCTTCCGCAGGATCACCGATCCATCGAGCGATAACCCGACATATTCGCTTACGAGTATTTCAAACGAAGTGAAGGCGGTGACGATCGATCGTGTTATTTCCGGAACTGTCTGGATGGATCAGGATCAGGACGGATTATACAACACGGCGGAAGCCGTTGAATACTACAATGCTCAGTACGGAAAAACAGTCATGCAGCTTGAGTATCCCATCATGAACATCGAGGCAACGCTCCGATATGCAAACGAACGAGGCGAACCCGACTTGACCAGTACGGTCAAGAATGTTTTGGGAGAGGAAGTCAAGCCGGTTCTGACGAATGAAAAAGGCGAATATCGGTTCGATAACCTTGCAGTCGGAACATATACCGTCGTATTTACCGAACAAGCGGGGACGGATTACTGTTACATGAAAAACAGTGGGATCCACCCGATCGAATTCAACAAGCTCAGCGCAACGACAGACGGAAATCAGCTGACGGTGAGAGGCAGCAAGGCGAAGGGCGAATACGACAGCGGCGACAAATCCAAATTTATAAACGCAAGACTATCTCAGCCGATAAAGCTGCCCGACAAGACGAAGATACCGGGCGACACCTTCTCCAGCCCGAACTGGAATCTCGGATTGTATTATATCGATTTTGAGGTTCAAAAGCAGTGGGGCAATATGACGAATGTCGATCATGTTGTTGATATAACGCAGGGGACGTCGATCGAGTTCCTCATTGAGGGCAGGGAGCAAGGCTCGGAGAATCTCGTGTATGAATTCAAGCTTGACGTTGAAAAAACTGCCGACGATATTGAAGCAAAGTTTTATCGGAAGCAGCCCGACAGCAGCTATACGTTCATCAAGAACATTCCCATAAAAGAAACGCCGAGCGGAGACTCTTTCATATGGAGCTTTGATGATGAAACGGGCGAATCGGGGATCTGCCTTCAGGGACGAAACGAGGACAATCTCATCAGCTATAAATACAGCGAAGGCAGAGTGACCGTTAACGGCGTTGACATTAAAATGTACTATACCGCGCTCGACGACACCGTTGTTGACGGCGTTTCGAAGGAGGTAACGCTGAATGCCGTTAACGACAGAATACTCGGCTCGGTAACGATCGTAAAGAAAACGGGCGGCGGCGACGTTCTTGAGGGAGCGCAGTTCAGCCTGTACCGTGTTGATCGCGCGCACGACCCGAGCGACGACAGCTTCTATACAGCGGACAGTGAGCCGGAAAACCTCATATCGTCCGATCCGTTTGATACTCGTGTGTCGGCGCTGCAATACAAGGTGATACTCGGCGACAGCGCCGTGCTTGATATGCTGAAGCAGAGCGGCAGCTACTACAGCTACGACAACGAGCTGACCTACGGCGGCAAAACCTATATCGTCCACAAGGAGCGTTATGGCGGGCAGGAGCGGTATTATTACTACACCGACTCAACCGCAGCGCTGAAATATGATTATATTCTCGGAGATATCGTTACCTACAACGAGCTTCTTAATGACGGAACGATAGACGACAACGGAAAATATGAGATCGGCGGCGTGAAGTATTCCGTTTCGCAGCGTATTAAAGATGACGCCGCAGAATTCTATATTCCCGTTACGCTGCGGCCCTCGGATTACCCGCAGGAGAGCGTATTGGAGTTCCATAACCTTCCGATGGTCGACGACCAAGGACAGCGCATTTATTACACGATCCGAGAAACGGGTGTTCCCGAAGGGTATTATGCGCTGGCAGATTTCAACTCTCTGACGGGGATCGACCTCTACAACGGAGGTATCAACAAACCGCATGATTTCACCTATACGGTAGAAAATACACGTCAGATGCAGCTGCCGACAACAGGCGGCTCGGGAATGAGGCTGCTTGTTGTGATCGGAACAATGCTCGTCATACTGGGCGGTTTGGCGGCTGCCTGCGTTATGATGATGCGAAAGCGGGAAAGCGGGGTGAAAACCGAAATCACTCCGTAAGAAAACGTTCATTGCGCCTGCGGCGGACTTTCTGCGGCGGGCGCAGCAAAAACGATTGAATCTAAAGAAAGAAGGATCGAACATGAAAAAAACCATAAAAAGAAAAGCGTTGATTTTGGCAGCGGCTATGGTCATGTCAGCTTCGGCATTCGCTATGCCTCTGACCGGCTTTGCGGCAACGGTTTCAAACGTTCCGACAAATGTTCAGCTTGTTACAAAAAAAGGAAACCTGACGGTCACGATACCCGAAAACATCAGCACGGATATTTCGATCAGCGCATATGAGATGCTTCAACTTGTTGTGCCGAAGGATTCAGCTCAGCCTGATGCAATGACGAATACCAATGACTCCAAGAATGTGTATGTTGTAACCGCCCCTTGGGAAAATTTCTTCGCAGCAGCTAAGACTGCATATACTGCGACAAGCGGCACGGTCATTTCAGATCAGAATAATCTGTATCTTACCTACGATACACAGAACAATTATCTTGTTCTGAGCGCAAGTCGGCCCACAGGGAACGCAGACAAGGACTACATCGAGATCGATAATGCACCATATCAGCAGGATAATGCTACTCATCAGGTTACTCATATCGGCAGACTTGAAAAGACTTATTTCGAAGCCGATCTCGTTTCGAGGATAGTGAGCACTCCCGCAGGCGCAACCGAAACAACGGCGAGCGCAGCAAGACTTCTCTCTGACTGGGCGAGCAGATATGTTAAGGCGAATGATATTGCAGCAGACAAGACTGTTGCCGCTCCGACAGAACGTTCGTCAACGCTTACAGATCTGACCTACGGTTACTATATTGTCATCGCTTCCGATGAAAGCGACACAGCGGAAGGCGCAACAGCTATCAATCAGAGCATTCTGAATGTTCCCGACAACAGCTCCGTTAACCTTAAGGCTACTCCCATCACCGTTGACAAGAGCGTTGACAACCTGCTTGACGCAAACAAGATCAACAACAACGAAACTAACAAGAAGAACAGCGAGTCCACAAAGTACAATACTGCAACACCCGCAGCGACCACGGGCTACGACAAGATCACTGCAAACATCGGCGATGTTCTTCAGTATAAGATCGAGTCGCACATTCCTTCGATGAGAAGCTACGATTTTGCTGCTCACGGCACTAGGCTTCTGGGCATAACAAATGACGACGAAATAACAGAGGCTAATTTTGCAGTAAAAACCGCAGCGAACGAAGACCGCTTTATGTTCGTCATGAAGGATAAGATGATCAATCAGGATCTTATCGCAGAGGATACCACAATAAGAGGTATTGACGTTGACGGCATGAAGATGGAAGTAAAGGACACTGATGGTTCTCTTCTCTTCACAGGTGTTGTCAAGAAGGTCACGGTAGACGACGTTGACGGCTTGTATATAGTTAAAGCGTCAGAGAAAGATTCCGTAACTGCTGCAAATGTAGCGAGCAAAGCTTACGGCAGACTTTGGGAATCGGGCTATGTTGTGAATTCCGGCAGCGGCTCAACATTCTTCGCAGTTAACCTCGTTCTTCCGAAGCTGAAGGCAGACGGGCTTGACGGCAAGGACGTTGTATTCACATACAATGCTCAGCTTATGGGTGAAGCAGGAGTAAGCGGGAACTCCAACTCGGCAAACATCACTTACAGCAACGACCCGTTCAATCCCCGGTCGAAGGACGTTATCACTCCTGACAACAATAACGTATATACTTACGACATCGATACGCTGAAGGTGTTCAGCGATGGCGCAACGGTCGATCAGTACAAAAACGTAAAATTCCAGCTGTTCTCCGACGAAGCCATGGGTCATGCGATCGAGTTCGTAAAGGACTCATCGGGAGCAAACGACGGCAAGTATACCAGAGCAGACAGCGATGACGCAGTTAAAGTTACCGAGCTTGCAGTAAACACTACAGACGGTACGCTGCAGCTTCACGGCCTTGGCGAGGGTACGTACTACCTCAAGGAGATGGACAATCAAGCGCTCAAAGATGCAGGCTACAACATCGCCAACGTTATTACTGTTACAATTACCGCAAAGAAAGACGGAGATATCTTAGACACAACGAATTTCGATCTTTATGAAGGCGCTGAAAAGGGCTGCGCTGTAACGAGAGATCAGGTGAATCTTGAATACGGCGCAAAAGACAATAATCAGTACAGCATTAAGTTCGACGTTCTCAACCAGAAGGGCTTCCACCTCCCGCTGACCGGTGAATACGGCAACTGGCTGCTTGCGGTAGGCGGCATACTTCTCGTTGCAGTAGGCGGCACGGTAATTATCCTTATCAACAGAAAAAAGGGCGGCGCAGCTGCCGCATAAGCGTTAATGAAAACTAAGATAATCACAATTGCTGCGGCAGCGGTTGTTCTGGCAGGGCTTGTGATCCTTCTTTATCCTGTTGTCAGCAACTTGCTGTTTCGCAGCAGTCAGCAGGAGCTGATAGATTATTACGACGCGCAGGTCAGTGAGCTTCCACCCGAGCAGATAAATACCATGCTGGAGGATTGCCGGGACTACAACTCGCATCTTCTCGAAAGTCAGGTAAAGCTCACCGACCCGTTCGATGCCGACGCCACGGAAATGGACGAGCACCCGTATATCGATCTGCTTAACAACAACGGTGACGGGGCGATGGGGTCGATCGAGATACCGTCGATCAATTGCCGGCTTGTGGTGTATCACTATACAGACGCAGATGTCCTCGCCAAGGGTATCGGTCATCTTCAGGGCACCAGCCTCCCCGTTGGCGGAAAGGGTACCCACTGCGTTCTTTCAGGTCATACCGGAACGGCAGACAAGGAATTTTTTACTAATCTCGATCAGCTGAATGAGGGCGATGTGTTTTATCTTCATGTGATGGGGGAAACGCTTGCCTACATGGTAGAGAACAAGAGCGTTGTTCTTCCGAATCAGACCGACGGACTGTATATTGACAGCGAACGTGACCTTGTAACGCTCGTCACCTGCACGCCGTACGGCGTAAATACTCACCGACTCCTGGTCAGGGGGGCGAGGGTGGATTATGAGGAAGCCCGCAGTATTGAGGAAGCCACAAATAATGTGATCGTCAATACATGGATCAGTCAATATTTGTATGCGGTTCTGATCGGGGTGCTGCTTTCGGCGGTCGTGGTTGCTGCTATCGTTGCGGTATATCGCTTTGTTTTATCGTCAAGGTTTAAGAAACAGTCATGAAAAAGGTTTTGAATATTATAGCTTTTATCGCACTTTTCACGGGCTTTCTGATATTGGCGAAACCCTACGGGAGATATTTTCTGAGGGAATACGAGAGCCGAAGGGATATCGAGCGATTTGAAACTGCCGCCGAGGGTCTGATATCCTCAGACAGCGATACGGCAGATCAGCTGCGCCGCAGCGTCGAGCAGTATAATGAAGAAATATTTCAAAGCGGTCAGCAGGATATTTTCGCTGATAAGCCTGCGCAGCCTCAGTGGATCAAAATAGTGACCGAGACACTTCCAAGCGACATGATCGGCTGGCTTGAGATCGACAAAATCAATGTTAAAATGCCGATATTCTACGGGATAGACGACCTCAATCTCAGCCGAGGGGCGTGCGTCATGGAGGGAACGAGTTTCCCTGCGGGCGGCGAAAACACCAACTGCGTACTGGCTGCCCACCGCCTGCCGGGAATGCTTGGAGAGGTTGAGCAGCTGGAAACAGGCGATGTTATTGTTTTGAGGACATTTGAAGAAACGCTGTATTATAGGATCGTGAAGTCGATCGTGATCACTCCATATGATAAAGAAAAGGTCATGATAGTGCCGAAGCGAGATATGGTGACGCTTTTGACCTGTCACCCGTACTGGGTCAATTCTCACAGGATCCTCGTTTACGCCGAAAGAATTTTCGAGGAGGGCAGCGAAGACGACCTCACACCGCAGGCGGCACAAGGCGAAAAACCGACCCGAAGCGAGAGCGCCGCAAGCGGATCAGTCGTCGAAAGCGCACACGATGCGGAAAGCGGCGCAGAAGAGGAGCAGAGCGAGCAGATCAGACAAACCGAGCCTGAATCAGAGCTCTTGACGGCGGAGGAGCTGCCCGATGGAGAGCCGTTTGAGTCGTCGGAGCCAACAATAAAAACGGAGAATGCACTTCGCATAGCGGGAATAGCGCTGACGTTATTTTTTCTGATACGAATTCTCATCATTCTGACAGGCTCAAGTAAACACGAACCCCGCAGATCATAGATCCGGAATGCCCGAAACCATATCGCGCCGTTAGTGACCGACGGTGCGATAAATATATATAATGAAAAGGCGGATATCCGCCGAGCAAAAACCTTCGCTGAACAATAAAGATCGGCGAAGGTTTTTTGCATAACCGCATAAGTCTAGGGATCATGTGTGGTTGTTAAAAGCAGAGCAAGTAAAACGGGCTTGCACAAAGGTAACACGCGTGTAACTAATTAAACTATTCTATATGTTTGTACCACAAAGCAGCCTCCTAAAAAAGAACAGGCGCAGGGAGAAAGAATAAAAAGCTATTCGTGGGCAAAAAAGCGAAAAAACGTTCCGGTTCACATAATTTTCATATTAATATCCCATAATATGACATTATTCACAGAGAAAATGACAATTATTTAGCAGAATTACACACAAATTCGAAAATACGAAAAAAACAAAAAACAGTGCATTGTTAAAAGTGCACAAATTATACGGCAAAAATATGTTAAAAACACAGAAATAGAAATCGTTAACAAAAATAAGGTTGAAATATAAAAATGGTTGTTTTATAATAGTAACAAACGGCAAGGGGGGTGCATACTATCTTAAAATCTTATTACAAACCTGTTACATGTAGGGTCGGTCAGGACCTGCGTAAGTGTGGCGGGAAATAATGAAGAAAGGATGGTAATAAAATGCAATTTGTTAAGTTTGAGAAAACTTATTCAAAGCTGAACAGGGCGTTCGCGTTGTTGCTGGCAATCGTACTGATGTGTTCGGTGCTTGTCGTGGGCGATGTTGCAGAGGCGAAGATAACCGATAACGCCGTGGCTTCGAGTGTTTATGGCGGTCGGCTGTATTTTGACTTCAGCGTGTCGGATTGGTCAGCTGACAACGCTTATTTAGCGGTATGGCATTGGGGTGACAGCGGCGGAGTTCTGAATACATTAACGCATTTAGCAGGAAAGGTTTATTATGTAGATCTTCCGTCCAATACCAGCGCGTTTAAGCTTCTCAGAGGAAGAGATCCATTTACAGACGGATCAACTGCTTGGCCAAGCAGTTATTGGAATAAAACCGGTGATTGCTTTTTTGGTGGTGAAAATTCTTCTCGAAAAAGCGGACAAGATGTTTTTCGACCCACTACAATTTCATCAGATGTAACCGGAAAGGATAACTGTATTTGGTACAAATACGGTTCACCTTCAACTACAAATTATGGTAATAATCTTACCGCAAGCAACGGCTTTAGCGGCAACAGCAGTGTAGTCGGTGTTCCGGCTGTATTTTATGATTATTATACAGACTATGAAAGAGACAACGGCTGGCGTTCCGTTGTAGTTAACAAAAATGGCGAACAAGCTTCCAGAACGTATGCAAATTCATTTCCGTTTGATGGACTGAACAGTTATATATCCGGGATTGCGGGTTCGAGCAGTTGGGAACTTCCCTTGTATTTCGGTAACTTCTATACCGAGGACGAAGTTAATGCGAATGAGCATGCTTACGGTTATGATTATAGCGGGAATATAGGCTTTACAAGAAGTACCGAGAATTTCTCTCCTCCGCTGGCTAAATTCAGTAATCAGGCGAACAACTCGATGTACTTAAATGCCGGTACCTATGCGCCGGACGGAATGTATTCAAAATACTCCATGGCAGGACTTGCGAACAACAGCCTGAACAACAGCAATCAGCTTACAATGGGTACGGGCAGTGTTGTTGCACCGTATTTTGATGACAGACTTGTAACCGATAATTATGCAACTAAAGTTACGACGCAGTTCCCGATGCGAGTTGTTGATATGGGGACATATAAAAAATATATTTACGACAGCAACAGAACATTCGGTGAAGAAATAGATAATGCATATCTGAGCGATTACGGAACATCAAATTTCCAAATGAACTACAGTGCCTCTGCCGGTGCGACCGATGCACATATGGGATTTGGAAGTGATTCAAACGGATCGGGATTTTTCCCATTCGAAGAAAACGGCTCGGGCGATGCTTATGACTTCGGTTTCGGTATGCGCCTTGATATTCCGTTTACACTGACCCTCAACGGCAAAGTCCCTGGCGGAAGTGAGGATATCAAATTCAGATTCTGCGGCGATGACGACGTATGGGTTTATGTCGATGGCAAGCTGGCGCTTGATCTGGGCGGTGACCATCAAAAAGCACAAGGCGAAATTAATTTTGCAACCGAACAAGCGTCTATAGCAACGGGCGTATATACTGTTTTGAGCGGCAATAATTATGGTAACCCGCCAGAACATGCTGCCGAAAAACCTAGATTTAATCAAACAAGCGCTAATGTGGCTAATCCGACAGTTGATTTGTCAAGCGTCATTGATAAATCCGACCCCACGAGGATCCACAAACTCACCCTTTTCTACATGGAACGAGGAATGAGTGAGTCGAACCTTTCGATGGAGTTCACCATGACGCCCGCAACGAACAAGCTGCTGACGACCAAAACGGTTGATACGGGCAATGTAAACGATGCGATAAAGAGCGACAATGGATTCAAAAACGCAATTGCAAATGAATCGTTCGGCTTGACCTATAAGGAAAACGGCAGCAATGCCACACGTAAATTTACTGTTGGTGACAGCACTACGCTAACTTCTCTTAACAGCGGAAAAACTACCATCAAAGATGGCGCAGACTACAGAATTTCATTTGACGAGCAGTTTGTGACCGGAAATACGGTCGAGGTAGTGGAGGATACAGCTTCTGCGGCGTATAAGTATACAACGACTGTAGCTGTTACAGATGAATATTTACGCGCAGCAAAAAGCAGTGTTACTTCTGTAGACAACGGTGCGGGATTTGTATTTAAAACGGACTCTGCCAATGCGAATGCACCGACCATTATCAAAACAGCCTTCACCAACACCGTCAAAACCGGTAAAGTAAAAGTAGCAAAAACCTACTCCGGCTCGCAGGCGGGCGATTTTACATTTAAAGTTGAAGCCAAAGTGCCCGGATCTTCAAGCTACATTACTCTTGACAACAGTTATACCGTGTCCAAAAACGGAGAAGGAACTTATATCACCGGAATTCCGTTAGGTTCGGACGTGCGGATCACCGAAACAACCGATCTGACAAATTTCCGGACACCATCATTCACACTATCCGGCGGAACGCCAACAAGCGGAACTCAGCCCGCAAACGGCGTGAACTTTACGTTGGATTCGGATCATGATGATGTTACCGTTACTTGTACCAATACTGACGTGGTCAGGGAGCCTGAGATACTGACGATACCCGTTAAGAAAACGGTAAACGGAAGTAATCCGACTGCATCTGATCCGAGTTTCCAGTTCAACATAACTGAAGTGGACGCAAGTGGGAATACGAAAAACGGCGGATACAGCGCCAGTGCTACGACAGCTTTGTCGGGCGGTGAAGCCAAGGCAACGTTTAGTATAACTATTAACGAAGCCACAACAAGATACTTCAAAATAGAAGAGAGAAACATTTCATCTCCTTATTCGCTCGATACGAGTGTAGCAAGCCGCTACTTTGTGAAGATAATATCCAGTGAAACCGCTACAAGCTATTCGTCAAGTATCACCAAATATAAGAATGCTATTAACGGTGACCAGTTATCGGCTGCTGATGTTATCACCTTTAACAACACCAAACCTACAACAGGTTCTATTGTATTCACAAAGGTAGATGAAGATCTTGAAGCTCTGCAAGGAGCGCATTTTGCGCTTTACCGTGAGGCTGATGTCAATACGTCAACGGGTTCGGTGAATTCGGATGCATCAGCTGTAGCCACTGCAGTAAGCGGCAGTAACGGTGAGGTTGAGTTTACGGATGTGACCGCAGGACGCTATTACATTGTCGAAACAAAGGCTCCGGACGGCTATGAACTTTACGGCAGACTTATCGGCCAAATGATCGATGGCTCGGTTGTGTCAAGTTCAAGTGCAGTTGTCAGCAGTACAGAACCGATAGAGGTACAAGCCGGTATTCAGACATACGGAACAGGATATTTGCTTAAAAATGTCAAGTCCACAAATCTCCCCCAAACGGGCGGTGTAGGTGTGGTAGTTTTGATAGCAGGCGGGCTTGTTCTCATTGCGCTCGGCATTTATATGCTCAAAACCGACAACAAAGACGAAAAGACAAAGTAATGCAGTATGCGCTGCTTTGAATAAAACCACCGGGACGTGCTTTATGTATGGCGGCACGCTTGCGGTGACACAATAGCCATGCAAACAACGGCGATTCGTGCGAAGCTTTCATGCACGGAAAAAATATTTTAAGAAAGAAGGAATAATTAATGAAAGCAAAGAGATTTTTTAGCGTGCTTTTAGCGGTTATGCTCTGCTTGTCAGTGTTTGCTGTTAGCGCAAGCGCAGATAGCAACCCAATTAAGGATACGAGCGCAGATGTTAGTTTAACTGTTTATCTGCTTCAAGGCAATGGATCAGCTGCAAATGCTTCTGATGCTTCTACATTTGTAATAACCGGCGCAGACGGCGCAGCTCCTGCAGGCTACACACCTATTCAGGGCTCGCAGTTCACTATCACAAAAGTTGGCGATGCCACTGTTACTGCAACAGGTACAACAGGTACAGATGGTAAAGTAACATTTACAAAGTACGGCTCAGGTGTGGGCACAAAGCTTCCGCAGGGTACTTATAAAGTAGAAAACACAGGAACTCTTCCTGCGATTCAGTCAGCGAAGGTTGCTGATTTCAATGTTGACCTTCCTATGACAAATCCTGCAGGCGATGGTTGGATCTATGATGTTACTGTTTATCCGAAGGTTCCGATCAATACAGGCGATCCCACAGTAACAAAGAAGGTAAAGAGCTCAACCGATTCTTCATTCGGCACAAAGGCTAACATTGACAAGCTCAATGGCGAGAAGGCAGTTTGGCAGATCGAAGCAGCACTTCCTATTAACATTACAAACTATACAAAGTTTGTAATCAACGATGATATCGACAGCGCAAAGCTTGGCACACCTGAGAGCATTTCTGTTAAGTTCTTTAAGAGCGGAGAAACAACAGGAACAGATGAAACATCAAAGTACACACTCACAAGCTCCGCAACAAATGTAACTGTAACACTTAAAGATTTTGCCAACATGAACGCATTTGCAGGCGGTAAGGTTGTTGTTGAATTTACAACAGAACTCAAAGCAATTGCAGAGAGAGTTCCTAACGACGTTGAACTGACATATAACAACGGTGCGTCTACAGATACGACGATCGACAACAATGGCGGCAAGCCTAACGATCCTCCGACTCCCGACGGAAACAACGGCGATGATCCCGAAGATCCCAGTGATGATGAAGGTCCTGACCCCTACGTTTGGACAGGTAAGATCGACGTTCTGAAGGTAGACAGCACAAATAACGCTGTACTTCCGAACATTGAGTTTAAGCTTTATAACAATGCTGATGATACAGAAATAACAGCTGCAAACCCGATCAAGACTAATGCAGAAGGTAAATTTACTATCAGTGGTCTTGCAGATGGTACATACTATCTTGTAGAGACAAAGACTGATGCTAATCATGAACTCCTCGGTTCTCGTATAAGATTTACTATTGATGAAACTAATCTTAAGGGTAATCTTACATCAACAGGTACTCTGCTCAGCCAGGATGCTACATCAAAGCTGATCACAGTTAAGAATACTCCTTCTCAGAAACTCCCCCTCACCGGTGGCATGGGCGTAACTCTGTTCGCAGTTTGCGGTCTTGCACTCGCAGCAGCAGGCGCATTTCTTCTTAAGTCCAAGAGATACGAGTAATTCGAAATAACATTGACAGCTTTATGTCAAACAGCGACTTGAAAAGGACAATGTTCTATGAAAATTAAAAAAATGCTCAGTGTCCTTTTGGCGGCTGTGGTCGCAGTGGGGTCGTTAGCCCTCACTGCGGCTGCCGAAGTAAAGGACACGTCAAAGGACGTTTCCCTTACGATTTTTGTTAACGAAGCTGCCGACGAAAGCGAGGTCGCACTCGACTCTGCCGTGACAGGCGAGAGGGTCGATCTTTCCGGCAAACCCGTTGCGGGCGTTAGCTTCCTTCTCTACAAGACGGCAGCCGACGAAACGTCCGTCACTCCTCCAGTCGGCGCATCTGCGATCGTTTCCGGCAAGACCGGGGAAGATGGTTCTGTAAAGATCATTCTCCCCGCCGCTCAGCAGGGACGTTACCTCGTTATCATGAACGACGCCGACAAGCCCGCAAATCTTGATGGTGCGACCGTGCCGTTTCTCGTTGATCTTCCGATGACCGACCCCAACGGCACCGGGTTCTTGTATGATGTTTATGCGTATCCGAAGCCGCTTGTGTCGCATGATACCGATACAACTACCGATAGTGATACGGAAAGCGATACCGACAGCGACACGGAAAGCGACACCGACAGTGACACGGAAAGCGACACCGACAGTGACACGGAAAGCGACACCGACAGTGACACACCGGATCCAAAAGTAAGCAAAAAGGTATCGGACGACAACGGGAAAACATGGAAAGTCTCCGTGTGGATCGCGGCTGCTGCGGGACAGCGTGCTTATTGGAAGGTTTC
>CACZCM010000035.1 GCA_902779615.1 uncultured Ruminococcus sp. | reverse complement strand
ATCTGCATTCACAAGCTGCTCGGTATTCAGGCTTGAAGCAGACTGAACATCGCGTACATTCTGCCCGGAAATGCTGACAGCCTCAAGTCCCGAGGCGACAGCGTTCATTCCAACCCTGTAATCACCTGCGGAGAAATTGTCGCTGTTGATATTGTCGAGTGGAAGCAGAACCTGAATATATCCTGCCGAGAACGCTTTTACCGCTCCCGAACTGAGAATATTACTTGAAGAATTGGGGGCATTAGCCGTCGGCAGCGCGTTTCCGTTGATTGAAAATCCATTGATAGTCGCATGAACGGTAGTTTCACGGTTACCCGTTTGCCGCTGATCGGACAATGTCCAACCGCCGCCGTTGTAACACGAATAGTTGTTGCTGCCTGTATTGTAGGGTGCTGCTTTATACGCATAGTGAGTCAGCTGATCCATCGAATCATCGTCCGCCCAGTCCATGTTTATGATGTTGACGGATTCCCCGATCTTTCGCCCGTAGGATGTTGAATCGTTTTCTTTATACGCCCAGATTATCGGCGCTTTCACGGCATTCTGAATTTCCTGACCATACTCGTTGTACATCTTGCCGTTAAAACTCAGATCAAAGTTTAGCCCGTCCTTCGGTAACGCAAGCCCCTTCATCTCCTTCAAAGTCGGGTCGTTGTACATCTCTACCGTAACACCGTAGCCGAGCATAACACCGTCGATTATATCCGGGGAATTCGGATGATCCGATGAAGCTTCAACGCCGTTGACAAGATCGAACGAGCTGAGGTATGTCAGTTTTTCATTATTCAGCAGCGTAATGTTAAGCTTTGGTGCTGCCGATACAGTCAGCATTTTTGAAGCACATTTACCGTGAGGTGATACGTCGTTCCCCTCAAACCAGCATTCAAACGACGGCTTGATAACGTCGCCATTCTTCATTCCCTTAACCATGATCTCAATATCGCCCGACTCGAAGTTACCCGATTCGTCCGACCTTGCAATGTTTTGTTCCCAGTAGCCCGTGAGCGTCTGAATCTCGTTTCCGTCATCGTCAGTGCCTGGTATGGTGCTGAAATTACGCAGTCCCGTCGCCGCAAGATCTGTAAATTCGGCGTCTTCTCTGCTGCACGGAAGGATCATCTTGAAATAAACGTGGCAGTGGCTGACGTCGGGCAGGTCTTCAACATCGATCGTAGCATGATGCGACACTGAAAATTTATAGGATATCCTGTCGAACGTCCTGACAATTCCGTTGTGGTTCTGCGAGTCATTTCCCGGCCACCACTCGACCGCCTGACTGCGTTCATACAGCTTACCGTTATATTTGATATAATTATACTCCGTCCCGTTGTACAGATATGTTTCTTCTGCTTCCAGCGCCCCGCTTTCGAGCATATCCTGTGCCGTTTTTTCTTTTTCGGCTGAGTTGTCAAGTCCACTCGTTCCGTTGTCGAAGACCGATTTTCCGTCAACGACTCTGTCCTCAAAGAACTTGAATTCAACAAATTTGAAGCTGCTGTCGAGCGACGGAGTTATTGTTGTATTGAAGTGCGACGCCGTCAGCTGAACATCATTGCACATCAGAACGTCCGACTTAATATACTGACCGTCGGTGAAGCTCTGACCCGTTCTGTCGCTGCCGCTGTATGCGTCATTTTTCCATACATTGTAGCCTGCCGACGCTATCGACATACTGCTCGCCGGGATAAGATTCAGCCTTGGAGTTCTGCTTGAATCATTTCCGAGAGCTTCAAGATACGTGGACGACCCTTCCCATGCGGAGTAGAAGTCGTTGCCCTTCGCTGTTCTGATCGATCGGTTACCATATACCGACGCATTATCGGAAAGCGTCATGCTCGCATTGTTGACGTTAGGCAGCGGATACTGCGCGCAGCCTCCGCCCATCATCGCCGTGTTGTTTGTGATAACGGTTCTTGCGCCCATGATCTGGACTGTGCCTCTTAATTGATAAACTGCGCCGCCTCTGACAGCATAATTGCCCGAGATGTAGGTGCCGTCGCCGATGATCGTATTTCCCTCTTCGTGGTAAACAGCCCCTCCTGCCGACTGCATCAGATCGGTGTTGCTGACGGAAGCGTGCATAGCGTATGTCGTTTTATTGTTGGTAATATCGGCGTTCCTGACAATAAACGTTCCGCTTCGCACCGCAACAGCGCCGCCGTTTCTGCCTGCGGTATTGTCCGTGAGAACAACTCGCTTTGACTCGTCCACGGACCCGCTGATCGTTAACGAACCGCCGGTATTATAAACAGCGCCGCCGTAATAAGCAGAACAGTTCTGTATCGTACCGCCGGTAATACTAACGCTGCCGCCGTTGTTGTATATGCCGCCGCCGTAGCCTCGTGTATTGGGGTCAACGCTCGTTGTGGTGCCACAGCCTGTAATAAGTCCGCTGTTCATTGTAAACTTTCCGGCAACCGACTGTATAGACACTGCGCCGCCTCGATAAGCAGTACAATTTCGTATCTCGCCGCCGTCAAGGATAAATTCGCCGCCCGAGATCGCAGCTGCGCCGCCGCCGTAGTTTGCGTCGTCCCTGTTGGAGCCTGCCGTACAGTCTTTTATTACGCCGCTTTTCAGTTTGACGGTACCGCTGAGTACCCGAACTCCGCCGCCTGCCACACCTGCCGTTCCCGTGATATATCCTTCCGATGTGACCGCAGGGTATTCGTGCTCTCCCACCGTGACCGACTGCTTGTCATCAATTATCACAAGGCTGCCTCGGTTGGTGATCGCAGACGTGCCGATGCCGCTGAGCGATCTGCCGTTGAGATTGAGCGTTATAGATGCGCCCGTGCCGACCGATACAGACTCCGCCGTATCGTTCACGAGAGTGATCGTTCCCGATTTTGTGGACGACGCAATAACGTCGTCGATCGCCTTCTGGAGCGATGTATATTCCGTATCGTTGTATACGGCAACGACCGTCCCCGTATTGGCGGCGTAAATAGCCGTAAACTGATATGTCGTATTGAGCGGTCTGATGACGACCTTGTCGTTGTAGCCAAGAGATGTTGTTTCGTCAAGCCACGAAACACCTCTGGACGGATCGCCCTCATCAAACATCATGGACGACTTAACAAGCTCCATCGACGACGAGCGAGCGCTCCTGTTGAAATTAAGGAAAACGTCGTTACCTCTCATTGAGTGATTTGCAAACAGCCTCTTCCCGTTCAGGATAAATTTTGTCCTGCAATACTCAATATACACGCCGCCGCCTGCCTCTGTCGCATAGTTGTCGGAAATGTCGGTGCCGCCATTTGCGGTCACCTCCTCAACGTAGTTATTGATGTAGACGCCGCCGCCCCAGCGCGCGCTGTTTGAGGTGATCTCAACGCCGTTGAGCACCGCCTTGACCATCTGGGTATCGGAGATATTGGTGTATGCAAACATCACTCCGCCTCCGTAGCCCCAGTTTGTGGAAGACCCCATCGCCTTGTTGCCGGAGATCTTTCCTCCGTTCAAATATGCGGTCGGCTCGCTGCCGTAATACAACGCTGCATAGATCCCGCCGCCGCCGTAGAGACACTCGTTGCGCTCGATCTTGCCGCCGCTCATCGTCAGAACTGCGGGTGATCTCGAAGCGGAGAAATAAACTCCGCCGCCATAGTTGCCGGGCGCCTTATTACCGGTGATCTCTCCGCCTTTGATATCAAGAGATGTTCTGCTTACGTAAATTCCGCCGCCGTTGCCCGTAAGCGCTGTGTTGTTTCTGATAACCGTTCCTTCATCGATTATCAGCTTGCTGATATTGGCGTCGCTGCTTGAATTTACGTAGACAGCGGCATTATTGGAGTTATTGTTCTCCACGGTCGTATTCTTCAGAGTTATCGTTGCTTTTCTGATATCATTGCACCAGATAGTTCCGCAGGGGTTATCGTGAAAGCTACAGTTTATAATGTTCTTCACCTTATCAACGTTCGATGAAGACTCCATTCTCAGCGAATACGCGCTGTTGTTGTAAAATTCACAGCTGTCGTAGGTGATCGTGTATGCTGTCGAGTCATACAGTCCGGTAACGTTTGTTCCGCCGTCGGTAGAATTATCAAAAATTCGGCAGTTTTTGAGGAGCTTCGTTCCGTCACTTCCGCCCGAAACACAGAGCGCACCGCCGCCCGTGTTGTTTTTGTTGCTGTAGAAATCACAGTCCTCGACCGTGATGTTGACACCGTTAATATACATTGCGCCGTATGACGCCTTTGACACATTGTCGTGGAAATCGCAGTTTCGAACCTCTACCTTCTGTATGTTGGCGCTAACAGCTCCGCAGTCACCGTTCGAGCTGTTTCCGCTGAATTCGATATTCTGAAATACGATCCCCTTATGACCGCTGTCCCAATGGGGATATAAGTATACTGCGCCCGCAGTGTCTGCTTTGTTCCCCTCAAACGCAGTCCGTTTGTCGCCGTCTCCCATAACGAACTGCTCGTTTTGGCTGTCTACGCCCCAAAGATAAACTGCGCCGCCAGTGGGGGCTGTATTATTCAAAAATTTTGCGCCGTATATCTTCGCCTTGTCCTTCGAGGTCGTCCTGTTCGTGTTTCTTTGATAATAGACGGCTCCACCGCCCAAAACAGCTGAGTTGTCCTCGAACAGTCCTCCCGATATTGTCATCAGCGTCTGTGAGGCTGCACTCGTTGCGTCGTAGAAAACAGCTCCGCCGTAGTACGACTTGTTGTTGATAAAGCTGCCCCCCGAGATCTCGAATTCGTTTTCGGCTCCGTCCTTTGTCTGGAAGAAGACCGCTCCGTAGCCGCTTGTCGAAAGATTCGCGTTGTCACGGAACGTTCCGCCTTTTATGAACATCTTTGTCGGACATTCGGCCGTGCCTCCAACAGCGCATATCGCAGCTCCCCTGCCCGAGGGCGAATCGCCGACTCTCAGGTCGAATCCCGAGAACTCGCCGCTTTCCATTATAAATGTTCCGCCATTTATATACATACCTCTGATGTTGGAGATATCGTAGGTATCCTTGTCAGGTGGGGTTATCTTGCCTTCGCCTTGGCTGTCTTTGAGCGTCAGATAGCTCTTGTTCAGGCTTATTACATTTCGCGAGCGGTGGTCACCCGTCAGCACATGACCGTTGAGGTCGAGAGTGATCGTATTTTCGCAGTTTGTGATGCTGATGTTTTCGGTCACGTCCTTCAGCAGCCTGATCTGCGAGTCTTCTCCTCGGCTCACTGCCTCTCTCACCGCAAGCTTCAGCTCGGGGAATGTCTGCCCTGTTTCAACAAGCTCTGCAGCCTGAGTATCGGAAGACGGCGGCTGTGTGACCTTGATATACATCGTCGACGTCATTCTGTCCTGCGCGTTCAGCTTATCCAAAAACGGCATCGTGCCGATCTCGCTGCCGTATGCAGACGTATCGCCGACATAGTAGGTGTTGCTTTTCTCTTCATAAAAGCACATCTGACCGATGCCCCAGTTTTCGGGAAGACGAGCGTCGGCTTCGGTTCCCGATTCGTTACAGTAATAGACGTTCGACTCAAGATAAATATCGTTTGCCTCGGACGCATAGTTGCCATAGATCGAAGAGTCCTTCATGTAGACCTTGCCGCTGCTGTAGGCGTACAGTCCGCCGCAGCGTCCCGTTACGGTATTGTCAGAGATGACCGTATTGTCAAGATGAAGCTCGCCGTGGGTGAGAATGCCGCCGTACGCGTTTCCTGTGTTGCCGCTTATCGTCGTATTTGTTACCTTTGCGTAGCCGCCCTGAACAAACAGCGCGCCGTTGCTGCCGATGTTGTTGTCGGTAATTGTACAGTCGATCAGCTCCGCTCTGCAGCCTCCGGCAACATGAACAGCAGTTCCGGTGCTCGTGTTATTTTTGAAGGTGCAGTTTTTAACCGTAGCCGCCGACCCTCCGGTCAGCCACACTCCTCGACCGTTATTCCCGTCGAACGTCACGCCTTCAAGCTCCGCCGACGAATTATACAAAAAGATCATGCAGTCCGAGCCGTAATTCTTTTCGATCGTGCAGTCGGTCAGCTTGACCTCTGCGCCGTTTGCATAGACTGCCTGCCCCGCCTTCGTTTTCTGTCCCGTGATGGTTATTCCGCTTGCCGTCAGGCTGCCGTATACGCAGAAGGCGCCGCCGCTGAGCTGGTTGCTGCTGGTCTGTCCGTTCGGAACGCTCTGCCCTTTTCCGTCTGCGATCCGTCCGCCGCCTGCGCTGTCGGTCACGCTCAGTTTCGCTCCGCTCATAACGGTAAATACCGAGCTGTTTTCGCCGTAAATGGTGCAGCCGTTGAGGTCAAGCTCGATCGGCGTTCCCTCTTCAATCACGACCGTTTCTCTTGTGGTTTTCAGCAGCCTGATCGTGCCCGAAACATCGCCTCGCTGAACCGCTGCCGCCGCGTCGCCCACAGACTCAAAGTACGTCGAACCGACCGCTGCGGTGCTTTCTGATTTTTCGTTAAAAGTAAATGCCGAGTACCTTGGGTTTTCGGCTGCGTCTACCTTTTCTTTTGTATATACCTCGCCGGTATGCTTTGCGCCGTCGGTTTCGCTGAGCCAGTATGCAGAGGAGTCAGCTCCGTCCATCGACGCTGCGGGTGCCAGTCGTATATACGGATTTTGCATCACAACATTGTGTTGTTTGCCGGGGTTCGATTCGTTTACGTATATATCACGTCCGATGTTGTTGGCAGAATTCAGCTTCAGGGTGCCTGCCGCGATCTCAAGCGTTTCGTCCTCGCCGTTTCCAAAGTCATGCCACGAATTCGGGTAGATATAGATACCGCCGCCGTATGACGCAGTGTTGTTGATAATGCTTGCGCCCTCCGAAAGAACGACTCTTGCACCGTATTCGGAGTAGATGCCGCCGCCGTTGTTCGCTGCTTTATTTCCCGATATCTCAAAATCCTGCGAAACAGTCAGCGTCGGGAATGATACGTGATTTCCGTTCTCGACACGGGTTCTTCTTACAAAGCACACGCCGCCGCCCGAACCGCCGGATTGGTTGTTTGTTATCGAGCCGCCTGTCAGGAAGTTCGGCTCACAATTTTTCAGAAACAGACCGCCGCCGCTTGAGGTGGCTTTGTTGCCCGAGATCTCGCCGCCCGTCATTCTCATGCGGAACGGAGTGTACGTTCCCGGCTGGTAGTGGATACCCGCATAAACGCCGCCGCCCGAGCTTGACTCGTTTTCATTGATCTGAACGTTATCCCGTATCTCGAAGGAATAGCCCGACGCCCCGATCGAGTCGGTCACGACCTCGATGCCGCCGCCCTGGCTGCCCGATGAGTTGCGGTTGATCTTGGTATTTCCGCCGACAACAAGCGTATCGTTTGCGCAGATACCGCCGCCGTATCCGTTGCCGGTTGTGGAGTTATCCGTGATAAGCGTGTCGCCCTCGATGATCGTGCTGCTGTATGTCATGATACCGCCGCCGCTGCCGTACGACCTGTTGCTGCAGATCTCGCAGTCGCGTATTGTGGTATCGCACCAATAGCCAACGTACATTGCGCCGCCGTTTCCGTATCGGGGGCGGTTGGTAGCGTCGTTTTCATTAAATTTGCCGCCCGTTATTTCAAGCTGCGCACGATTTGCCTGCGACCCTCCGGACATAAATATTCCGCCGCCGTAGACATAGCCCGCAGAGTTGCTTAGAACATTGCCGCAGAACGACGCCGACCCGCTTATGCGAACACGGGAATATGAGCCGAAGAACGCTCCGCCGCCCTCATACGCCTTTGTATTTCTGTCGAAGCTGCCGCCGCTGATATCGACTCTGCTCCAGCTTCCAATATACATTCCCGCCCCGCAGGGAGTCGTGGTTGCCCCGTCGAAGGTATTCTCCGACACCGAGCCGCCCGTTATCGCAACCTCTGAAACGACCTGGGAGCTGCCGTCCTGAATAAATATACCGCCGCCGTAGTAGTTTGCTTTGTTGCCTTCAATGCTGCCGCCGCCTATCGTCAGCCTGACCTTCTTGTCAAGGTAGATCCCGCCGCCGTAGCGAGCCGCTTCGTTCCCTATGATCTCGCCTGCGTTGATGGTGACGGTATTCATGCTCGGCGCAGCGGGAATAATATTTGAAGGGAAGCACACTCCGCCGCCGTTATTTTCCGACCTGTTGCGGCTGATGCTGCCGCCGTTAAGCGTAAACTCAGAACCCTTCTCGGTATTAATAGTATTGAAGAATATGCCGCCGCCGAGATCTGCGCTGTTCTCGCTGACAGACGCATCTCCCTCAACGGTCAGTTTTGCTGTGTGACTGAAATATATACCGCCGCCCGTTGCAGCAGTGTTCTTATAGACTGCCGCACCGTGAAGATCGGCCGATACGCTGCTGTCAAAGTAAACGCCGCCGCCGTACTGCGAAGCCGTATTCTCGCTGAACTCAACGCCCGAAAGCGAAATGCGGGTATTTTCGTCATCAACGCTCGAACGATAAACATAAAGTCCGCCGCCGTTGACTGCGCTGCATTGCGAAACTTTTCCTCCCTCAAAATTCACGTCCTGCGCATTATACACAAACAGTCCGCCGCCCATCTGGTCGGAGCTGCAGTTCTCGATCGAACCGCCCGTCATATTCAGATAGCCGCCGTCTTCAACCATAATTCCGCCGCCGCTGCCGCTGAACGAATAGCCCCGAAGCGCGCCGCCCTCAAAAATCAGCTTCCCTCCGCTGACAATATCCGCAGCTCGAAGATCGCTGACGCCTTCCGACACAAACGCGCCCCCGCCCGCCGAATCAACGAGCTTCAGCGTTCCGAAAACAGTTATACCTGCGGCGTTGGAAATATCCGAAACCGAATTGACCTTATGTCCATTAAGATCAAGCACGAGGTTCATATTATCGGGCACGCTGATATTTTCGCCGTAATCGCCGCCAAGGGTGATGCGAGCTTCGGCGGCAGCTCCCTGCTCGGCGCTGTCGGCGATATCATCAATCGTTGCCTGAAGTCCCTCGGCAAGCACGGAGTATTCGGGATAGCCATCGGAGGATATATCGATATTCTCTGCATACGCCTCAAGCGGCACCGCCCACTGCGCAGCAAACTCCGCAGTTTGGCCGCCGAACGCAATAACAAGCGCAAGCAGAAGAGAACACACTTTTCTCGGTATTTGTTTTTTCATCATACCATCACCTCTACAGCACACATCAAGCAAACGATCATACATCGCATTGCCTTAATTAAAATAAACCCAAAACTAGTATTAGAATTTCATGTTATAATCATAATTCTTTGTGAGAAATACATCATACAATCAATCTTTTTTTAGTAATTTTATACTTATTAACGATTATACCATTACTGCGCAAAAAAATCAAGAATAATATTTCAGATATACACATTATTGTTTGGCAGCATAAACCTTTCGGGCACGGGCGGCGAGTCGCCGCTGACAAGTTCCGGCAGAGTTTGAATTCGCAATGCGCAATGCATAATAAAAAAGACAAAACCATCGCCTCGTAATCTGTTGTAAAGACCGCAGACTTGTTGCTCCGAATAAACTTTGGTACAGCTGACAATTCTGAGTTTACATTTCCGAAGTTCGACCATGCAAAATCCGGCGGCTGCGAAGTTCCCGATCGTAATAAAGCAACGGCGTGGTCATAGAATAGGCAAAGAAATTTGATCTCCGTCAAAGACACCTCCCGCCACTTGACATCTTACCCGAAATGATGGTATTATTATAATTGGAAAAATGTGCGAATAACGTTTCGCAGACCGTATTGGAGGAACAGTAAAATGGCAGAATTTATGACAGGTATGAAACGCAGCTGCTATTGCGGCGAGCTGCGTTCGTCAGATATTGGCAGAGAAGTCACGCTTTTCGGTTGGACAGCAAAGCAGCGTGATCTCGGACAGCTCGTTTTCATCGATCTTCGCGACCGAACAGGCGTAGTTCAGCTTTCGTTCGACGATACAACTGATAAAGACGTGTTCGAAAAAGCCCGCAAGGTTCGCAGCGAGTTCGTCCTCGGCGTCGTGGGTACGGTGATGGAAAGAAGCGCAAAATCAAACAAGATCCCCACCGGCGATATCGAAGTAAAAGTCAGCGAGCTTCGCATTCTCGGAGAAAGCGAAACGCCCCCCTTCGAGATCTCGGATAAGTGCACCGCAGGCGAGCCTACCCGTCTGAAATATCGCTACCTCGACCTCAGACGTCCCGAGCTTCAGCGTAATATGATCCTGCGCCATAAGATCGCCAAAGCAACACGTGATTATTTCGACAGCAAGGGCTTTATCGAGATCGAAACTCCCATGCTCATCAAATCCACCCCCGAGGGCGCAAGGGATTTTCTCGTTCCCTCTCGTATCCACAAGGGCAGCTTCTACGCCCTCCCGCAGTCGCCTCAGATCTATAAGCAGCTGTGTATGGTTGCCGGTTTCGACAGATATATGCAGATAGCCCGCTGCTTCCGTGACGAAGACCTCCGCGCCGACCGTCAGCCCGAATTTACCCAGATCGACCTAGAGATGTCGTTTGTCGATATGGAAGACGTTCTCGAATTGGGCGAGGGCTTTATCAAGTACGTTTTCAAAAGCGCTCTCGATATCGATATTCCCACTCCGTTCCCGAGATATACATACAACGAGGTCATGGAGCGCTACGGCTCCGACAAGCCCGATACACGCTTTGGCATGGAGTTGTTCGACCTTACGGACGTTGTTAAGAATTCGGAATTTGCCGTGTTCAAAAATGCGGTCAGCGGCGGCGGCGCAGTTCGTGGCTTTACCGCAAAGAACGCCGTGAAGACCTATACCCGCAAGGCAATCGACAAGCTCATCGAAACAGCAAAGGGTATCGGCGCAAAGGGCGTTGCCTGGATCCGCATGACCGACGACGGCATTGCGTCTTCATTCTCTAAGTTCATGAGTGACGATATGATGAACGCCATTGTCGAACGCGCAGGCGCAGAAAAGGGCGACGTTGTGTTTATCGTCGCAGACGAAAACGATACCTCGGTAATGTCTATTCTCGGCGCTCTGCGTCTTGAGGCCGCCTCAAAGCTCGAGATCAAGCGCGAGGGCTTCAATTTCCTGTGGGTCGTTGAGTTCCCGTTCTTCGAGTTCGACAAAGACAGCGGCGAGTGGGTCGCTATGCACCACCCGTTCACCTCTCCGACAGACGAGGCGATGGAGCACCTTGAGGGCGACAAGAGCAAGGTCTACGCAAAGGCTTACGACATGGTACTCAACGGTATCGAGCTTTCATCGGGTTCGATTCGTATTACAAATCCCGATCTTCAGAAGCGTATGTTCAGTATGCTGGGACTTTCCGACGAAGAAGCATACCGCAAGTTCGGCTTCCTCACCGACGCATTCAAATTCGGCGCGCCGCCCCACGGCGGCATGGGGATCGGGCTTGACCGCCTTGTTATGCAGATGATCGGTGCCGCAACGCTGCGTGACGTTGTCGCATTCCCGAAGGTGCAGAACGCAAGCGAGCTGATGACCAATGCGCCCTCAACTGTCGACAGCGCTCAGCTTGAGGAGCTTGGGATCGGAGTTACTGCCGAAACAAAAGAATGATCGCCACACGCCAAATGACTTGCACGGCTTCGGCCGCTGCAGGTCATTTTTCATTTTCCACAATTTTCCCGAACGAATTTTGTACATTTTAATCATATCACCCGCATATAATGCCGCCTTTTGTCAATATCGTAAATAATATCAAAATAAATTTACAACTTTTTCAGTAAAATTGTGTAAAATAGCTTGAAAAATCTTTTAGTTTTTGGTATTATAAAAAGGGTACCTGTAAAACCGCCTTTGAACCACCTGTAAAAACATCACTTTTATTATTGCTAAGTTCCGATTTATTAGGTTGTCGGTTCTTTTGGGTGCGGTATGTTCGTCAGTACGTCGGATCTGCCCATCTGATCTCTGCTGCGTTCGCCGTTTGTCGTTTTACTGACTTTTAGGTTTGCCTTTGAAAAAAAGACCCATTGATATATATGCCTTTATCCTTTTTTCAAGCGGGTAGTTTTACGGTGTACTCCATTTAATATAATAGACGTTTTCGGCTGTCGTCTGCCTTGTGCAGCCGCCCGGCGGAGCTTTTTCCGTCGGTGAGCCGCAGCTGCGAAAGGAGTGTGTTTGTGTATGTTGGATAAGGTAGTCAGCGAATTGCTTGACCGGTTTCATGCGGGAACTTCTCACCGTGCCTTCGATCTCCTCGGAGCGCATAGGTCGTTCATGTTCGGTCAGCTGGGTGTTGTCTTCCGTGTGTGGGCGCCCAACGCTGCCGGAGTGTCGGTCGTCGGCGATTTCAACTATTGGAATCCCGAGGCAAACCACATGGGCAAGATCAGCGAGGCGGGCGTGTGGGAGTGCTTCGTGCCGAATGTCGTGACCGAGTTTGCAAACTACAAATACTGCATCGACACACAAAGCGGCGAGCGTCTGTACAAATGCGACCCCTACGCCTTTCACTATGAAACGCGTCCGAACAACTCATCGAAATTTTACGATATCGAGGGCTTTGAGTGGGAGGACGAGGAGTGGCTCAACAATAAGAAAAAAACACGTCATTACGATGAACCGGTCAATGTCTACGAAGTACACGCAGGCTCTTGGCGGCGGGGCAGCGGAGGCGAATTCCTGAGCTACCGTCAGCTTGCCGACGAGCTGATCCCATATGTTTCCGAAATGGGCTATACCCATATCGAATTCATGCCGCTGACGGAGTACCCGTTCGACGGTTCCTGGGGTTATCAGGTCACGGGCTACTACGCCCCGACCTCACGCTACGGCACGCCGCACGATTTCATGTACCTCATCGACAAGGCGCACAAGGCGGGGCTGGGCGTTATCCTCGACTGGGTGCCCGCCCACTTCCCGAAGGACGCCTACGGACTTGCGCGATTTGACGGCACCTGCTGCTACGAGTACGAAGACACCCGCAAGGGCGAACACAAGGGCTGGGGCACGCTTGTCTATAATTACAGCCGCTACGAGGTCATCAGCTTTTTGATCTCGAGCGCCGTGTTCTGGATGGAGAAGTACCATATTGACGGCATTCGTGTTGACGCAGTGGCGTCTATGCTCTATCTCGACTACGACCGCAGCGACGGCGAGTGGGAACCGAATATTTTCGGCGGCAAGGAGAATCTTGAGGCGATAGATTTTCTCAAGCGGCTCAACGAAACGTGCGCAGAGCTGTTTCCGGGCAATATGATGATCGCCGAGGAATCAACGGCGTTTCCGATGGTGTCGCGTTCGACCGACATGGGCGGCCTGGGTTTTTCCTACAAGTGGAACATGGGCTGGATGAACGATATGCTGCGCTACCTTGCGCTCGACCCGATCTACCGCCCGTATCACCACGACAACCTCACCTTTTCATTAATATATGCGTTCAGCGAAAACTTCATGCTGCCGATCAGCCACGACGAGGTGGTTTACGGAAAATGCTCGCTGATGAACAAAATGCCCGGCGACTACGATCTGAAATTTGCAGGCGTCCGCACATTCATGGCTTATATGATGTCGCACCCCGGCAAAAAGCTCACGTTCATGGGCGCAGAGATCGGGCAGTTTGACGAGTGGAATTACGAAGGCGAGCTTACGTGGGAGGTCCTCGATTATGAACGTCACCGACAGCTCAAGACATTCTTTAAGGAGCTCAACGGCGTCTACCGCACAACTCCCCCGCTTTACGAGATCGATTCGTCATGGGAAGGCTTCCAGTGGATCTGCCACAGCGATTACAAGCAGTCAGTGCTTGTGTTCAGGCGCATAGCGAAAAACGGTGACGAGATCATCTGTGTATGCAATTTTCAGCCTATGCTGCGTGAGAACTACATCATAGGCGTACCCGATGCGGGAACGTATGCGGAATTTTTCTCAACGGACGGCGAGGAGTACGGCGGCAGCGGATTTACCAACGGCAGTGAGATAAGATCCTCGAAGAAGCCCTGCCATGATCTGCCGAATTCTATCAGCATTACACTTCCGCCTATGTCCGCATTATATCTGCGCTGCGTAAAGAAAGCGCCTGTTCGCAGGAAGACGAACACCGAGAAAGCCGAGAAAACCGAACCGGCGAAAACAAAGAGCGGCGCTGCGAAATCGGCAAAATCGGGTACGGCAAAGGCAAAAAAGGCCGGCACGGAAAAAGCTGAAAAAACGGGTACGGCGAAGACGAAAAAGCCGAGATCCGCAAAGAAATCCGCCGCAGACAATATAAATGAAAAGGCAGACAAAAAGGGCGATCAATAGTTTCTGACGGGATACAATGCGTTATCACCGAAAAAACGATCGGCTGATGCGGATATTTCACTCGAGTTGCCTTTTGCGACAAAATATTCGGGGTATATAGGATAGAATAATTAGCGGGCTGCCGGATTTGTGTTCTGCTGCTGCGATATTTTATCGCCATCTGATAGTATGAGCACAACGTTCTCCTGCCATGAGGACAGCAGCAAACCATCTCAGCCATAAAAACGACATATCGGCGCTATCGATTTTTACCATATATCGCTGCCGGATCACTAACAAGGATATAGGAAATACGCTGCAGTAGATTTGCGCGTATGACTTTACATCATATATATTTCTAGATCTGACATTTGACATCAGAATTAACGTCAACATTAAACTGTTTAACATCTACTTATTAAAACGAAACGGAGGATTTATTATGCTACCAAAGCAGGAGGTCGTGGCGATGCTTCTCGCCGGCGGTCAGGGCAGCCGACTCGGCGTTTTGACACGCAAGGTCGCAAAGCCCGCTGTTCCTTTCGGAGGAAAGTACAGAATAATTGACTTTCCTCTCTCAAACTGCACAAATTCCGGCATTGAAGCTGTCGGCGTGCTCACACAGTATCAGCCGCTGGTACTCAACGATTACCTTGGCAACGGTCAGCCGTGGGATCTCGATAACGACAACGCAGGCGTGCACATTCTGTCGCCGTATGAGCAGAAGGACGGCGCAAACTGGTATTCCGGCACCGCCAATGCGATCTATCAGAACATCAATTTTATTGAGAGATATGACCCCGAATACGTGCTCATTCTCTCGGGCGACCACATATATAAAATGGACTATGCCGCAATGATCTCGTTCCACGAGGAGCACAACGCCGACTGCACGATCGCAGTTATCGATGTTCCGATGGAAGAAGCATCGCGTTTCGGCATTATGAACACCAACCCCGATGGCTCAATCTACGAGTTTGAGGAGAAGCCTGCACACCCGAAAAGCACAAACGCATCTATGGGTATCTATGTGTTCAGCTGGGACAAGCTTAGAAAATACCTTATGCTCGACGCCGCAGACCCGACAAGCGCAAACGACTTTGGCAAGAACGTTCTCCCCGCAATGCTCGAAAACGGCGAGAGAATGTTTGCGTATCCGTTTGAAGGCTACTGGAAGGACGTCGGAACGATCGACAGCCTGTGGGAAGCCAACATGGATCTGCTCGACCCGAAGACGAAGCTCGATCTCACAGACGAGAAAAACAAGATCTACTCACGCAACCCGATGTACCCGCCTCACTTTGTGAGTGATACCGCTGAGATACAGAACTCGATGGTTGCGGACGGCTGCAACGTTTACGGTTCGCTCGAATTCTCCATGCTTTTCCAGGGAGTTACCGTCAAGAAGGGCGCAGTTATCACCGACTCGATCCTCATGCCGGGCGTTGTCGTTGAAGAGGGCGCTCACGTAAGCTACGCAATAGTTGCGGAGAATTCCGTTATCGGCAAGAACGCCGTTGTCGGCTCGAAGCCCGAGGACGTTGAAAACCGTGACGAATGGGGCATTGCCGTTGTCGGAGAAAATCTGACTATCGGCGAAGGCGCAGTTGTTGCGCCCAAGGCAATGATCGATGAAGATGTAAAGGGGGCAAATTGATATGGCAGGCAGAAATATGTTGGGATTGCTCCTTACAAACTTCCAGGACTCTTATATTCCCGAACTGACAACGCTCAGAACGTTCAGCTCCATACCGTTCGGTGCAAAGTACAGACTGATCGATTTTTCTCTGTCGAACATGGTAAATTCCGGTATCAGCAAGATCGGTATCGTTACAAAAAACAACTATCTCTCGCTGATGGATCACATCGGCTCAGGCAAGGCGTGGAACCTTTCGAGAAGGCGCGGAGGGCTAACGTTCCTTCCTCCGTTTGAGAACACGGGTGACAAGTACAACTTCATACGAGGATTACATACTCATTTCTAGCTCCATGTCGGTTGTCAACATGGATTACCAGCAGATGATGAATGCACACCTCAAGACCAACGCCGACGTGACTATCTGCTACCGCACACGTCCGCTGTCAAAAAATCCGGGCGGCGAGCAGGTCGTATTCTCGCTCGATAAAAACAGCAGAGTGAACGAGGTCCTCATCAACCCCCGCACGATCGATTCGGCAGACTGCATGATAAACACCGCTATTATCAAGAAGGATTTCCTCCTCGAAACGGTATCTGATTTTGTCAGCAGAGGTAAATTTGACTTTACCCGCGACGTGATCCAGGGACTTGTAAAGCGCTGCAACGTTTACGGCTACGAGGTCAAGGGCTACAGCGCCGAGATCGACACGATCCAGTCGTACTTCAAGGCGAATATGGATCTGCTGAAGCCCGAGGTCAGGGAAGAGCTTTTCAATATGCGCAACCCGATCTACACAAAGGTTCGTGACGATATGCCCACAAAATACGGACTCAACAGCTCCGTGAAGAACTCGCTCGTAAGCCCGGGCTGCATCATTGAAGGCGAGGTAGAGAACAGCATCATCTTCAAGGGCGTACACATTGCAAAGGGTTCGAAGATCACCAACTGCATAATCATGCAGGACGGCATTATAGGCGAGAACACAACGCTGAATTATGTCGTATGCGATAAGGACGTAGTTATTTCGCCGAACAGAATGCTCTGCGGGATCGATTCGTATCCTGTCTGCATTTCGAAGCAAAGCGTGGTTTGAGTTAATGCGTAATGCATAATTAAGCCGAGGCTTTTAAACTGCGGACTTTACCGCCGCCCCTTCGGGCGTGATCGATGGGCAGCGCACTCTTGATTGTGACAGCCTGTCTTAAAAACCCCGCAAAGCCACGGCGATCAACCCGGCCAACCCAACCAACCAAGCGGCGCTGCGCCGCAGTATTGAATATTGGAGGTTATTTAAATGAGAGTATTATATTGTACCAGTGAAGCTAAGCCCTTCGCAGCGTCGGGCGGACTCGGTGACGTTGCAGGCTCGCTGCCCCAGGCGCTGCGAGCAAGAATGATCGGCTGCAGAGTCGTTATGCCTCTCTACGGCGATATTCCGCAGAGCTTGCGTGATACTATGCACTACATCACAAGCTTCACCGTTCCGGTATCGTGGCGTCATCAGTACTGCGGCGTCTTTGAGGCTCGCTACAACGGCGTTCTTTACTACTTCATCGACAACGAGTACTATTTCAAGCGCAACGGTCTTTACGGCTTCTATGATGACGCCGAACGTTTTGCGTTCTTCTCGAGAGCGTGCCTCGAAATGCTCCCCTACGTTGACTTCAAGCCCGACGTGATCCACTGCAACGACTGGCAGACCTCGCTCGTTCCCGTTTACTACTACCTGTTCTATTCCCACAACGGCTGGTATCACGACATCAAGAGCGTGTTCACTATCCACAATATCCAGTATCAGGGCAAGTACGGCTGGGATCTCAACGAAGACGTTGTCGGTATTCCCGCTCAGGACGGCGCTATTCTCGATCAGGACGGCAAGCTCAACATGATGAAGGGCGCGATCGTATGCTCCACAAAGGTCACAACGGTAAGCCCGAGCTACGCTCTTGAGATCAAAGATCCGTGGTTCAGCCATGGTCTTGACCCGGCGCTCAACCTCTTCCACTACAAGCTCTGCGGCATTCTCAACGGAATTGACAACGCAAGCTACGACCCCGCGACCGATTATCACCTTTACGCAAATTACACATACGATAATCTCTACGGCAAGAACGAATGCAAACGCCGCCTCCAGGAAAGACTCAACCTCGACAGACGTGAGGATATCCCGATCATCACCATGGTATCTCGTATGGTATCCCACAAGGGTCTTGATCTTGTTCGTGACGGTATCGACAATATCCTTCAGAACAATGACTGCCAGTTCGTGATTCTTGGCTCTGGCGACGCAGAGTATGAAGACTTCTTCCGCAATCTCCAGTGGAGATATCCGGGCAGAGTTTGCTCCTGCTTCGGCTACGTAAACGAGCTTGCAAGAAAGATCTATTCCGGCGGCGACATTTTCCTCATGCCCTCCAAGAGTGAACCTTGCGGTCTTTCACAGATGATCGCGCTGCGCTACGGCAATGTACCCGTTGTACGTGAGGTCGGCGGACTGAAAGACTCCATCACCGACAGCGGCAACAACGGCGGCAATGGCTTCACATTCCGCAACTACGACACATGGGATATGGTCAACGCAGTTAATCGTGCAATTCAGGGCTACTGGAACAGAGATGGCTGGATACAGCTCATCTGGAGATGCATGACCTCGAACTTCTCATGGGACAGATCCGCGAGCGACTATATCAACGTATATAACGACGCTCTCTCCCAGCCCAACCCCTAACGGGCAGGCATGCCAGGCATGCGCCTGCAGGCACGTTCCGGGCGGCGGGTCGCCGCTGACGAGTTCCGGCAGATTTTATTCTCAACACTAGACACCGCCGCATTCGAACTTAGGTGAATATTCAAGCTTTATCTGAGGCAGGCGGCGAGTCGCCGCTGACAAGTTCCGGCAGATTTTATTCTCAACGCTAGACACCGCCGCATTCGAACTTAGTTGAATATTCAAGCTTAGACAAACTTTTATTTAATCGGTAGATATATATACCGTGAATCATTGATACTAAAAAAGCCGCTCCATTTGTTGGAGCGGCTTTGGTATTGAAATTTTTAGTTTAAATGGTTGTTCCGACCTTGGTGTCCTTGTCAAGACCAATGCTTGCACGCAGAACAGCGAGTGCATCACTCGAAGTTATCGTTCCGTTACCGTCAATATCAGCTATAGACATAAACTCAGGAGTGACATGATCAAGTCCAACACTCATGCGAAGGATAGAGAGTGCGTCGGCAGACGTGATCGTGTTGTCGCCGTCAATGTCGCCGTAAACCGAAGGTGTTGCGGAGGGTGGTGTGGGAGTCGGGTCTGGCGTTGGTGTGGTTTCGGGTGTTGGTGTTGGGTCGGGAGTAGGAGTCGGTTCGGGGGTAGGTTCAGGCTCGTATGATTCACCGATCACAACAAACGTAAAACCTTTATCATTCGCAAAAGTTTGTGCGTATGATTTGTCGTAACCATAAATTGTTAATCCCGGGATAGGTTCCGCTGTTAACATTGCACTGCGAGACCCTATGACAACAATTTTTTTGCAGCTAAAAGCGCGGTCACCGATTGAAGTTACAGACATGGGAATTGTTACGCTTTTAAGGCTTGTGCAGTCGTAGAAAGCAACTTCTCCAATCGCTGTCACCGGTTTGCCGTTGATCTCGGTCGGAATAACAACTTCTGAATCACTTCCATTATATTTTGTTATTTCAATCGTACTGCCTTCATGAATAATGTATTCATAATCCGTTATACTGGGCACAAGAGTCGAACCTATCACAACGAACGGTATACCGTTATTATTTGCGTAAATCTGAGCATGCGATTTCTCATACCCATATATAGTCAATCCGGGTATGCGTAATCTTACGCCAGTTATTCCCTCAGAACCACGTGAAACAATATTAGTATAATAAAATGCATAGTCGCCTAATGACGTTACAGACGCGGGGATTGTTACGCTTGTAAGGCTTGTACAATTGTAAAAAGCGTTTTTGCCGATCACGTTCACCGAATCCGGAATTATTACGCTTGTCAAGCTAGTGCAGTTACTAAAAGCACTATCGCCAATCGAAGTCATAGTTGCACCATCAATCTCGGAGGGAATGGTTATCTCGGCATCATTTCCATTGTATTTCGTTATTGAAACCGTACCGTCACCACGAACTGAATATTCATAATCGCCGTAAGTTTCTCCGCATTCCGAAATATTAACGCTCGCCGTCGAGGTTTCGATTGTGGTCTGCTCTGCGCTTGCAGTGATCGGTATGATTGAAGTTCCCGCAAGCAGTGCCGCCGCAAGTGAGATACATATCAATTTTTTAGTCATAATGACACCTCTGTATAACAATAGTTGTGGATATAACCACTTAATATAATTTATAACACAGAGTGAAATAAATAGCAATTGTCAAAACAAACTAATAATAAACCAGAACTTTGTAAATAATCACAAGCGGCAAGTTACCGCTCCCACCGGCGTGTCGCCGGACACAATACGCACACAAGCTTTATACTAAATCGCACTTCAAAACCTGCGCCGAACAAAACAAAAACGTATGAACAAACAACAGTTTATCCATACGTTTTTTCTGGCTCCCCCAACTGGGCTCGAACCAGTGACATCATGATTAACAGTCATGCGCTCTACCGACTGAGCTATGGAGGAATATTAAATATTGGCGCCTTCCT
>CACZCM010000034.1 GCA_902779615.1 uncultured Ruminococcus sp. | reverse complement strand
GCGCAATAATAGAGAATGCGGCACGCGCCGCCAAGCAGTTCCGTCCGGGTGTAATGTTAACGAAAGTCAATTCCGCGCAGATAGGTTAAATATGCGCAAAAAAAGAGTGTGCGGCGCACGGCGCGAAAGTGTAGAATTCACCGTGTTTTTCGGTAATTACGAGCAGCACATTTATCGCCGACTTCTTCGTGAGAAGCGTTGTGGTACGGTAGAACTTCTCGATGATCACCATGCAAAGTTTACTGCCGAGGTCTATGATACAAACGAAATGATAACATGGATACGCAGCTTTATCTGCCGTATCACTTCCATTAACTTTTCAAACAAAAATATCGAAACTCAGTTCAAAGCCGATATCGATACAATGTACCGAATATACGATAACGCGCTCAATATCGATAAAATTACGCCGCAGTATGTTCATACAGCCGAGAATCACAGCGCATCGAATTCTTTCGCAGGCGAGACAGTGATATTTAATGAGATTTACGGCGCATATTACAATGCCGTTTCTCATATTCTGCGTGAGGCAGTCGAAGCACCCATAAATATGGAACGCATACGGGCAATTTCTCAGAAATACGCCTTTTCCGAGAGCGTCGTTCCGATAGAGAATGCGATCAAAAATCAGTCCTGGCAGCTTATCCTGCCCGACGGTTCAACGCCCATAAAGCATAAGCCGCAAATACCTCTCACACAATTACAGCTTCGATGGCTCAAGGCGATATCTCTTGACGATCGCATTAAGCTTTTTGATTGTCATTTCGATCAGCCCGACGATATTGAACCGTTATTTACAGATGACGATTACTGCGTATTTGACCGCTATTCAGACGGCGATAATTATGAGGACGAAGGATATATAAACCGTTTTCAACTGATACTCTCAGCGATACAAGAACGCCGTTTGCTTGACATTACTCTCCGCAACAAAAAGGGAAATGAGCTTTTCTTTACCGTAATGCCGGAAATGCTCGAATACTCCGAAAAGGACGATAAGTTCAGGCTGCTTATAAGCGGCAGCCGTACCGCCGACATTATAAATCTTGGCAGGATCACGGAATGTTCACTGCATGAGGGAGAGTTCAAGGCCGAAAAATCAAAGAATCACACAGGCAGAATTCGCAGACTGACGCTTGAACTTGTTGATGAAAGGAACGCATTGGAGCGGGTAATGCTGCACTTTTCGCATTTTGAGAAAACTGCCGAAAAGCTTGACGACAAGCGTTACCGCCTTATCATAAGCTATGAACAAAACGACGAAACGGAGATGCTTATTCGTGTGCTGTCATTTGGCCCGCTCGTTCGCGTTACCGCGCCCGATAGATTTATCGGAATGATACAAAACCGATTAAGACGCCAGAAAAGATTTGAATTATGATATTTACCGCTATGTAACATTTGCATAGCGGTTTTTTATGTTCGCAGATTTTTTTCCACGATAAAACCGGAAAATTATGTTATCATATTCTCAGCGAAATGAAAGGACTGAATAAAATGTTGATGACGATAACGATGAAAGGAACAAATACGCAGGAGCTTGGTTACCTGCTTCATAAAAACCCGTACAGAGCGCAATGCTTTGACCTGAGTTTCGGGAAGGCGTATGTTTTTTATACCGAAGTGACCGACAGCCGCACTACTGCCGCGCTGCTGCTTGATCTTAATCCTATCGATCTTGCCAGAGGTAAGATCGGCTCAAAGGACGGTGGACTTTTCGATTATGTGAACGACAGACCATACGTCTCGTCATCGTTCATGAGTACGGCGATAAACCGCGTGTTCAGCACCGCGATGAACGGAAAATGCGCCAAGCGGCAGGAGCTTGCGGACACTGCGCTCGACCTTGAAGCAACAATATATAATCTTCCTGTTCGCGGCGATAAAGAGCTTGTCAACGAGGTTTTTGAACCGCTCGGCTACGATATCACGATTCGCGAAAGCATTCTTGACGAAAAGTTTACACAGTGGGGGAACAGCTTTTACATAGATCTGACTTTAAGCGGGCAATTAAAGCTTTGCGACTTTCTCAATCATATTTATGTATTGATACCTGTTTTCGATAAGCAGAAGCATTATTATATGAGCGAGGAGGAGATCGACAAACTCCTTAATCACGGCGAGGGCTGGCTTCAAGATCACCCGAAGAAGAATACTATCATCAGGCGATATTTTGATATGAAGCGCAGCTATGCGAACAAGGCTATTGCAAGACTACTCGAAGCGGAATCGGAAACAGATAGGGAAGACGCAGAGGGGCAGACAGAACAAGATGAAATTTCCGAAAAGCGTATACCGCTCAACACTCAGCGATTGGAGGCAGTCAGGAACGCTGTAATCCAAAGCGGCGCGTCGTCCGTTCTCGACATCGGCTGCGGAGAATGTCGTCTTACCTCGCTGCTGTTGCGTGAAGCTCAGATTCGGAAGATCACTGCCGCCGACGTTTCTGTTAGTGTTCTTGAAAGAGCAAAACAAAAGTTAAACTATGACAGAATGACGCCTTATCTTCGCGATAAGCTGACTCTCATTCAAGCGTCGCTTTTGTATAAGGATAAACGTTTTGAGGGCTTCGACGCTGCATGTGTGGTTGAGGTCATCGAGCATATAGACGAGATGAGAATTCCCCTGTTTGAAAAGGTGTTATTTGGCTCTGCAAAGCCGAAAACAGTCATTGTTACAACGCCGAATAAGGAGTATAACGACAATTATCCAACGCTCGCAAACGGAGATCTGCGCCATAAGGATCACCGGTTTGAATGGACAAGACCGCAGTTCAAAACATGGTGCGAGCACATCTGCAAGGATTTCAATTACACGGTAACGTATATGGATATAGGAGAAGTCGATGAAGCGTGCGGAACACCGACACAGGGAGCAATTTTTGAAAGAAAGGACGTGTAAATAATGCGTATAGAGATACCTGAATTTGCGCTTGTCGCTATGATCGGAGCTACATCAAGCGGCAAGACGACCTTTGCACATAAGCATTTCAAGGATACTGAGGTGCTTTCCTCCGACTTTTTTCGCGCGATGGTCTCGGACGACGAGAACGATCAGACCGTCTCCAAGGACGCGTTTGAGCTGCTTTATTATGCCGCCGACAAAAGACTCAACTATATGAAAACGACTGTAATCGACGCTACAAATTTACAGAAGAGCGCGAGACAGCAGGTGTTAGACCTCGCGCGCAGACAGAATGTTCATTCCGTTGCGATCGTTCTCGATCTTCCGGAAAAGGAGCTGACGCAGAGAAACAAAGCTCGCGCTGAGAGAGGCTATCCCGACAGAGTGATTCACAGCCATTACACGAGTCTGCAAAGAAGTATCAGACATCTGAAAAAAGAAGGCTTTCGTTTTGTTTATGTTCTGAAATCGCAGGAGGAGATCGACAGTGCCGAGATCACTCGTACAAAGCTGTGGAACGATAAGCGCGAGCTGCACGGTCCCTTCGATATCATCGGCGATATCCACGGCTGCTATGACGAGCTTGTCATGCTTCTTAGAAAGCTTGGATATGTAAAAAACGAGCGCGGCGTGTACGATCACCCCTTCGGCAGACAGGCAGCTTTTCTCGGTGATTTATGCGACAGAGGGCCGAAGAATGCAGAGGTTCTCCGCCTTGTGATGGATATGGTAAAGTCGGGCAGCGCCGTTGCCGTTCCCGGAAATCATGACGTTAAACTCCTGAAATACCTCAGAGGAAGAAACGTTATGCGGACTCACGGTCTCGATATCACCGTTTCTCAGCTTGAAGCAGCGGGAGATGATTTCAAAAAAGAAGCTGCCGATTTTATCGACGGTCTTGTAAGTCATTATGTTCTCGACGACGGCAAGCTCGTGATATCTCATGCGGGCATAAAGCAGGAATATATCAGCAGAGGGTCAATGCGTGTGCGCGAATTCTGTCTTTACGGCGAAACGACGGGGGAGAGCGATGAGTACGGTCTGCCTGTTCGCCTGAACTGGGCGGCTGATTATCGCGGCAGAGCGATCATTGTTTACGGTCATACTCCGCAGTCGGAGGTGCAGTCGCTCAACGGTACTTATTGCATTGATACAGGCTGTGTGTTTGGCGGCAGTCTGACGGCGTTTCGATATCCCGAAAGGGAATGCGTCAGCGTAAAGGCGCAGAAACAGTATTACGAGCCGGTAAAGCCTTTGAATGATGTTCACGACGCAAGCGAACCTGACGATATGCTGACACTCGTCGATATCGGCGGCAAGCTCTATTTACAGACAAAGCTTATGCCCTCGATAAACATACATGAAAATAACAGTGCGGCGGCACTGGAGATCATGTCTCGATTTGCCGCAGATCCGCACTGGCTGATATATCTGCCGCCCACAATGTCGCCATGTAAAACAAGCGAGCTTGATGATTTTCTGGAGCACCCGCTGCAGGCGTTTGAGTATTACAGAAACCATGGTGTAAAAAATGTTGTCTGCGAAAAGAAGCACATGGGCTCCCGTGCGGTTATTGTACTTTGCAAGAATAATGATACGGCCGCAAAGCGTTTCCGCGTGACAGACGGCAGCAAAGGGATAATCTACACAAGAACAGGACGGCAGTTTTTTACGGATAATACGATTCAGGATTCTGTGCTTGACAGGCTTGATACAGTACTTACAAAGACCGGCTTCTGGGAGGATTTCAAAACCGACTGGGTATGTTTTGATACAGAGCTTATGCCGTGGTCTGAAAAGGCGCAGGAGCTGCTTGAAAAGCAGTACGCCCCTGTTGGTCGCGCCGGACGCGACGGTCTGACTGCTGCGACAGAGGCGATAAAAAAGCTGTGCAAACGCAAGAATGTTCAGTATGAATTACCCGAGGGTACGTCCGGTCAGAATTTTGATCCGAATGAGCTTTTAGCCGAATTCGAGCAGAAAAAAGATTCTATGGAAAGATACGTTGACGCTTATCGTGAATATTGCTGGACGGTGCGGAGTGTGGACGATCTGAGAATTGCGCCTTTTCATATCCTTGCCGCAGAGGGTCAGACCTTCGGCAACATACCTCACACATGGCACATGGAAACAATTAAAAAATACTGCGCCGGAATCGACGATATCTTTATGGCAACGGACTATATCACCGTTGATGTAACGAGCGATGAGAGCATTGAAAGCGGCGTTTCGTGGTGGCTTAACCTGACAAAAAACGGCGGTGAAGGCATGGTTGTAAAGCCGGAAATATTTACGACAAAGTACAACGGCGAGATTATACAGCCGGCAGTCAAGTGCAGAGGCAGGGAATATCTGCGCATAATCTACGGACCGGAATACCTTATCCCGGATAACCTAAAACGTCTGAAAAGCCGTTCGCTTTCGAGAAAGAGAAGTCTTGCACTGAGAGAATTTTCGCTCGGTATGGAGTCGCTTGACCGGTTTGTGGCAGATGAGCCGCTTTACCGTGTGCATGAATGTGCATTCGGTGTGCTGGCGCTTGAAAGCGAGCCTGTTGACCCGAGACTTTGACAAGGAGTTGATACTGTGAAGCTTGAAATCATAAAAGAAATAGACACAAATGAGTACAGATGGTGCACCTCTGCCGTGCTGACAAAAGTCTCGGGCGGCAAAGGAACACTTACAAAAGTATGGGAGGATAATGATATCTACAACACGTTTTACAATAAATCCATGCTAATGCTGAACGGCAAGCCTTTGATTCAAGGTGAATATCCGATGTGCGGCACTTGTGAAGCAATCCTTGCGCGAGGTTACGGCATCGAAAAAACGAATACCCCCGAACTCACGGAGATACGTGATAAGATCAACGCACCCTTTACAACTATGAATTCTGCCGCAGAAAACATAAAGCCAATTTTAGGATTACTTGACGACGGTTATTATTTGATCGCCGACGCTGTTCTTTATCCGACCGATGGAGAAGATCATTTCTTTACAAATATCTCCGATAAGCTGCACTCGATGGACGCGGCAACAAACTATTATTTTTCACGTGATTTTTGCAGCGGTACAGACGCCTATCCGGCGTACATCTATCCCACTCAGTCAAACGAATGTCTCAATATTGACAGGGCGAATCAATATCTTGACGTCGTCGATAGGGAAGACGCGCCGCGTGCGATCGCATATTATCATTACGGATTTTTATGCGCGCTGCTTGACGGACATCATAAAGCGTATGCAGCGGCAATGAAGGGAGTGCGGCTTCGAACGCTTGTTATCGTTCCGGTTACAGCTTATCTTTCCTCAAAAACAGGACTTCACGAATCCAAGATAGACAGAGTCTGCTTTGCGGATATTGTCATTCCACTTGATAAATATGTTGAATACATACCGTCCAAGCCGTTAATAAAGGAGATCCCATCTTTTGAGGAATACAGTAACCTACCTGTCAGCGAGAACGGATTATCGTTGGAGTTTTATCCGACAGTCGAGGAGCTGTCTAACTTCTTTGCGGATGAGCTTGATAAAACGAAAATAACAGAGGAGCTTATAAACAAGTGGATAGAATCATTTGATCTCGATGACAGATATCATATTAAATATGCCCTTGGGTATCTTTCGAAAACTGATACGGATAAAGCTATGATGATCGCAAGGAAAATAATCGGCTCGAAAAGCGCGGACTGTTACTTACAAGAAATGGCGATGCGTTTTCTCGTTCGGCATAAATCCGATGAAGCTGAAAAGCTTGTGATAGATTATCTGATTGAGCATGAGCCTGATCCTAAAGATCCCGTTTATAAATTAGCCGACGGATATTGGAACTGAAATTGATAATACACCTTGCATATTTAATATTGTCACGGGTAAGATCGTTCTGTTTTTTATTGGTCTTCAAACACAACACTATCCGTAAATACCTCAAGCCAACTCCCGCGTTTTGTAATAGCTGAATTTAAGGTGATAATGTCAATTGTGTTTATATTATTGCTCCTGCCTTTTTCACGATCAAAATTGACGCCATGTGCGTTAATAAAATACGACTCCCCGTCTACTGTTCCAAGATACATAGCCACATGATTTGGCATTATCAACAGGGAACAGGGCGGCAAGCTGCAGATATATCGAAGCTTATTATCCTGATTCATGTCCGAAATGCTCTTTGATTTGACAGGGATCATTGCTTGATTTCCTGTGTCGCGGGGGATATCCAGCCCGAAACAAGAATACACACTCTTTACGAATGAAGAACAGTCCATCGAGTTATTCATACCGCCCCAGCCATATCTCTCTCCGAGACAAGAAAACGCTGTGTCAATTATATTCGCTTTGGTCATGGGAAGATATCCTACACTGATGCTGTAGTGCTGCGCAATGAAAGCCGCTGATTTGTTATAGGTGCCGTCGCCATTTCTGACAGGCAGGTATACAGCATAGCAGTGAAGCGGCTTTTGACCAAATAATTCTTCGGGTAATTCACTTGACGGACACAGTTTCAAAACAGTACCCAAAGGTAACGTGATCTCCGATATTTCAGAGCATGGGGATATATTGGTAGTTATTTTGTTCTCCGTTACAACGATAAAATCCTTTGAATCAATATCCACCTTCCAAGCGTCAAGCCATTCTGATCTTGAGCTGCATACAGCGACTTGATCGGCGCTGACCCAACCGCTCGAAGATGTTGAATATGCCCAGTAATATGTATGGTTATTTACTTCAACGCTCAGAGTCAGAATAAGCGGCTCATTAATGTTTATGGAAGAATTCTGCAATTCATCGTCGTTATCATCGGGAGAATATCCGGCTGTTTTATCTGTAGGCCACAAACGAATATCACAGCGCTGCACTGCAACGGCATATTTAATTATGTCGTTAGTTGTGTCAATTCCACTTATTTTCTCCTGCATATAGCCGAAGAATTCAATTCTGTCAATCTTTTCACCATCGATATAAATATCCTTATCGGGTATTCTGTTTTGCGATATTTCAGAAAGAATAGTTTGTGGATCAAATTTCTCGTTAAATTTAACGAGATCATTCATGGCGCATTCTTTGGAATGAAACATATCGTAATTGAGCCTTGCAATCTCTTCCGATGTCATTATGATTTTATCGCTATCCTTATAATGCACTTTCCAGAACTCAGGCTTTGTCATTTCGGCAGAAATGTTTTCAAATGTCAAAACATTGGAAACGGTGACCGCTGCATGATCAACACCATTTCTGAATATGTCATAATGGGTTTGTACTGCAAACAAAGCATTGATTAGGATAGATACAAAAAGCAATAATGACGTGAGTTTTCTGTTAGTCAAAATCATATTATTTGTCTGGGCGGTCTTCATGGATATAGAAGCCTTGAAACAGCGATCTGTTTTTGGGAACTCCGTGTATACTTGCGCAGACCGGAATTATGTTGTTTATTTGGAAAAACAAAACCTTGCAGAGCTTCAGAATTTCCATATCTCTTCATAACAGCTTTTGCAGTCAGATATTTGTTTAATGACATTTCTGTCACCTCCTGCTAAAATCTATTCAAAACCGACTTGCGTTAGAATACAATTCACAGAAGTTTTTGCACAATATTATAGCAATCTATGTGTGGATATATGATCGGTATAGCTGATTAGCGTAAAATATGTTTACATCATACTGTTGATTATAGTATTATTTTGTGATATACTAAAACTACCACATAGAAATAAAGTAATCAGTAAGTAATATGAAAAATGCGAGGGATCAATACTATCCTTATTAGTCTAAGATTACGATATATTATTAAGGCAAAAATAAAAGGATACCAAACATTAAACGAAAAACAGCAAAAGAGATACTTGCAGAATCCTTCAGGGCGCTTGCCCTTTTTGATGATGATTATGTAACAAAGGCTATGATACAGGAGTTTATCGTGGACGAGCAGGAGCATTACAACTGGGTCAGACAGCACCTTTCTCTTATGGAGGAGATTGGCATGGAGAACTATCTTATCGAGCAGCTTGGAGAATAAGGAGAACGTAATGAACGAAAAAGAACTCATTTTGGACGCTATGAAAAAGGCAGGCGAGCCGCTGAATGCAGGCAAGATCGCAGAGCTGACAGGACTTGACCGCAAGGTCGTTGATAAGACTATGACAGCTATGAAGAAAGACGGGTCGATCGTATCTCCCGTAAGATGCAAGTGGGAACCCGCTGAAAAGTGATTAATTGACCGGCATACCTCTTCGTGATCGAGATATGTCGGTCTTTTTTAAGAAAATAGAAAGGACGGGAAATCTATGAACAGATCATTTTTATCTTTTATCGCCGGAGTATGCACAGGTGTATTTGCAATAATGCTGTATCTTCACCGCAATGTTATCAAGGCAGCGATAGCAGGTGAGGAGCTTCCGAAGGCACCCGAAAGCTGCCCCGCGTTCAGACCGGAAGATGATCGCGAATGACAAATGAAAAGAATTCGGATATATACAGTCCTATCCGTTTAAATAATCAGCTTTGTTTTCCGCTGTATGCATGTGCAAAGGAAGTCGTCAGGCAGTACCGAAAACCGCTTGAAGTACTGAACCTTACCTACACGCAGTACATCGTGATGATGGTGCTGTGGGAGTTCGGAAGCCTGACGGAGGGCGAGCTTGGGGGTAAGGTACATCTCGATTCGGGTACGCTTGCACCGCTGCTTAAACGGTTGGAAAAGCAGGGATTTATCAACCGTATTCGCCCTGAGAGCAACGAGCGCAAGCTGCTTATTTCGCTGACCGAACAGGGAGCGGATTTAAAGGACAAAGCGGTCAATGTTCCTCGGGAAATGGACGGCTGTATTCCGCTGTCGGAGGAAGAATTGATATTGCTAAAAAAGCTTTTGGATAAAGCACTTATGAAAATGTAATCAAAAAAGGAGACTTTGCTATGATGATCAAAGCAGTAAAATTCAGAAAGGATGGCTTCTATTTGCGGATATATCTATGATCCCGCAGAACACGACGGCACAGCCTTTGAAGATCTGCCCGATGACTGGAAATGCCCTCGCTGCAAACAGGGTAAGGAAAAGTTCAATAAAGCGTGACTTTGATATGCATTCGGCTGACAGGCAGGTAAGTCTATGGATAACAATTTCGATCTGCAAAGCTATTTGATCAAAGGGATAGAGCGCTTTATGACGGATGCCCTTAAAGCCACTTTCAAAAATCCGCGGCAAAGCGCATTTATGATGAAATTTGCGGTCTCCTGTAAGGCAGCTTCTAAAAAGCGCCGGCGATATACTTCTTGAAGATCATGAAGGCGGCTGTGTTCTTTATAATAAGCGTGAGCTTGTAGAAGAACTTATTTCACAAGTACAGACTAAATAGAAACAAAGATTTGTCCTCTAAAGCAATTAAACTTTAGAGGGCGTTTTACTTATAAACACGATAATACTAATACTCTGATTGCCTGCCAAATAAGAAATAATTTCCGACAAATCAATCCGCACTTTGTATTTGCTCTTGCTCGTTTGAGTATCTCCCTGAACTCCGCTATCCATTCCTTATTCCGATATCACGATTGTTAGTGTTGATCTTTCAAATAATACAAAAATAGGCAAACCTATAGCTGCATAATAATTAACACGGCGAGTGGGAAAGTCCTGCTCGCCGTGTTATCAAGACATGAACGGTTATCGCATTTTTATGTGTAAAAAGATCTGTTATACTGACCTCGTAAAAAGCAGAAAAAAGCTTATTCGCGTCTATTGCAGAGATTCTGCATTGACTCTCCAAGAGTGACAGCGACATAAAAACGGGCTTGCGAATAAGAAATATCGACAAATTTGTTGAGAATTTTAAAAAACAGATAACAGGTGACACACTTCTCGATATATTTGTCGAGCTTTTGTATCATATGACCGGGAATTCAAATTGTCATTTACCGATTATATCTGTCCGTTCTTCTGCCGGCCGAAGGCATCATAGTAATTGAAGAATCTCTACGGGTGGAGGGTGAGCGAAATCTTCAGGCAGTAATAAAACACTTCATCGAAAGTAAGAGTACACACTATCTTTAATATATCTTTCTATATTTTTCTTGTCCGACCGTTTGGTCGGAGGTAGTACCGACCATTTCGTCGGAGGTGTACAGACCTCCAAAATACCATTAATAACTTGTTGAAACAAAATATGGAAGATGTAATAATTGGAGCACATATAGTTCAAATTGATGTTGCTTATGGCGGTGTGGTTGTGGTACAATGAAATAAAGAATAGCGCAAGAAAAAACTTAAATAGCTATAAATGAGCAAATAGTAAAAGTGCATAAATTTTTGTTGACCCCTCCGTTTCGCGCAGCTCCTAAAGTCGTTACACGATCCATCTCCCCTAAACGGGAGGTGTCAAGAAGTGAGCACTTCTTGACGGAGGGATTGATCTCGATTTGTACAAGATGACGAACAATATTTGCAGTCAAATAAAAGTAACGCATTATAGATCGTGAATATATGAGTATTCTCAAATTGGAGGAATTGTAAATGACGAATTTAACCATCGCCCGGATTATCACTCTTTTTTCGTTGTTTATTCAGCTTTTCGGGTTGACCTGCGCCGTTATGATAGATTCATATACGAGCAGGAAAACGAGAAAAACCATGCTTGCCATAATCGTATTGTTATACTGTCTGATATTTCAGAATTGTGCCGATTTTTTTCTGCAGATCCAAACTGAAAACATACAGCCTTATATAATAAAACTTAGGATCATGACCTCGTTTTTAGGATACGCCATACGCCCGACAGTAATTCTTTTGTTTTGCTGTATTATCAGTCCCGAGCGCAGACACCGTTTCGGTTGGATATTGATATGGACAAATATCGCGGTAAATTCAACGGCATTTTTCTCGCGGATATGTTTTACGATAGACGAAAATAATCACTTTCAAGGCGGACCGCTGCATAAGTTCTGTTACTATGTCAGCCTGTATCTGCTGATATACCTATTCTATTTAATGATTGTCGAGTATGCGGCGAAACACATCAGCAATATATGGATACCGGGCTTGAGCGAGATCTTCATTGTCATTTCAGTCCTTCTGGACTATCGTTGGGATTCTTCCTATGCGATATTTACATTTCTGACCGTCGCAATGGTCGGAACAAGCTTTTTGTATTACATCTGGCTTCATTTGCAGTTTGTCAGAGAGCACGAGAAGGATATGAAAGCGCAGCAGCGAATACAGATAATGATGTCGCAGATACAGCCGCATTTTATGTACAACACGCTTGCGACGATCCAGGCGCTTTGCCTTTCAGACCCGCAGAAAGCCTTTGACACGACAGCACTGTTCAGCACATATCTTCGTGATAATATCGATTCGCTTAGCAAGCCAGATCTGATACCCGTTCATAAAGAACTCCAGCACACAAAAATATACACAGATATCGAAATGACACGATTTCCCAATCTGAAGGTGGAGTATGCGGTCGAGGACGGCGGTTTCTTTCTTCCTGCGCTGACTATACAGCCGATCGTGGAAAATGCGATACGTCACGGCTCTCTCCTGCGGGAAGAAGCACTCGTCAAGGTCACGATATCAGACGTCAAGGGATGTCACAAAATAACGATCACCGATAACGGCGTCGGCTTTGATACCGAAAAAGTTAACCTTACATACGGCGATCATATCGGTATCAGAAACGTCAGAGAGAGGATAGAGAAAATGTGCGGAGGCTCTCTTGATATCAAAAGCGTTATCGGAGAAGGTACGACCGTTACTCTGAGTATCCCCTTCGTGGACGACACTGATAGGACAGAAAATTACAAAATTGAAATATAATTTCGCATATATAGCGAGATTAATAAGCAGCTCTCACGGCAAATATAGATTTGTCGTGGGTGTTTTTTCCTCCGGAAATTGAATAGATTCTTAATTTACAATTTAGTCGATAATTATTTACAATTTATTAAAATTTAGGTGCGCTTTTCAGGGGGCTGTTGTTGGACAGCGTGTGATATAATGTCGATTAACAAAAGCGGATTTTCAGATCATAAACGGTAATAATGTTGTAACAACAATTACATTAAAGAAATATGAAATCGAAATTTAAAGAGGTGCAATATGAAGATAGTATGTGTTGACGATGAGCCGCTCCTTTTGAACACAGTTGTTTCTTTGTGTAAAAAACTGCCGCAGGAAAACGAGGTCATAACCTTCACGAAAGCTCGCAAGGCTCTTGAATGGTTTGATAATAACAAAGCAGATATAGCGCTGCTTGACATAGAGATTCCGGATCTTGACGGTCTGACTCTTGCGGCAGGAATAAAGGTAAAGTCGCCGAATACTGCGGTCATATTTCTGACGGGATATTCACAGTATGCGGTTGACGCATTTAAGGTGCGTGCAAGCGGCTATATATTAAAACCGATAAAATATGACAGACTTGCCGAGGAGATCGAATACGCGCTTAAAAAAATGCCTCACATCAATACGGAAAAAAGGGTCGTGATAAAGACCTTCTGTCAATTTGAGGTCTTTGTTGACGGCAAGATAGTGGCCTTCAGCCGTGAAAAGGCTAAGGAGCTGCTTGCGTATCTTGTGGACAGACAAGGCAGCCGCATAAAAAGACAGCAGCTTGCAAGTGTTTTATTTGAAGACGTTCAATACGACAGGAATATTCAAAAGCAGCTTGATGTTATTATGCGGAGCATGAGAGATACTCTTAAAACATATGACGCACTTGATATTGTCGAGCTGAGCAAGGGATATATCAGAGTCGTTCCTGAAAAAATGGACTGTGATCTTTACCGCTTCTTTGAGGGAGACACAAATGCGATCAACAGCTACCGCGGCGAATACATGAACGAATACTCGTGGGCGTCGCTCACGGAAGCATACCTGTATCGGAAAAAAATGGATATGGGCAAAGGAGCGGAGTTGTAGTTGGCAGTTGAGAGTTAAGAAACGGAATTATACAGCTCAAAGTGAATATCTCTCGTTAGAAACTATAAAAGAGTAAAAGCGGACATTTTTTTGAACCCCTCCGACTCACGCAACTCCTATTGTCGTTGCGCGATTCACCGTCGAACTGTGCGAACTAAGCTCGTGCAGTTCGACTGAGGGGTAATCTTAAATATGTACACTCATTTATGTATAGCTAAGAAAACCACGAAAAGGGGGGGATTTAATGAGGATAACAAAAATATCAGATGGCGACAAACTCACGATCGACATAGAGGGCAGGCTTGACTCCAACACAGCTCCTCTGCTTTCCAAAGAGCTTGAAGCGTCGCTCGACGGAGTTCGGGAGCTTGTTGTTGATCTCTCAACGCTTGTCTATATTTCGTCAATGGGTTTGCGAGTGCTACTGTCGGCGCAAAGGAAGCTAAGGGGCAAGGGAACTATGATCGTTAAAAATCCCTCAGAAATGGTATCGGAAATACTTAACCTGACACGATTTAATGAAATACTTACGATCGAATGATAAAAAACGAGTACAACGGTGTATACAAAAAAGCGGTATTCTTTATTTTTATTGAAAAAGGTAGGGATCATTTTGGCAAAAAAAGTTTTTCGGGATAAGTATATGGATACGCTGACATCTCCCGATCAGTTTGACAGATACATAAAGATCATGAATCCAAAGATCTGGGTAATGCTTGCCGCCATGATAATCGTTCTTTTGAATATGCTTGCATGGACATTTTTCCAAAATCAGGTAATTCGGATCTCCACCGTGGGTATTGCGAAAGACGGTGAGATCGTCTGCTGGCTTAAAGAGGAAGATAAGGCGGCTTTCGATAATCTTAAAGACGATGTCAACCTTTATGTTTACGACGCACAGGATACATTCAGCGATTTCGTTTCGATCTCGAAAGAACCGATCGAATATACGGACGACGACAACCGTTACGCCGCTCATCTTGGAGATGTTTATTACGGTGAATGGGTTTATGAGGTGAAGTTCAAAGCCGACTTGCCGAACGGAATATACAAAGCACTTATTAAGAACTCCGCGAACAAGAGGTGATAGCTTGAGAAAAAAGAAGACCAAAAAGCCCTTGCTCAAAGGCGTTGCAAAAGTTCCGGTAATAATGCAGATGGAAATGGTCGAGTGCGGCGCAGCGTCGCTCGGAATGATACTTGCATACTACGGAAAGTGGATTCCGCTCGAAAAAATACGAGAGGACTGCGACATTTCAAGAGACGGCTCAACTGCCGTGAATATCCTGAAAGCGGCGAGAAATTACGGACTGAGTGCGAGCGCATTCAGATTCGAGCCTGACGAGCTGCGTGATGAAGGCGAATTTCCTTGTATTATCCATTGGAATCTGAACCACTTCGTTGTGCTGAAAGGCTTCAAGGGCGGCAGGGCTTACTTAAACGATCCCGCTCTCGGTGAATATTCCGTTTCGGCGGAGGAGTTCGACAGGTCGTTCACGGGCGTGTGTATGCTCTTTGAGCCGTCGGAAAACTTTACGCCGACAGGAAATAAAAACAGCGTCCTGCAATTCGCCTTCAAGCGTCTCAAAGGAACAGTCTCTGCTCTCGCGACAGCGATAATGCTCTCGATAATAGCTACTTTGACGGGCATAATCAACCCTGAGATAACCGAGCAATTTACCGACTCGCTGTCACGCTCCTTTGATGCCGGGCTTTTTCTTAAACTCATATCAGTTTTTATCACAGTCGGAGTTATCTCTATCGCGGCGGAGTGGATAAAAGCTGTGTATCTGCTGAAAATAGACGGCAAAATGGCGATACTCGGAAGCACGAGCTTCATGTGGAAGCTGCTTCATTTGCCGATAGGCTTCTTCTCGCAGCGCCTTGCGGGCGATATCCAGCAGCGCCAGAGCGATAACGGCGAGGTGTCGAGAATACTTATCGAAACGGTCGCGCCGATACTCATGAACACGGCGGCAATGGTGTTTTATCTCGCCGTTATGATAAAATACAGTCCTCTGCTTGCATTGATAGGCATGATCTCGGTCGCGCTGAATATACTCGTTTCCGTGATCGTTACACGCAGGCGAATTGCATATTCCCGTGTGCTGATGAAGGACGAAGGCTCTCTTTTCAGCATGACGGCGTCCGGCATAGATATGATAAACACGATAAAATCATGCGGCGCAGAAACAGCGTGGTTCGAGAAGTGGTCGGGTACGCTTGCGAATGTGACAGGCGGACGGATATCCATTCACAATCTGAACATCTACGGCGGCACTCTGCCGAAGCTGATCTCTCAGCTTTCAAACGCATTCATTATCATTATCGGAGCGTTTCTTGTTATCAAGGGCGAGTTCACTGTCGGAATGCTCACGGCGTTTCAGGGCTTTTTCTCATCGTT
>CACZCM010000033.1 GCA_902779615.1 uncultured Ruminococcus sp. | reverse complement strand
AAATAGACGAATCATCTGCATAACGGTAATTTGCCTATTTCTTTTTTGCCTAGGTCAAGACTACCGTAAATAGGATATTTCAAATGTCGTTCACTATAAATCTATTATTCCTTGATTGTCTTTCTCATGAATAAAGCAACTGATGCAAATGCGAACAACACTATAGCAACAGATAAAAATGAGTTAGACCGATCTGATGTTTTAGGCGATGATACTGAAGCTGTACTTGATGACTTGGAAGCGTTGTTCGAGGAGATCTGTGAAGACGCATTTACGGAATTTGTCGAAGATGTTTTGGAAGAATTGCCGATCGACGCATCGGAGCTTGCATCTTCTTTTTGTGCTTCCTTCGTGCTGGATGTGAATACAACATCGGGATATCCTGCTGCGGAAACTGTCATCTCAAAGGAATCTTTGTTGTCCGTGTCAAAAACCTTTCCGTTTCTTGACTCAGCAGCAAGATCGATCGAGCCGTCGTCTGTGTTCACGATCTTTGTGCCTTTCTTTCCCGAAGCACTATATGAAGTACCATCAACGGATACCGTGCTGATGTTTTTGAGGAATGCTGCAAAGGTATCGTCATCGCCCAAAGACACAAGCTTCTTTGAAGCTGCATCGTACTTTGCGGCAGCTTTGTCGGTCGAAAGAACAAATGATGCAGAAATCGGAGCATACTTGCTGCCTTTATCCTCTACAGAAAGCGTGTAAGAACCTGCCTGTGCATTGCTGAATGAAAGCTTGCCGTCTGCATACTCTGCATCAAGACCTTTTACACTAAACGACGCATTGTAATCGTCCGGAAGGGCCGGTGCGATCTCGACTGCGGTTTGTCCGGCATTGACGCTCGCATCTGCCGCTGTTACGTCGCTGCCCGTGATCACAGGCACATATTTTTCAACAGTATAATCATAAATGCCGGTAGTTGTGATGTATTCAACGTTTGTGATGGTTTTACCCATTATCGACTTGTAATGCTCAGGATTGAGTGTATTTCCGTGAGGCTCAGTCGTTTTAAAGCCTGAACTCCACGAAAACTCGTAGTTCTTAAGCCAGATATTCTCAAGGTGTCTCATGCCATACTCGGAACCATCGCTCGTCGTTACAACAATGCCGTAAACATCGCCGTTAATAATATTCTGATCTTCAAACTCAAAGAGATAATCGCCCCATGGAGTTTCGGACGTAAGCGAGCAGCCGTCAACAGAAGTGGTTTCCTTATTGCCGCGTGCTGATGAGAATGAGTAGCTGCCATCGGAATCCAATGTCAGCTCCTTGTATACAGCAGGTGTTTCGGAAAGCTCTGTGTAATAATAATCAGCCGTTTCATCGCTTACAGATTTGAGATCGCTGAGATCGCGAGAGCTTACAGCTACCGGGAACGATACTCCGTATATAGTACCGCCAACGCCATCGGAGTTATCCTTAAAATAAGTTACTCCGAACTTCTTCCACTTAGCGTCTGTTGCAGACGAAACTGCATCTATCTCTGTGGAATTATTCGTTACCTCCGAGGAGTAGAAATCAGCATACGGAATATTCATGGTAACGTAAACCGTTTCGTCCTGAACTGCGGAAGCTGACAACGGAAGGGCACCAAACGCAAACACCGCAGCGGCAGCCAGTGAAGCTGCCTTATTAATTTTTTTCATACTGTAAACACGTCCTTTCGGTTATTGACCAAGCACAGGCAATTCGGTTATATACAACTAACTCATTCGGTTATAAAAAGGAATCTGTTAATTCATGACTGACAGATTCCTACATGAATAATTGAAGAGTTACTGCTTATGCTTGCTCTATGAGTAATATGTAACTAACTCATAGGGAATTATACATGATTTTCCGAAGATTGTCAATAGGTTAACAATGATTTTTTGTCGGCAAATTCGCTTTTCTCGGAAAAATGAATGTAAAAAGCCGGGCTTCTTTTTGAAGATATGACAATTATTGTTTGTTATCGTTATGTATTTCTTTTTTACGCTGCCATAATATTTGTAACCTCTGAGCCCTTTCGGCACCAATGCTACCGGTATATCGCCGCGATCTATAAAAGCGATCATCATGCCAAAATCGTCTTGTGCCAATCCCCCTCCAAAACTATCTAACGACTCATGATCCCGTAGGTACCCATGGCATATTCGAGCTTGCTGTTACACTCCCCCGTTTCTGTCCATGATCAGTTCATGGATACCCGCGTTCTTTGCCGAAAGGATCATCTCAAAATCCTCGATCGATGTATCCCACATCTTGATATTCTCCGCTACGCTGCCCTCAAACAGCGAAATGTCCCGATCGACAATAGCAACAGAGCTTGTAAAACTATTCTTAGGGATATCGGAAATGTTTTGCCGTCGATCATGATCTCGCTGCTCCACGGCGTGTATAAGCCCGCGATCAGCTTGGCAACCGAGGATTTTCCGCAGCCCGAAGCACCGACTTTCGCTATGCTTTTGCCTAAGCCCACCTCAAAATCGATATCGCTGACTATCGGAGACTTAAGCCTTGAGTAACCGAAGGTGAGCCCTCTCACCTTTATATTGCATTGCAGCTTTTCAACGTTTTCCGCTGCTTCACTGTCTTCCGCGTTTGTCGCACCCGAGGTTTTGTCATCGGAGTATTCCAGTACGTCATCTATGCGTTCCATTTGACTGCGCATCTCGTATAGCTTTTGCCCCGACTCCACCATATGATTTGCGGGAGCTAAAAACAACGCCATGAAGTTTCAAAAAAGCAGTCAGTCCGCCGATCGTCAGAGAGCCGCGGGAAACAAGCAGCGCTCCGAAAACAATTATCATGTATTTAGCTGTCGTTGTAAACAAGACCGTCAGACTGCATAAATAGTGTATGTTTCAAACTCCTCGATAAACCTCTGACATCCGATAAACAGAACCTTATTAAAAGGAAACATGGTATAATAAGTGCAAAGAAAAATAACAAAACAGAGCAAAAAGCTTGCACTTGGAGGAAAGACGGATATGTATATATTTGACAGGAATCATCAATATAGTATCAGCGACTTCAATCAGCCGCCGGGAATGGAAATGAACAGCGACAACAGATGGGTAAAGGAAGCTGCTTTGGTACTGTAGAATGAGATAGAAAACCGCTATGCGTCATTGTTCCCTAGTGAGGTAGGAATGCCGGCCAAGCCGTTGCAAATGGCGTTGGGTTCATTATTGATTCAGAAAGAATGCAAATATTCCGATCGTGAATGGGTTGAGCAGATCAAAGAAAATCCGTATTATCAATATTCCATAGGACTTTCCGGATACAAATATAAAGCCCATTTGCGCATCTCTGCTTGTTAAGTTTCGCAAGCGTTTCAGCATTGATGTTTGGAAAACTATTGTCTGACCCACTCAGTTCCCTACGTAACCCGTTGTTTTTTAGGCAATACCAATAAAAAGTTAATCATCCGATTTAACAAATAGGCGCAGGCGTGCTGCTCAAACGCTTCAATAGCGTAATGATCGTCGCCGGTAACAAAAATAACCGAAATATCAGAGCAAACCGACCGAAATATATTGCTGCGTGATCCAAGATCGTTTATAGTGAAAAACGAACCCGGATCACGCTATAAAATCCTTAAAAATATATTGGTATTGACTGCCGGATCATTTCCCGCTGCTTACCGTTCCCGCGGGAATGAGGTCTGCCTTGGAAAGATCGACTCTTATAGCGGGCAGAACGCCCGAATCATTGCAGGAAACATCAGTGCCGCGGCTGTAAATATAGCCGAAATCACAAATGTAAGCCGCATTTGAAAGCGTATAGCCGTTCGTTCTCATATACCAGAATGAGTTGCCTTTATATTCCTCGACGAGGCTGTACCATGTACCTCTTGCCTTTGCGTACATAGATGGTCTGAATCGGCGAGCAGGGTCGTCCACACCGCCGCCGGGATAGAAGCCGTGACGCGCAGCCGATGAGCCGAACACTTCGTCAATACTCAGAATAAACACCTTATCATTCACGGTATCGCCGCAGTCTGTGTGATAACGTGGGTTTTCGGGGGTTTCAACCACTGCGCTTATTATGCACTCTTTCTCTGACTCCGAAAAAGCTGTACCATAAAAGCTCAGCTGCGGGCTGCTGTCAAAGCCCTCGCCGGATAAATTCCGATCAGCACCGTATCCGTTGAGAAAGCTTCTCAGTGTACTGTTTTCCCACTTGACATCACGAGATTCTGTATTATACGGCGCGCAGTCAAGCTGACGGTTCGCAAGGAGCATAGCCTCATTGCCGTTTATCTCAATTACGCGCCATTTTATCGGGTCGTATCTGAAATAACGATACTCGGTGTCATTGTTCCACTTGTAATACTGCCCGTTTTCAAACGACGGGTTCAGAGAATCCTTTGCACAAACACGGCGGTACTTTGTCCCGCCTATTTCCGTCTCATTGTCAGACCACTCGGCAGTGCCAAGCTTTTCATAAAGTTCGTGGTCTGTGATAACGTCTCCTTCATCGACCGCATAATCTGCGACGGCATCAAAGCTTCCGTCTGTGATCTCACTGAACGGATACGAACCGAAGGACACGCAGCTCCAGGTCGTTTTCTGACCGCTTGAAAGAGAATCATCTTTTACAACGACAGGTTCTGACAGTACCTCGCCGTTTAATTCTATGCTTTGCGGCGTATCGTATGTGGAAACAGCGTTGACTTCTCCGTTTTCGGTTTCTTTGAAAATATCGGCTGAGCAAACCGTACCTGCCGATTTTAGACGGGCACTTTCCGTATTAATGCGTATCACGGGAACGATTCCCGCATCGCTTACCGTTACATATGTACCGCGATTATAAACAGAGCCAAAATCGCAAATACAATCTACATTCGCTGTAGTATACCCGTTCGTTCTGAGAAACCAGAAACCGTTGCCCGCAACGGGGCTGTACCATGCGCCCTTAGCCATTGCGTAGAGGGTCGGTTTAAATCTGCGTGCGGCGTCGGCATATCCGTCGCTGTTTGTAAAGCCGTAACGCTCGGCGGCTTCGGAAGCGAACACCTCCGACTCGTCAAAGATATAGACATGATCGTAGGTCGTCTCGCCGCAGTGCGTGCCGAAATAATAGTTATCCTTATTATTGACCTTACTCTTGACAATGCTCTTTTTTTCGTCCTCCGAAAAAGCCGTGCCGAAAAAGCTATCCTGAGGTTTTTCGGCGAAGCTGACACCGTCGGAATTGAAGCTTCCGTCATAACCGTTCAAACATAACCGTTCAAAAAACTGCGAAGCGTGCAGTCCTCCCAGAACACGCCCTTTGCCGTCTCATTATAAGCGGCGCAGTCAAGCTGACGATCCGCCATCAGCACAGCTTCATCTGACTCCACCTCGATCACACGCCATTTGATCGGCTCATACCGGAAATAATGGTAACCGTCATCGTTCCACTTGTAGTGCTGCTCTCGATTCTTTTCCTGATCGTTTTCGCATCTGATCCGTCGGTACTTCTCGCCCTTGATCGCTGCTTCATCGTCCTCCCACTGTGCAGCTTCAAGCTCAGAATAAAGCTCGGGATCGTAAATGATATCTCCGTCCGAGACAGCATAGTCGTCCACAGCCGAGAATTCGCCGCTCGATATCTCACAGGTAGGATACGAGCCAAAATACACGCAGGTCCAGGTAGTTTCTATATTGCCCGGAAGGTCATCATTTGATACGACCTCGGGCGCTTTCAGCACTGTATTCTCCATGTTATTATCGGCACAGCCGGTAAATAATGAAACAATATACAAGGAGGTCAATAAAACGACCGCATTTTTTCTCATAATACATACCCCTGGAGTTTTCTTGTGCAAAGCCGGTTCATTTGCTGCATTTTTAAATTCTTTTTCCATTTAGCTATCCTTTTTTCCGGTGAACAAAACGACCGCAAAAGCCGCTCCCATTACGATCACAAGAACAAGCACGATTTGCGATGTAACATCACCCGTTAAGACTTTACGCGTATCCTTGTTTTCGGAAGATGCTTTTGAATTGTTCGTCCGTGCGGAGCTGTTTGATTTTTGAGAACTCGTAGTTTTAGACTGTACAGAGGAATTCGACTTTTTAGATCCCGTATTCTTCGACTGAACGGAGCTGTTCGATCTCTTGGAGTCCGTGTTTTCCGACCGAACAGAGCTGTTCGATCTCTTGGAGTCCGTGTTTTCCGACTGAACAGAGCTGTTCGACTTCTTTGAGTCTGTGTTTTCCGACTGAACAGAGCTGTTCGACTTCTTTGAGTCTGTGTTTTCCGAAGCGACAGCTTTTGAGGAATCATCGGTATCCGAGCTATCTATGTCTGTCATCGCAGGTTCTGCTTCATCATACAGGAGCTTCAATTTAACATAGCGTTCAAAGGAGTCGAGCTTTTCGTTATCGTCGCGGAAGCTCTCTTTCGAAACATAACGCACGCCTGCGTCTATAACCTCAAACCTTGCTCCATGCGACATAAGCAGCTCATACTCAATATCGCCGTGATATGTTCCGATATAGCCCGAATGCTGCTGATCGAGCGCTTCTTTATCGGCGTAGATCATCATCAGCACGCCGTCCTGACCGCCGTAGAAATTGTGCGATACTGTTTCGTCGAGCGTTGTGCTTGTGAACAGCGGGTAGGTAAATGTTGTACCGACGGACGATCTCATATTGCTAACGGTCGCAGGCTTCCCCTGTGTTACAAGACCTGTCGTGTAGTAATCGGCGCCGCTGAAAAGCAGCATATCGTCCGTATTGTGATAGCGGGATAGCTCCGCGTCGCAGGCATGACTCAAAGCCTGTATCATCTTCTCAAAGCCCGCTCCGAACATAGCGATACCCGTATCATGATAATGGCTGTCGGGGGCGTCCGCGCCGAACATTGCCTCAAAGTAAAACTGTGACTGATAGGCGCTGACTGCTAACGAGCTGTTGCTATTTCTGAATTTCTCCGTAAGATACGGATTATTCGCGCGGTACTCGCTTTCCCAGTCTTTATATGTATCCTGATTTACCTTAACGTACTTGCTTTCGTCAAATCCGCTGTATGCGATACCGCTGTCGGAGGTAACTGTAACCCTGCACTTGAAATATGTCATACCGACTGCGGCAGTTATATAAGTAGTGCCTTTACTTATGCCCGTTATCGTGCCGTTTTGTGACACAGAAGCGATCCTGTTATCGTTTGATGTATAGATTATATCTGACGGGTCTGTATTGCTTATCGAAAACTGCACTGTCTCATTACCTGCAAGAGTGGCTTCCGCAATGCTTTGAGAATAATTATTGCTCGTAAACATGCCTATGTTGTTATCCCTTGAGTAGCTCTTGACGCCCTCGCTTGCGTTACCTATCAGCACGAAGCCCTCAGTAAGCGAGACCTGCTCAAATTCGCCTTCGGTATTCACAGTATAGCCGATACCCTTTTCGCCGATATCTGCAAGACTTGCGGGGATATTGACGCACTTGACGGAACCGTTTGAAGCGAATGCCATATCCGAGATACTTTCAACTCCCTCGGGTATAGTATAGACCTCATCCTGCAGATATTTCGGATAGTACACAAGCGTTTTACCGTCATCGGTGAAAAGAACGCCGTTAACAGTCTTATATTTTCCGTCCGCCTCCAATTTTATATCGGAATTCGCAAACGCGAGCGGTTCTATATTTGTGACCGTATCGGGCAGTGTTAAATTAAACTCGCCGCAGTTCTGAAAAGCGTGGGCTTCGATCTTCTCCACTTTACCGAGATCAACGCTTTCGAGAGACTGACAGTATGTAAAAGCGCCCTCTTTGATTGTTTTCACAGAATCGGGAAGCTTTATCTTTTTCAGCCCGCTCTGATAAAACGCGTAATCGCCGATCTCCTTGACGGTATCCGGGAGTATAATTTCCGTGAGCGACCACGCAGTATCAAAAGCGTGAGGAGCAATTACCTCAACCCCGTCGGGTACGGTATAAACGCTGCTTTCGGAATCATCTCTGCAAGGGTATGCTATCAATGTTTTCATATCCTTTGAGAAAAGCACACCGTCTTTAACGGCGTATTTTTCATTCGTATCATGTACCTCAAACCCATTTGTGTTCACGACTGAAAGCGCACCGTCCTGAAGCTCCGCGCCGTCGGGGAGTACGAACTTTTGAACAGATGCATTCGCAAACGCCTGAGAGGAGATACTTTTGAGATCATCGGAAAACGTGATATTTTGCAGATCATAACAGCCGGAGAAAGCCCTCTCCCCGATCTGCGAGCAGTTAAGTGAAATATTTGAGATCGGGCAGCCCTCAAGCGCCGATCTTCCGATCACGTCAACGCTCTCGGGGAAAGAGATCGTCGTAAGGCTTTCGCAATGATAAAACGCGTGACCTCCAATTTTTTCCACTGCCGCAGGCAAATTCACCTCGGACAGGCTTTCACACTTCAAGAACGCTCTGTCGGGTATCTGTCTTAAATTACATTTCATATCCGCTTTCCGAATTCCGCTCAACGCAAAGGTGTATTCTCCGAGCGTTTCTAGGCTTGACGGAAACTTAAACGCAGTCAGCTCTCTGTCCATCAGAAATGCACCGTCGCCTATCTCTTTAACGGAATCGGGAAATTCCACCTGTGAAAGAGACGAGCAAACAGAAAATGCACCGCTGCCGATTTTTTCAATATTACCCTTGAACGAAGCCGTTTTCAAATGCGCACAGCTCTCAAACGCGTAATCACCGACGCTCTTAAGATCGGCATTGCACACAAATGACTCCAAGTCCAGGCTGCCTTGAAATGCTTCACTGTCTATTCCATCGACGTTGTAACCGTTTTTTAGCGTATCGGAAATCGTGATCTCCGAGATATTCTCACCACAGCCGACAATAATTGCTGTGTTGTCGTTAAGCAGTCTGTACCTGACACCGTTTTCCGTATAGTCAGTTTTTTCTGCTTTAACGGGTATCGCAAGCGACATTGACAGCATCGTCACTGTCAGTATAACCGATAGAAGTATCGATATCCTCTTTTTCATATCAAAGACCTCCGTATATTATTATGTAAATCATGTTATTGAAATAGTCTATATAAAACGCAGATGATCGTTATATTTATCCTGCATGGCCGAAAACTGCATTTACAGCCTATGATTCCAAAATACTGATCAAATTTTCTTTGAATGTTTTGCTTGCAGTTTTAGTCGCCACATCAAAGTTATAGCTGTCGAATGTCACTCCCGAATCATAGCCATGACCCTCTTGAAATAGTACGACCTGCCCGTAGCATTCATTATCATCGGTCATCACAGCGGCGTGACAGGGCTGCGTTTCAAGCAGATATCCGTCCCAAAGCGCACACGCCATAGCAACTCCGTCGGCATCGGCTGCGATAGGCAATCCTATGGCTTCGGTATTGAACTCGATCAAGCCGCTGAAAGCTTTGGCAACAAATTCCGACAAACCACCCTTTACTTCCAATTCGTCAAGCTCTTCTTTCGTAAACGACGTTTCCTCGGGAAGCATATCGAATCCTATCGCCGTTACAGGGACGCCGGACTCGGTAAGGACCTTGTACGCCTCGGCATCATGATACACATTGAATTCCGCGACGGGCGTTGCGTTTCCGAGCCCAAAGCCGCTTGTACCCATGGACCAGTATTTCTTCACCTGCTTCATGGTCTCGGGATCTTTATCAAATGCAAGCGCAAGGTTTGTAACAGGACCGAGAGCGATGATCTCTACTTCATCGGGATTTGCCTTCACCGTTTCCAGAATAAAATCGACCGCGCTTTTTTCCTCTGCAGTGCGCGTCGGGTGAATCAGATCTTTGTCGCCCATGCCGTCATTACCGTAAACGCTGAATGTCTCACGCTCTTTTCCGGTGTATGCAGCGGAAGCTCCGGCAAATACCGGTGCGTCGCAGCCTGCCATCTCGAGCGTCATCAAGGCGTTCTTGACAGCCTGCTCCAGTTTGACATTTCCGGCGGAGACAGTTACACCGAGGATTTCGACATTCTGAGTTTTTGCGGCGATAATAAGCGCTACCGCATCGTCGCCCGCTGTATCGGTGTCAATTATGATCTTGCGCTTTTCGCGTGACATCGGGAGCACGGTTTCCGTCTCGGCCTGCCCGGAAATCTCGGAGGAAGCTGTAAGAGAAGAATTACTTGTCGTCTCCTGCTTTCCGTTCGACGTGAATGCCCATGTGCAGGATACGCCGACAAGCGCAGCAGCTAAAAAAGCCGAAATTATTTTCCATCGTAAAGCTGAATTATCCATTTTTGTACCTCCTTATTTGTTCCTATTTTATCATATCAGACATATAAATATCAATACTTTGTCGAATTTTAATGCTGTCGAATTCGTAATTGGTTTGCGAGTAAAAGCACACTATCAGATAATTTGCATTAACAATGTTTATAAGCTAAATCTCAGTCATAATTCACTGTACAAGTAAGGTGTCACTTTTTTCTGAAATCGTTTCAAGGGAGTCAGATTATATCCACAGTAGGAACAAGCTTTGACTTTAGTTGATATCTTTGACAATATCGGTAAAGAGCTATATTCTAACGATCAAGGTCGGTAAAATGAATAAGAAAATAGTTGCAGCGTCGATTTGCGGCGCCTCGATCGTGCTGGCAGCAGGATCGAGGATCAAGTAGAACTTGCCAATACATTTGACATCAGCTATGAATGTGCATTCTACTGCATGAAGAAATACAATTTTATCCAATCTTTCGCACAGCGCAGTAAAAAACGCCTTGCCGTTCACCCTCCAAATAAAGCATCTCTGTATATCTTTAATGAAATCGTTCTTAATCATCAGGCTTTTCGACTACCTTAATGAGATCGCTGTCCGTTTCGTGTAACATATACACAATAGGCATCGCCGATATGCGCAACATAACGTCTCACAATTACAGATTTGTACATCTTGTTTAATTCATGAGATTATACGATCGAGTGCATCTAACACCGATTTAAATTCAATAAGATAAACGTCAAGTTTGTTTATCCTAATAATAACGCTTGACACTTCACAAAATTTGGTCTATAATCATTTAGAGAACTTGGCGCTAATACTTGTAAATTTCAGCAAATCTTTGAAATTGTTGTGAACTTTAGTTAGTTGTACATAAGATAAAGTTAGTGTTCTATTATTTATTAGATAAAGCTCCGACATATAAAGCGATTTGTGTATTTATTATGACGGGTTTTATAAAATCAAAAATGTAAAAGGAGGAATTCATTCAAAAATGAATAACGCAAGAAAAGGAAGTCTGAAGTTTTTGAGCTGCATGCTTAGTCTGCTAATTATGTATGGCTCAGCGCAGTCCGCCATCATGATTCCTGCATACGCCGAAAGTACAGCTGTAGTCGCTTCCGGTGAACAGTCGGGCTTGGTTATCGACTTAAAAAGTGTCACTACAAGCGGCAGCACAAATGCCTATGTTACGGCCGAATTTGGCAATGAGTACTCAGACCTGACACGTGTTGCAAATGCAGGAGTTAAGGTTAATGGCAACAGTCTGAATTACAACAGCTCTTACAGCTACATTAGCTATGCTAATCCGGGTGACTGCATTGTCAGCGGCAGTACGATACAGTTCTACACTTCTTCGCTCAGCGAAGGCGAGAACACCGTAACATTTACGAATCCCGATGGTGAAGATGTATCTGTTCACCTGAGTATGTCGAAATCGGGAGATTATTGGAGCGGATACAACTATACTGTTGAAGTTCTGAGCGATGAGGAGCAGGAACCCGAGGAAGAGCCTGCTGCCGGATTTGTTGCTGATTTAAAAACGGTTGCTGTCGATGCAAACACATCTTCATACACTGTTGCAACTTTTGGCAATGATTACTCCGAACTTACACGAATTGCCGGTGCAGGCGTAAGGGTGAACGATACGCAGTTGACCTATAACAGTTCTTACAGTTCGTTGTATTATGTAAACTCCGGTGACTGCATTGTGACAGGCAATACCATACAGTTTCATACTAATCTGCTCAACGAGGGCGAGAACACAGTAACGTTTGTTAATCCCGACGGCGGTGAGGATAAAGTCGTTCGTCTGAAAATGACAAAAATGGAAGTCGAGCCTAAATATTGGTACGAAAGCACTTCGTATGAATATTCTGTTGAGGTGATAGAGGACGAACAGCAGGCAGAAACCTTTACCGTTACATGGAAAAACGGCGGTACAGTCCTTGAGATAGACGACAGTGTTGAAAAGGGATCCGCACCGTCTTTTGACGGCTCAACTCCTGCCAAAGCAGATGATGATGATTACACCTACACATTTGCAGGCTGGTCAACAACGGAGGATGGAGAAGCACTCACCGAACTTCCTGCTGTTACCGCAGATGTGACCTATCATGCCATATTCACAAAGTCTGAAAAGGCACAGACCGAGCAGCAGCTTTTTGTTCGTCTGGCAGGCAGCTTTGAGCATAAGATCATCGATCAGGAGGACGATGTAGATGCTGTAAGCTCGGCAACTACAGGCGGCGCCTCTTATATTAGCTCAAGCAGCTCCGCTCATGTTGAATATGCACTTGCTGACAAGGGAACAGCACAGGAGGACGTACCGGAGGAAGCATGGAACAAGCCTGATTATTTCAAGAATGGTGATCTGCTTCAGGTGAACGGTGCATCATCTAAGATCATCATTGATCCCGAATGCGAAGGCATTCACGGCGAGATCAATCAGTTCAGCGGCGATCTGTTCCTGAGGGGCGTTCCGAAGCAGGCCGGCAAGTATAAAGTATATGTTTATCTTGATACAGATAAGGGAAGTGCAACGAGTAATGCTCTCGATTTCGAGGTGTACACCGGAAATGAAAAATTGATCGATCAGCTTACTTATGAGAATTGCACTCAAACTGCCGACGGCAAGTATATGTACGATAACAAGCCGTGGTATATGACGGAATTTGGCGGCGAGAATGAAACTGTTACCATACCGAAGGATATTAAGGCTTGGTATGGTTCTCACGCTGCACTTCCCGAAGTAAACTACAGCGAGATCGGAAGAACGATATCGCTGACAAACGGTGAAGAGCCTTCTCAGACACTTATCATTCCTACAGGCTGTAATCTCACCATGGTAAATATGAGAGTTCACAGCGGTGTAAAGATCGTTGTTGAAAACGGCGCAAAGCTGACGCTTCGTCAAACTACCGTTGAGGGTATCATTGAGGTAAACAACGGCGGTACGTTCTCAATGGATTACAATGATTACGGCAGCGGCGAATGGCTGCATGGTTCTTCGATCAACGGTCAGCTGCAAATGAAGGACGGTTCTATCCTTGAAAATGCCCGTATAACCTGTCATGCAAATTATTCCGCACGAGATGACGAGAACAGACGTAACTTTGCCCCGCTTGTAACGACCGAAGGCAATGTAACCATCAAAGGTGACGTGTATATTCTCGGCGAAGAAGCTCCTACGGGCGAAACAGCTCAGGCAGCTTTGAATGTAAGCGGTACTCTCACAGTACCCGAAGGCTCTGTGCTCGCATGCTACGGCGGCGGTACATCATTCCTTACTGCTGACGGCGGCGATGCGATCGTGCTTGACAATGGAACCATCAAGGGCGCAGGAAGCATTATTGCGATCGGCGGCTATGGTATGAGCATTTCGGGAGATACAAGCAAGGGCAGCGGCGGTGCGGCTGTCAGCGGCAGCGGTAAGATCGCTGTGGCAAATGCTTATCTTGAGGGAGGCGCAAGTTATCATGACGCAACTGCTCCTATTAACGGTGCAGTAAAGATCGCTGATACAACAAACCGTAAGCTCGTAACGGGAAAGGGAGAAACCACCGATAAAAGTGAGTTCTACTGGTCCGGCACGGGTGATGCTAACGGCATTGTTCCTCAAATCGAAAAGACACTTGCACAGATTCCGCAGAATGCTCCTGCCGGGGTATCGCTCGGAAAAACTTCTGTTAAGGTAACGATCAACTGGACAGACGGTGCGGATAAGCATGCCAATGATACGCTTACAGCTTATGTTAAGGACAGCAGCGGCAATGCCGTAAAAACTGCTTCGATCTCTGCTGAGGACAACTGGAGTGTAACGATCGGCGGTCTGGACGGCACAGCGTCATATACAATAGCAGTTGACGGCTTCACCGACAACTATACAATTAATACTGAAAAAGCCGAGAACGTGACAGGCGATGCATGGGAAGCTGTAGGATACGGCGATATTGAGGAAAATGAAACGTATCTTATCACCTACGAGGACACCGGAAAGACCTACATTCTCGGTGTACAGGACGGCGTTATCGGCAGTGCCGAATGGGCAGGTCAGACACCCGATGTTTTGCCCGATGGTTACAAGTGGGTTCCTATAAAAACGAGCAGCACCATTTACGGTCAGTGGTATCTGATGAATCAGGACGGCGATAAGAACACCTATCTTTCAATGAAGCAGAACGGTCTTGATGTTATTCCGTGTCTTTATACAAAGGATAGCACGACATACTATACTCTGTTTGCAGATGATGACGGTTCTTTATGGAATAGGTACCTTAATAAGAATTTCTGCATTGAAAACGGAAAGCTTTCAACAAGCGACAGCAGTTTTTCAGAGTTTACTTTCTATAAAAAAGTCGCTTCAAATGCTGATGAGTTTACAATAAATGCTGCAGCTTGCAGCAAAAGAGACGCGAAAGAGCCTACCCATACTTCTTCCGGTAATTATGAATACTATGTTGGCTCTGACGGAAAGTATTATAAACTCGAAAATGATGAGTATGTTGAGATCGAGGAAGATTCATGGGTAATCCCTTCAACAGGTCACACCTATGGCGAACCCGAATGGACATGGTCCGAAGATAACACCGAAGCAACTGCTAAGTTTACCTGCGTCAATGGCGATGATGAGCAGACAGTAAACGCTGTTATCACTTCCGAAACAACTGAGGCTACACACTCAGCGGACGGAAGAATCGTTTACACAGCAACGGTGGTATTTAATGAAACGGAGTACACCGACACTAAGACCGAAACGGTCGCATACGTTCCGTTAGAGAACCTTTCACAAATCGCTTCCGACACGATCACACTTGAAAGCAAGATCAACATCACAGGTTCCGCAACAGGCGGTACAGCGTCATACACATACGAGTACTTCTATAAGAAAGCAAACGCAAAAGAATACGTTCAGAAGAACGTACCGAACACAACAACATCGACAACGGTTAAACCCTGTTGGGCAACTGAGTACAATATAAAGGTAGTTGTAACAGACGCAGAAGGAGCAACTGCAGAGAAAGTATTCAACGTTACCGTTAACATGGAATCTTCGGAAATTACGAACACATCGACAGCTTCAAGCTCGATCACACTCGGAAACACGATCGACATCACCGGTTCCGCAACAGGCGGCACAGGATCCTATACATACGAGTACTTCTTCAAGAAGGCAGACGCATCAGGCTGGACAAAGAAGAACGTTGCAAACACAGCAGCATCGACAACGGTCAAACCGGGTTCGGCTGTTCCGTACGAGATAAAAGTGGTTGTAACAGACGAAGCAGGAATAAAGGCAGCGAAAATATTCAACGTTACAGTTAACGCTGTATCTTCGGCACTTACAAATACATCGACAGCTTCAAGCTCGATCTCACTCGGAAACACGATCGACATCACAGGCTCCGCAACGGGCGGCACGGCACCGTACACATACGAGTACTTCTTCAAGAAGTCAGACGCATCGGGCTGGACAAAGAAGAGCGTTGCAAACACAGCATCATCTACAACGGTTAGACCCGGTTCGGCTGTTCCATACGATGTAAAGGTAGTTGTAACCGACGCGGAAGGAGCACAGTCGGAGAAAATTTTCAATGTAACAGTTAATGTTGAATCTTCGATAATTACGAACACATCGACAGTTTCAAGCTCGATCTCACTCGGAAACACGATCGACATTACAGCTTCCGCAACGGGCGGCACAGCACCGTACACATACGAGTACTTCTTCAAAAAGGCAGATGCGTCGGGCTGGACAAAGAAGAGCGTTGCAGACACAGCAGCAGCGACAACGGTTAGACCCGGTTCGGCTGTTCCATACGATGTAAAGGTAGTCGTAACAGACGCAGAAGGAATAAAATCAGCGAAAATATTTACCGTTGAAGTTACCGAATAACTCAACAGGTGCTCATAGAAAAACACGATGATACGTGTGGCTGAGGTTTCTAACTTTCAATTGCAATATAATCCTTTAGATTATATATAGCAATCATTGTTCCACACAAAAAGAAAAAGTCCCGATAACGTCGTTCCAACCGGAACAGCAGTTGTCGGGGCTTTTTGAAACATATTGTAATTCAGCAGGACGCTTATATTCAAAAGCTGCCTTGGATATGATCTATGTGAATCATAAGGTACGCTGACAGTAATCATACAGCTTATTTTGCAGATACAATCTCCGTTTGCGAACATCACCGGATATTTACCACGTTTTTATGCTATTACAGCAAGTGTGAAACGGCTTATGGAAATTGAAACCTTATCCGATATACTCCTTAATGATGTTCCTATGGACTATTGTCATCTAAACACAGAGTTTAAACATCGGCGCAGGATCAAACGACCCTGCGCCTTTGCTATGCTTAAGCTTTCGTTTTGCGCTTATCCCCTTCTGCTATTTCGGTGTTTTCGGTTTAAGCGTGATACGATCCAAGCTGTATTGATAAACCGTTAGATCTGCCGTGACTTAGATCATATCGGTTGCTTCTGTTTCCTTTCTCTTGATGAAGAGAATGATCAGCGAAACGCCTGCTGCGAGCATGAGAACATACGGAGCAACGCGGAACGCGAGACCTGTGGGGGAGATTTCGGAGAGAGTGTTAGTATAACCGATCTCAGTTTTCACATAAGTTCCGCCAATTGTACCACTCGATATTGTCTGACCGCCATTGATAACAACAGATTGGGAAGTAAATTCGCCGTTTTCAGCAAGTTTTTGGTTAATGCCTGTAATAAGTCCAGCGTCAGCAGCAACAAGACCTTCTGCCTTTGAACCTGTTAATGTATACTCGTCTGTTGTGTCATTTGTTTCCTTAACAGTAACTGTCGTGTTCTTGGGAATACCTGTAACTGTGAGTGTATTACCGTTAGCAAGACTGGCATTTAATGTAAGTACACCGCTTGCAAAAGTAGGAGTATCACTGCCCGTATAAGTACCTGTAGAAGTGACATCAACAGTTACGTTTGCAGCAGCATTGGACATAGCAACTTCAAACGGGAACTCATGGGTCTTATCAGCAAGTCCTCCTGTGATAGTTTTGCTTACTTCTAAATTATAGGTAAAATAACGGTCTACAGTCTTATCATTTTTGTAATCCGGTGATGTAACAGAAGTATCTATAGAAGGCTCAAAACCTGTAGTCTTCTCAGTAGTTGTATCAATATTACTGTTAGTCTTAAAAATAATAGCGCCGTTTACAACGTAGGTATTTGGTTCAGTACCATTTCCTATATAAAGATCAAGGTAACGGAGATTACTATAAGAACTCTCGTGAGCTTCAAGACCCTTTTCAGTAATGTCACCAGGATTGCTCGTCTCTGTAATTACATAACGATAAACACCAGCATGATTAAATCTTGTTGTGTCAACTTCAAGGTTTCCCGTATGCTCAACTTCCGTACCTGTTGGAGCAGCCGCGTGGGTATATGCTTGAGCAAACGTAACTGTAGCATTAGAGATACTATTTGTAACACCATTATATACTGTAACAGTTTTAGGAGGAGTAGAACCGTCTGTTACTGTGTAGCTTAGGCGTTCACCACTTGATGATGCTGCATCTACAGGAGTAGCTGCATAAGTGAAAGTAATATCAGGTTCTCTTACAGTCGCGTTATCGGGATTAAAAATTACTATACCCTTTGTGATAGGAAGCTTATTGTTATCAGTAACACCAAATCCATCTGCCTGGGTCCCGGTGTAAGTGTCATTTTTCACACCGGTAGAAATGTCATCCGCCCACGCCGGCACGCTCATAGCGAAGAGTATTGCGAGTGCGAATACTACAGCGCCGAGTCTTGTTAAAAACTTCGTCTTTTTCATTAAGATCATTCCTTTCTAATAATAGGTCGATTTGCGTTTGTTTGCGTACTTTTTTGCTTTAGAAGCCTGTGTTAAGCCAATTGTCACGGCGGCTTATCACGG
>CACZCM010000032.1:19231-21839 GCA_902779615.1 uncultured Ruminococcus sp. | reverse complement strand
TGTAAGCAGTATAATAAACCATACCAATCCTCGCCAGCAAAACCGTACCGATTCTCGCCAATAAATGTACCATCTCTCGCCACAAAACGTACCACTGTGATATACTGGAAACAGTAAAACACAGGTGGTGCTGAAAGTGAAAGGGATAGATATGTACACAAAAATACAACAGCTAAAGGCGCTGAAATACAGTCAGCGCGGCGCGGCAGAGGCGCTCGGTATTCACCGCGATACGGTGCGGCGATATTGGGACATGAGCATCGAGGATTACGAGGCGGAGGCTGCGAAGATACGAAAGCTGTCCGTACTTGAGGAATTCAAGACTGTAATACTGAACTGGATAAGGGCAAATCCATGCATCTCCTCGGCTCAGATCTGCGACTGGCTCAAGGAGAATTACACCGGCAACTTCAAGGAGCGCACCGTAAGCCGCTATGTAAACCGCCTGAGAGCCGAATATGACCTTCCCCGTGTAATTCACCCTCGCGAATTTACAGCCGTAGAGGAGCTTCCTCCGGGGCAGCAGATGCAGGTCGATTTCGGCGAGATGTATATGCCTCGTGCGGAGGGCGGCAGGATCAAGGTGCGGTTCGCCGCATTCGTGCTCAGCCATTCACGCTACAAATTCGTGTGGTTTCAAAGCAGACCGTTCTGCACGGTCGATCTGATAACGGCATTGCGGGAATGCTTCAAATACATCGGTGGAATGCCCCATGAGCTTGTATTCGACCAGGACAGTATCGTCTGCATTTCGGAGAACAACGGCGATATCGTCTACACAACGGAGTTTAAAAAATTCCGTCAGGAGTGCGGGTTCAGGATATATATGTGCCGCGGCGCCGATCCTCAGTCCAAAGGCAAGATCGAGAATGTTGTCAGATATGTCAAGCACGGCTTTGTCGAGAATCGCATATATCCATACGATGACAGCACGCTGAACGCGCTTGCCGTCGCCTGGCTTGAAAGGACAGCCAATGCCAAGATCCACGGCACTACAAGGCGGATCCCCGCAGAGGTGTTTGCGGAGGAAAGAGAGCATCTGCTTCCGATACCGATCATTGAAGATCAAGGCAAAGCGAAATTGGTGCGTACCGTCAGAAAGGATAACACTGTCCTGTACAACGGCAATCGATACTCCGTTCCGATTGGGACATATACGCATCAAAAAGAGGTTTGCCTTGAGATCGAGGGTTCGATCCTGAAAATATATACAACGACATCGGATCCGATCTGCGAGCACACGATCTCCGAGAGCAAGGGGCTTCTCATCAAGAATCGTTCTCACGAGCGCGACACTGAAAGCCCCGTCAACGGTCTTAAGGAGAAGCTCAAGGAGAAGCTCGGACATCGGGCAGACGAGTACATCGACAGGCTGTATGTGGAAAAGAAGCGGTATGCCCGTGATCAGTTCAAGATCATCTTCACAATGATCGATCTTTACGGCGTGGAAGAAGTGCTGAACGCCATCGGCTTTTGCGATAGAAACCGGCTTTACAGTGCAAGCCTGATAAAGGATTTTCTCGAATGCAAAGCGCCGATACAAAAGACCGAACAAGCTGAGATCCCGCAAAATATCCCCGTTGTCAAGCCCGTCTATCACACGCAGGTCGCCAAGCGTTCGCTCGATATCTATGCAAAGGCAGGTGAACGCTGATGACAACTACATCGGAAAGAATCGATTCGCTTGCCGCTTCAATGAGATTGGCGAAATTCGATCTCAACGAGGTATTCCGCGACAAAAACGATGTTACTCCCTGCCGAGCAATAGAACTGTATCTCGAAAAGCAGCTGCAAATGAGGGTCGAAAAGCAGAACTCGCTGCGCAGAAAGAGAGCGAATCTGCCTTTTGAAAAGACGCTGGAAGGATTCGATTTTGGCTTTCAAAGGAGTGTGACAAAGGAGCAAATGCTCCGATTGTCGGATATGACCTGGCTTGAGCAGGCTTACAACATCTGCTTTCTCGGACCGCCCGGGATCGGAAAAACGCATCTTGCCGCAACGTTGGTATCGCAGGCGCTCAATCTCGGGTATGCGGCGTATTTCACTACATTGGACGCCTTGATGCTCCTTCTGAAAACGGAGGAGATATCGGGCAAAAGCAGAGGCACGCTGAAATATATGCGCAAGGCTGCATTGGTCACGATCGACGAGGTCGGATTTATGCCGCTGTCGAAGGACGAGGCAAATCTCTTCTTCCGGTTTGTTTCGGCGATGTCGGAAAACACCTCCATGATCATCACTTCAAACAAGGGCTTTGACGAATGGGCGGACTTTCTCGGCGACGCAACGATCACCACTGCCATTCTCGACAGACTCATTCATCACTGCGAGATCATCAATATGTCGGGCGATTCCTACCGCCTGACTCACAGAAAATCAATACTCGGCTGAGTGGTACAGTTTGTGGCGAAAACACCCGGTACACTTCGTGGCGAATTTTGGTACGGTTTACTTGACTTTTTACACCATGGGCTTTTGAACGAGTAAAAAATATAATTAACTCAAACTTCCCACAAGCGAGCTGCAAAATGATAAAATGACATTTTTTATGACAATATGACATTTTTATTTTAGAAATGTCATAACCACAAATGGCTTATTCAAGCCG
>CACZCM010000032.1:0-19178 GCA_902779615.1 uncultured Ruminococcus sp. | reverse complement strand
AAAAGAATAGTATAAAAAAATATATAAGAAGTGCGTTTTTTACTGTCATTTTGTCATAAAAGCCTGAAAAATGGCTTAACCAAACCGTTTTTGTGCATTTCAAAATGTCATTTTTTCGTCATAACAAATGTCATTTCCCTTAAAATGTCATTTTTTGAACGAAAGATAATGTGGGAAGTTTAAGTAATAAAAATTTTTTCGCGCAGCTTTATTTCAAAAAAGCTGCCAAGGGTGTGGGGTGCGGTCTGCCGGTGGCAGACGTTGCCGCAGGCAACAGTACCGACCGACGCCCCACAAAGCAGCTAAAGACAAACAATAATTAATGAAGAGAGAAATAATAGCAGGCAAAACAACAGATCGTAACCGGCGTTAACAAAAAAACAGGCACGAGGTGTCGGCGAGCGCAAGTCAGCCGTCACCAATGTGCCGAACTTATTCTAACTGTCATTAGTCAATATTACCGATTTTTATAAAAATTTTTGTCTATTCATACAATTTGAAAAAATTTCCGCTGCACCACTTGAAAATGAGAAATCTATATGATATTATTTTAATATCACATAGATGTGATTTTGAAAACTCACCACTTAATAACACGGAGGAACTTATTATGAAAGAAAAAATCCTTACTGAAAAAAAGAACGGTATGGCTGTTCTGATCTTTGTCATTCTCTCCTACATCGCAGCGATCCTGCTTATGATCTGGGGCGACGGCAGAGATTTGCTTGCAGGAGATATCGCATTTGGCTGCGGGGCTGCATGGATCTCACTTGCATGGATACTGCTGCTTGGGCTCAAGGTACTAAAACCGCAGGAGGCTTTGGTGCTCACACTTTTTGGAAAGTATGTAGGCACTATCAAGGGCGACGGATTCTACTGGGTAAACCCTTTCTGCACGGCAGTGAATCCGGCAGCTGCAACAAAGCTTCGCCAGAGCAGCGACGTGGGCGGCTCGTCAGTGCCTTCAATATCTGTCAGCGCAGAAAACTCCACGGTTTCAGTCAACTCCTCATCTGCCGATAAGCATATCTCTCTAAAAATCATGACTCTTAACAATAATATTCAGAAGATCAACGACTGCCTTGGAAATCCTGTTCATATCGGCATTGCCGTTATCTGGCGTGTAGTTGACACGGCAAAGGCTGTTTTTGATGTTGACAATTACAAAGAGTACCTCTCTCTCCAGTGCGACACTGCGCTGAGAAATATTGTCAGACTCTATCCGTATGACGTTGCGCAGAACGTGGACACTACGGGTGACGGAATTGCAGATGAGGGCAGCCTTAGAGGTTCGAGCGATATTGTTGCAAAGAGAATTCGTGACGAAATACAGACCAAGGTCGAGAACGCCGGCATCGAGATCATCGAAGCAAGGATCACGTATTTGGCATATGCACCCGAGATCGCAGCCTCAATGCTTCAGCGCCAGCAGGCAAGCGCAGTAGTAGACGCACGCAAGCTGATCGTTGACGGTGCGGTTGGAATGGTCGAAATGGCGCTTGAGGAGCTTAACCGAAAGCACGTAGTTGATCTTGACGATGAACGCAAGGCTGCAATGGTATCGAATTTACTTGTTGTGCTGTGCGGAAATCACGATGCTCAGCCTGTTGTAAATTCGGGAAGTCTGTATTGATATGGCGGCGAAAAAGCAGATCCCGCTGCGGCTCTCGGAAAAGCTGTACAATGAGATCGCAGCATGGGCAGAAGATGATTTTCGCTCGGTCAACGGTCAGATCGAATATTTATTGACAGAATGCGTCAAGCAGCGGAGAAAAAACGGCGGGTACGTCGGCAAGGATATCGATGCCCCGCCGGATTTCGATATCGATTCTTTCGAATAAGGAGACCCGGATATGTCACAAGAAGTATCGTCTGCATCTATATTATGCATGGCTGTATCGGGTATTACAGCATTTGCGATCCCTATCATATTATTTATATATTTTCGTCGAAAAAAACGCGCAGATATATTGCCATTCTTTGTTGGCTGTGCCGTTTTGCTGGTGTTTGCGCTGGTGCTCGAAAGCTGTCTGCACCAAGCTGTGCTGAAAAGTCCGATCGGACAAAAAATCATGTCAAATGTTTGGCTGTATGCACTATACGGAGGCGCTGCTGCGGCACTGTTCGAAGAAACAGGAAGACTGATCGCATTTAAGACCGTACTGCGGAAAAGGCTTAACAACAATGCAAATGCATTAATGTACGGCGCAGGTCACGGAGGATTGGAGGCGGCTGCAATTGCAGGTATAGGGGCGATCAATAATATTATATATTCCGAAATGTTAAACAGCGGCTCTATATCGACAATTACCGATAAGCTCAGCGGAGATGCAGCAGCACAATTCAGTAATATCGTTCAGCAGTTGATAACATTACCGTCATATTACTTTTTATTTTCGGGAGTCGAGCGGATATTTGGGGCTGTACTCCAGATCTCTTTATCGGTACTTGTATGGTTCGCCGTAAAAAAGAGAGGAAAGCTTCACTTATTCTTCATTGCCCTCGCGATTCATTTTACTGCTGACGCAGCTGTGGCAGTTATGTCGGGATATAAGTTTAACACCGCAGCACTAGAAGCAGCAATAGGAGTGTTCTCGGCAGCAACAGCGATCTTTGTATTATGGGTATGGAAAAAAGAATGTTCCGCCGAAAAACATTCTGCACAAAGTGACGATCAAAGTATGTTGTCCTAAAAAGCATTTAATCGTTATCACAAGAATTGTAATAACAATCCGAAATGGACTCCATAAACGAAACACTTGAATAAAAAACGCCGAAGTATGCATTACTCCGAGAAGGAGCAAATCATGTGTGCTTCGGCGTTTTGTAGTTATGAATATATCACCATTTATCAGCCCCGGGAAATAGGTGCAACAAAGGAGATGACGCATGAGTGCGGAATTTAGAACGGAAAGATCGACTGTTTTCTATAAAAGGAGAATCATGAAAAAATCTATAAATCAAAAAGCAAAGAAAGCAAAACATTTTCAAATAATGCTCTGCTTTCTTTTGTTTTATTTATTATTCTTTGATTGATGCCGAAGAAGCTGCTCAATAAACAGCTCTACCTTACCCTTGTTGCGCTCGGAAAGAATTCTGTAAAGCGATGCAACCTTACACTCGTCATCCGTAAAACCATAATGAACATTTGAACTGTCATTAGTACGGTTCGCCAGATAATCTAAGCTGACATCATAATAATCAGCCAACATAATAGCCCGTGAGAAAGGGATCTCGCGTTCCCCACTCTCATATTTTCCGTAGTATTGCGCTGTTGTTTGAAGATAATCGGCAATTTCTGACTGCTTTTTATCATAATCCTCACGCAATTCTCTGATTCTTCTGTATAACGCCATAACTAACTCCTTTTTTTAAAAAAGTATCACAAATGACTTATTAGTGTTGACATTTTAATCTATTTAGGTTATAATTATATCAAAGATAATCATTTTAGATTATCGAGATCATTATTATAACCATTTCAATAAGACTTATGAGGTGATTTTATGCAGAGAATTAAAATATGCAAAAAATGCGGTGCCCAGATGGACAAATCCGCAAAGGCGTGTCCCCAATGCGGCGCGCCAAGCAAAAGTAAAGCAGGGGGGATAATAGCCGGAGTCGTTATTGCCATAGTTATCATTTCCATCGCCGCAGGTAGTTCCGGGAATAAAAACAGCACCGGTACTCCCACAGTAGTATCACAAGCAGAAGCGAACGAAGCATCGCAGGTTTCTTCCGAAAACAACTCAACCGAATCCCTCGAATCTGAAACAGCGGAGAAAACTCCGAACAATATTTTTCATGTTGGCGACATTATTGACACGGGAAAAGCAACTATCACCTTCAAAAGTGCGGATGACTATACAACGGACAATGAGTTTATGCAGCCCAAAGAAGGGCACAAGCTGATTTGTGCATACTTCATCATTGAAAACACGGGGGATTCCGACTTATTTACAGGATCGTTTGATTTCAGCTGCTATGCAGATAACTCTGCTGCCGAATCTCATTATTTTGACGAAAAAGCTCTGCCCGAAGACTCTCTGTCTCCCGGCAGAAAAAAAGAAGGATATGTTTGGTATGAAGTTCCCGTTAATGCTGAAAAAATAGAGATCGAATACGAAATGAGTTGGTGGACACAAGAAAAAGCCATATTCATTGTAAAAGAATAACAAATCTGCCTCAGCCGTTCTCTCGGCTGAGGCAGATTTGTTTACAAACACCGTTATTCCCTGCGCTCCTATGTGGAATTATTTTATATGCCTATGATTTTTCATGGTTATGATCTCTGCTTGAAAGGCGGTACTTTTCAGGGCAAAAAATAAGCCCCCGGTCAGTTGGCTACAGGAATAACAAATTAAAATATGCGGCAGTAAAGTTAAGCTGCATATAAAGTTGGGCGGTAATTGCCTGCGGTCGCTCGACCGCTCGGTTGGTTGCCGGGAGGAAGTAAAATTAATTGTGCGGCGAAGACTATTGTTAACAATAAATTCGGACGGAATTTGCCCGTCGCCGCACGGCGATCCCGGTTAGTTGTGGGAAGAATAAATTTCGAACGCGGCAAAGACCAACGTTAACAACAAATTTAGACGGAATTTGCCCGCGGGGCGCGGGTCTCCGGTGGAGACCTCTGCGCAGCAGAAGCGCCGACCGAGCCGGCAGGCGAGACATGCATACCCGCTGTTTATTGGTAATGCCACATATTCACACCATCTCCATAAGCTGCGGAAACGGAGATAAACTCCGCTTCAAAATTCCGTTCATGTATGCTATCGCAATGCCGTAATTGGTTATCGGAACTCCCTGCGCCTGCGCAGCTTGGAGCCTTGACTGCATTTCTTTTTCATTGAGCATACAGCCGCCGCAGTGGATCACAAGCTTATATTTTGTCAGATCATCTCGAAATTCGGTGCCGGATGTCCATGTAAACTGCGGATCTTTTCCGGTAAAACGCTTTATCAGCGCAGGCAGCTTAACGGTGCCGATATCGCCGCATTGTCTGTGGTGAGTACAGCCCTCCGCAATCAGCACCTCGTCATTATTACAAAGTGTATCCAATGCCTTCACTCCCTCAACAGCAAGGCGAAGATTTCCTTTGTAATTTGCAAACAAAATAGAAAATGAAGTAAGATCAATATCGTCGGGAGTGTCACGGCTTACCTTGCCAAACACCTGACTGTCACAAATAACAAATTTCGGTTTTACATTTAAGCTCTCAAGCGTCTGCGTTAATTTATCGTCCTGAGTCACAACGCACATTGCGTGAGAGTCAAGAATATCTCTGATCGTCTGCTGCTGCGGAAGAATAAGCCTGCCTTTCGGCGCCGCTTTGTCGATAGGCACAACAAGAACTACCATATCGCCCGGATCCAATTTATCACCGATAATATGCGCCTCTTTCTCCTCGCTCTTCGCCGCTGCGATCATCTCTTTAAGACGCTCTATCCCCTCGCCCGTCTTTGCGCTGACGCATATCTCGTTCTCATTTTTTGCGGAGGGATCGGATATATCGCACTTGGTATACGCTATGATATATGGTATTTTTTTCGTTTTCAGCCTTTCTATCAATTCCAGCTCGGCTTGCGTAAGTCCGAAATTGCCGTCCGCAGCAACAACTGCTATATCGGTTTTTGCCAATGCCTGATAACTCTTCTCAACACGAAGCTTACCCAATTCACCCTCATCATCTATACCGGGAGTATCAATTATCACTACAGGTCCTAACGGCAGCAGCTCCATCGCCTTTGTTACCGGGTCGGTCGTTGTGCCAGCAACGTCCGATACGATCGCAAGCCGCTGCCCCGTCACTGCGTTTACAAGACTGGATTTGCCGGCATTGCGTTTTCCAAAAAATCCGATGTGTATCCTTTCGCCGGACGGGGTACTGTTGAGACTCATATTATCAACCTTTCGTTATATTACTGCAAAGTCACCGATCATTTAATCGGTGACTTTTGATCGTTATTCAATTATTCGTAAATTTGCTGTCGGGGATCAGAATCTGAAATCTCTCTCTCCTGCATGGATACCTGTGAGATATTCCTCGGTCTTGCGTCTTACGGCTTCCTTCGGAATATTATCAAGCTCCTTGATAATAAGCTCCTCGCCCACTCTGCGTGTTTCGGGCGACGCATAATCCTCAAGATACTCCTTCAGCGTCATGAGGGCATTCGGGTGGCAGCAGTTTTGAATCTGTCCCGCTTTGCACAGCGCCATAAATCTGTCGCCGGTTCTGCCCGCGCGGTAGCAAGCTGTACAGAAGCTCGGAATATAACCAAGATCCATCAGCCACTTAACAACCTCGTCAAGTGTCCTCGTATCGGACACGTCAAACTGCGACGAATCCTCTTCCTCAGCCTCCGGCTCCGCGTAGCCGCCTACGCTTGTCTTCGAGCCGCCGCTGATCTGAGAAATACCCAGATCAAGCACACGCTCTCGGCTCTTCTGACTCTCTCGTGTAGATACGATCATGCCCGTGTACGGAACAGCGATTCGAATGCAGGCCACTATTTTTGCAAAGGTATCGTCCGAAATACCGTTGTCAAATACATCGGGATCGATATCATCGGCGCGGCGAACTCTAGGAACGCTGATAGTATGAGGTCCTACACCGAACTTCGCTTCGAGATGCTCTGCGTGCATCAAAATGCCGACGAACTCGTAGCGATAAAGCTCCAGTCCAAACAGCACGCCGCAGCCTACATCGTCAATACCAGCTTCCATCGCTCTGTCCATAGCCTCGGTATGGTAATTGTAGTTGTGCTTCGGGCCTGTCGGGTGCAGCTTTTCATACGACTCCTTGTTGTATGTTTCCTGGAACAAAATGTATGTGCCGATACCTGCGTCCTTCAATTTACGATAGTTTTCGTGTGTCGTTGCGGCGATATTTACGTTTACTCTGCGAATAGCGCCATTTTTATGCTTGATACTGTATATCGTCTTGATAGATTCGAGAATGTATTCAATCGGATTGTTGACCGGATCTTCACCCGCCTCTAAGGCCAAACGTTTGTGACCCATATCCTGAAGCGCGATAACCTCACGGCGAATATCGTCCTGTGAGAGCTTTACACGTCTGATATGCTTATTCTTCGCATGATAAGGGCAATACAGGCAGCCGTTCACGCAGTAATTCGAAAGATAAAGCGGCGCAAACATAACTATTCTGTTGCCGTAATAATCCTGCTTGATCTTCTTTGCTAGCGCAAAGATCTCCTGATTTTTCTCCTCGATATCGCAGTCAAGAAGAACGATAGCCTCCTTATGAGTCAGGCCCTTACCTTTTCGAGCCTTTTCGAGGATCTGATCGATCAATTCAACATTGTTTTTATTCTTCTCCGAATATTCAAGACAGGCCTTTATTTCTTCATCATTAATAAACTCATCAGCGATCGATGATTTCGGATCATATTTATAAGACATGATTATATCTCACTTTCTATATTATTCAAACTTCTGCTTTTAACAAGCAGATACAAACCGTAGGCTTGTGCGTTCAATAGGAGGAAAGAATTCCCTCCGCGCTTATAAAACCTTGCTGTCGCCTCTGTCGGTAACGACCTCACAGCCGATCGACTTCATACGCATAGCAAGACAGTTTTTGCATTCGGCAGCTTCATCTCCGGTGCATATTTTATTGTCATACAACAGATATTTTTTGCGAACAGACACCGGTGACAAATTCGGCATAACTACATTTGCTCCCGCCAGCATACCCTTTTCACGTCCCAGGGGGTGTATTGTGCCAAGCGCCGTGGTTGACGGCAGCAGCACTTTTGGCAGCGTCAGTCGAATCAAGCCCAACATAAACAGCGTCTGATCCAACGTGCCGCTTTTTTCATGTGCAAACGGAGTATCATGCTGCGAGATAAACGGACCTATCCCAACCATATGCGGCATAAATCCCTTTAGAAATATCAACTCGTCAGCCAGATTTTCGACTGTCTGATATGGCGAACCGACCATGAAACCGCAGCCCACCTGATAACCGATCGACTTCAGGTCATACAAACACTCTATTCGATGGGAGTGAAGCATTTCTGACGGGTGCATTTTCTTGTAATGCTCACTGCTTGCCGTTTCGTGGCGCAGCAAATATCTGTCAGCACCTGCGTCAAAATACGCCCGGTAGCTTTTATGCTCTTTTTCGCCGATCGAAAGAGTAACTGCGCAGTCGGGATAATGTGTTTTGATATCATTTACAATGGCACAAATTTTATCATCAGTAAAATATGGGTCTTCTCCGCCCTGAAGCACAAAGGTACGAAATCCCAATTTATATCCCTCTTCGCAGCATATCATGATGTCCTCATGAGTTAATCTGTAGCGCTCGGCAGCCTTGTTGCTGCGGCGTATCCCACAATAAAAGCAGTCGTTTTTGCAGTAATTGGTAAACTCGATCAGTCCCCGTACATAAACTTTATTACCGTAATGCTCCTCGCGTCGTTTCACCGCAAGCGAAAAAAGATATTTCGAATCATCTTCGCTGTGTCCGTTTATCAGTTCAATATACTCGTCACGATCAAGTGACGAGGTTCCATAAAGCTTATCAATAAGCCCTTTCATCTGGATCAGACCTTAGAGAAAACTGCCTTAGCGCTTACGCCGTCTATCATTCCGAGCTTTCCCGATAAACGGTTGATAACATCAAGCGGCGCATCAAGACATACGCTGATGATATTCACATCTTTCTTTGCATAAGGGATCCCCATTCTGCCGATAATATAGCTGCCAAACTCATGAAGCACGTCATTCAATGCATCGACCGAGTCGGTGTTTTCCACGATTATTCCGATTATTGCAACTCTCGTTTCCATAATTATTTCCTCAATTCATTAAAAACAGCCGCACCACAAGGGCACGGCTGTCTTACAGTTATCTTACTTGCCCTTTCGCATCAGGTGCGGTCATGACCGCCCTTTTGCGTCAGTATACAATTCTCCAATTATTTATATTCGTGACCTCTCTCAACATAGTGAGTATGCAGGTACTTATGAGAACGCTCTGAACCTGCTGTGCCGAAGAAGTCATCATAAACCATCTTGATAACAGGGCTTTCGTGGCTCGATCTGAACTCTGCGTTCTTATCGTAATCGTAAAGCGCCTTTGAACGGAGCGCCTTATAATCAACTGTGTTAAGAACGCTGTCGCTCTGGATCGGCTGACCGCCGCCGTTGATGCAGCCGCCGGGGCACGCCATGATCTCTACCATCTGGCAGTCAAGCTCGCCCGACTTGATCTTCTCGATGATCTTTCTTGCATTGCCAAGACCCGATGCAACTGCAACGGTGATCTTGTTGCCTGCAACTTCATAAGTTACGGTACGGATCGGCTCGGGTCCTCTTACCTCTTCAAAGTCAACCTTCTTGAAGTCGCCGTCAAGAGTATGAGCAGCTGTACGGAGCGCTGCTTCAAGAACGCCGCCCGTTGCGCCAAAGATAGCGCCGCCGCCTGTTGCCTTATTGAACGGTGCATCGTAATCCTCGTCCTGAAGTTCGGTGAATTTAATGCCTGCGCGCTTGATCATTCTTGCAAGCTCTCTTGTTGTGAGCGCAACATCAACATCATCGTAATCAGGCTCCGAACGAAGCTCCGGACGCGTTACCTCAAACTTCTTTGCAGTACAGGGAATAACGCTGACAACAAAGATGTTCTCGGGATCAAGATTGTTCTTCTGAGCATAATAGCCCTTCAGCACTGCGCCAAACATACCCTGCGGAGATTTGCAGGTAGAGAGATTCGGTGTGAATTCGGGATAATAATGCTCAACAAACTTAACCCAACCGGGGCAGCATGATGTAAACATCGGCAGCGTGCCGCCTGTTGTGATCCTCTGCACAAGCTCGTTTGCTTCTTCAATGATCGTAAGGTCGGCTGTGAAGTCCATATTGAAGACTGTTACATCTTCGCCAAGGCGGCGGATAGCCGCAGCCATCTTTCCCTCTGTATTTGTACCGATCGGCATACCGAAGCTCTCGCCGATCGTAGCCTTGATCGACGGCGCGGTGTAGAAAATCACCTTCTTGTTCGGATCGGCGATTGCGTCCCAAACCTTGTCTTCATTGCTCTTCTCTTTAAGTGCGCCAACAGGGCACGATACTACACACTGACCGCAGCCAACGCAGGGAGCGTCCGCAAGACTCTTGTCGAAAGCACTTCCGACACGCTTGTTGAAGCCTCTGCCGATCGCACCGATAGTTGATACCGTCTGAACATTCTTACAGACAGCTACACATCTCATGCACTGAATACACTTGTTGTTGTCACGAACGATATACGGCGAAAGCTCATCAATATCATAACGTGCAGGCTCTGACTTATAATGGTCTTCATCACAGCCATATTCCTCTGCAAGACGCTGAAGCTCGCACGTTGTGCTCTTAGCGCACGAAAGGCACTTTTTGTTGTGGTTTGCGAGCAGAAGCTCAAGTGTGAGCTTTCTGGATTTGCGGACAGCGGGAGTATTTGTGAATACCTCCAAGCCCTCCTCGGCGGGATATACGCACGCTGCAAGCAGACTGCGCATAGGTCTGCCGTTCATTTTAGCTTCGACCATGCAGACACGGCATGCGCCGATGCAGTTTATGTCTTTGAGATAACACAAAGTCGGTATCTCAATATTAGCTTCTCTAGCTGCCTGAAGAATGGTGTAGCCCTTCGGCACTTCAACAGGCGTGTTGTTTATCTTAAGATGTACGGTTTCCATCCTTGCCCCTCCTTATTTCGTAATGATCGCACCGAACTTACAGTTGCTCATGCAGACGCCGCACTTGATACACTTGGTCGTGTCGATAACGTGCGGATTTCTGACTGTACCGGAAATCGCTCCGACAGGACAATTGCGTGCACAGAGCGTACAGCCCTTACACTTGTCGGGAATGATCTCGTAGGTAATGAGTGACTTACATACGCCTGCGGGGCAGGTCTTGCCTTCAATGTGGGCGATGTACTCGTCCTTGAAGAATTTCATTGTTGAAAGGATCGGGTTAGGCGCAGTCTGTCCGAGAGCACACAAGGACGACTTCTGCATATGTGTAGCAAGATCGTCTACATCGTCAAGGTCGCTCATCTCACCCTTACCGTCGGTGATCTTCTCGAGGTACTGCAAAAGCTTTCTTGTACCAATACGGCACGGAGTACATTTGCCGCAGCTCTCATCAACCGTAAACTCAAGGTAAAACTTTGCGATATCGACCATACAGTCGGTTTCGTCAAGAATGATCATACCGCCCGAACCCATCATCGATCCGATGGCGATAAGGCTATCGTAATCGATCGGTGTATCTATATATTCAGCAGGAATACAGCCGCCCGAAGGACCGCCTGTCTGCGCTGCCTTAAACTTCTTTCCGCCGGGAACGCCGCCGCCGATCTCTTCGATGATCGTGCGCAGAGTTGTACCCATCGGTACTTCAACAAGACCTACATTGTTGATCTTGCCGCCGAGTGCAAATACCTTTGTGCCCTTGCTGGTTTCGGTACCCATGGAGGAATACCATTCGCTGCCCTTCAGAATGATCTGGGCAATATTTGCATATGTTTCAACGTTATTAAGAACAGTCGGCTTCTCAAAGAGTCCCTTAACAGCCGGGAACGGAGGTCTGGGACGAGGCTCGCCTCTGTTGCCTTCGATAGACGTCATGAGGGCTGTTTCCTCACCGCAAACGAATGCGCCTGCGCCAAGGCGGATCTCCATATCGAAGTCAAAGCCAGAGCCAAAGATGTTCTTGCCCAAAAAGCCCATCTCTCTTGCCTGCTTGATAGCAATAGTAAGACGCTCTACAGCGATCGGATACTCTGCTCTTACGTAAACAAAGCCGTGATGCGCGCCGATAGCATAGCCTGCAAGAGCCATTGCCTCAATGATGCACTGCGGATCGCCCTCAAGAATGGAACGATCCATGAACGCGCCCGGGTCGCCCTCGTCGGCGTTGCAGGCTACATACTTGATATCGCCCTGCGAAGCCTTTGCGAACATCCACTTTCTGCCGGTCGGGAATCCGCCGCCGCCTCTGCCGCGAAGACCGGAATCCAGAACCTCTTTGATAACATCATCGGGAGTCATTGTCGTGAGAGCTTTTGCAAGAGCCTGATAACCGTCAACCGCGATGTACTCGTTTATGTTCTCCGGATCGATAACGCCGCAGTTACGCAGCGCAATACGAAGCTGATTCTTATAGAACGGTGTTTCGGAAAGCGCCAGGATAGAGCCGTCAGAATGAACGGTTTCTTTGTAAAGGAGACTCTTGACAACGTTGCCTTCAACAAGATGCTCCTTAACGATCTTCTTTACGCCCTCCGGAGTAGTCTGCGAATAGAAAGCGCCTTCGGGGTAAACGATCATGATCGGACCCAGGGAGCACAGACCGAAGCAGCCTGTTCTTACAACAAGGATCTCGTCCTTGATGCCATTCTCTTCAAGTGCCTCGTCAAGAGCCGCAAGAACCTTCTTACTGCCCGATGACGTACATCCCGTACCGCCGCACACGAGAACCTGCTTGCGGTATCCCGTCTGCTTTGCAAGCTCCTCGCCCTGCTCCTTAATGACCTTTCTGACCATTACGAGCTGCTGATTAGCCGCCTTTATTTCGTTAAGTTGTTCAATAGTCATTACTTGCTCGCTCCTTCCTCTTTGATGTACTTGTCGAGGATCTTATCCACCATAGCCGGTGTAAGCTTACCGTAAACTTCCTCACCTATCATCATGACAGGAGCAAGACCGCACGCACCAACGCAGCGGCAGGAATCGATAGAGAACAATCCGTCGTCTGTGCACTCTCCGCTCTTGATGCCAAGCTTCTTCTCAACCTCAGCCAAAACCTTATCGGCGCCCTTAACGTAGCACGCCGTGCCAAGACAGACGCTGACTCTGTGCTTGCCCTTCGGGGTCAAGCTGAATCTCGAGTAGAATGTCGCAACGCCGTACACTTCGCTGAGCGAAATGCCCAGGCCGTCGGCAACTCTCTGCTGTACCTCGATCGGAAGATAGCCGTAGATCTCCTGTGCTTCATGGAGGATCGGGAGCAGTGCTCCGGGCTGCGTCTTGTTACGATCGATCACCTCGATCAGCTGCTGCTTTTGTTCTTCGGTTTCATGGAATGGTTGTATATTTTTTTCTGCCATTGTATACCTCCTATAAACCTCTATAAATCTCTATAGATTTTTTTAAATTATACCTCAATATTTGTCATAAATCAATAGGAATTCGTTAACAATTTGACGATTTAGTTTTTTCGTCAATAATGCATTAAAAACTACCCCTTCTAATTGTACAAAATATAGATGTTTGCTTTAAAGTGTGATATAACTAACTTGGTTAGTTATATTTAACTAATTCTGTTTATTCTGAACAAATCAACAAAAATCGATCTTATCTCATAAAAGCTGTCATTCATAATTATTCTGTTTTTGTTATTATTTTCCATTTTTAAACAAAAAATGACTGCCGACCAATGTCATTAACTTAAGACTTTAGAGTCGCCTTGGGGCGGCGATGTGAACTTGGCTCATCCGCAGCTTACACCCTAAAAGGGCATAGCTATGAAAAATCTGCGGACTGCCGCCCAGGATCTCGGCAATGATCTTTATTGTTATTTACAAACTATTGATCTCCGGAACAACGGCAAAAAACACAATATCCTCACTGCCGTTATTTATCATTGAGTGACTGTGTCCCGGAGGGCAATAGTGACATTCACCGACGGCCGCCCTCTCGGTCGTATCGTCATACAAAAAGTCTGCTGTACCACTCAGAATATAGATCACCTCATAGTTTGTTTCGTGTTCGTGAAAACCGATCGTACAGCCCGGCTCCAATCGGCCGTACATGATCTTTCCGTACTTATCGACCTGCATTCTGGAGATAGTATCACCCTGACCACCTTTAAATTTATTTATCCTAGTTTCTTCAATATTATTAAAATCAATTATCATATTAATCACCTTAAAATCATTACGACTTTGTTTTTGCTTCTTCAAACAAGCGTATCTCCTCGATAAATAACTCGCTGTACTTTTCCAGCTTTCGCTGACCCACGCCGTTTATTGCGGCAAACGCCCTTCGGTCACCGGGCTTGGAATCAGCAATATCACGCAGTACGGCATCGCTGAATACAACATAAGCAGGCACGCTTTCCTTGTCGGCAAGCTTTTTTCGAAGCGCCTTGAGCCTTTCGTAAAGCTCCGTGTCCCCCGCTGACTGCGGCCTTCTCTTCGATTTTTCGGCGCTCTTGAGCACCTTGGTTTTTACCTTCAGCTCGCCCTTCAGAACCGCCGCAGACCGCTGCGTAAGCGTCAGAATGGGATATTCGCCGTCTGTCTGATACAGCAGCTCCTTTGAGATCAGCGCACTGATGATCGAACGCACACGGCTTTCCGAATAGCCCTTCATTAGCCCGTATGTTGAAAGCTTATCAAAATCCTGCTGCCTGACACGCTCGTTGCTGCTTCCTCTCAGTACATCGCATATCATTTTTACGCCGTAGCCTCTTCGCATTCTGACAATACAAGACAACACCTTCTGAGCGTCTACCGTAATATCCTCATCGGCATAATTGCTCAGACAATTGGAACACTTTCCACAGGCGCCCGTTCCGCGTTCGCCAAAATACCGAAGCAGAAACGACCTCAAGCAATCGGTCGTTGTGCAATAATACGTCATGTATTTCAGCCTCAGCCTGTCGCGCTGCCTCAGTTCCTCCTGCATCCGCTCGGGGTATTCGAGCCTGCTGTCGGAATTGTCGATAAGAAAATTTGCAATACGAACGTCGTGCGGGCTGTAGAGGATAATGCAGTCCGCCTCGCTGCCGTCGCGCCCCGCACGCCCCGCCTCCTGGTAATAACTTTCGAGATCCTTTGGCATATTGTAATGAATAACATAAGAAACGTTCGATTTGTCGATACCCATTCCGAAAGCGTTTGTTGCGACCATCACACGCACACGGTCATATACAAACGACTCCTGACTGCGCCTGCGCTCGTCTTCCGACAGCCCCGCATGATAGCGAACTGCGCTGCAGCCGTTTTCGTTGAGCATATCACAAACCTCTTCTACGTTGTTCCTCGTTGAACAGTATATTATCCCGCTCAGCAGACTGCGTTCCTTGACCAAAGCAAGAAGCTTTGCCTCCTTTGACGGAGGAGAGGCAACGGAGAAAAACAGATTTGGACGGTCAAAGCCTGTTGTCATACAAAACGGATCATTCATTTTCAGCAGGCTTATTATGTCACTGCGGACGTTGTCGGTGGCTGTTGCGGTGAATGCGCCGACCGTGGGACGTTTTTCAAATGACTCGATGAATTCGGCTATCTTCAAGTATCCCGGACGGAAATCCTGCCCCCACTGCGACACACAGTGCGCCTCGTCTACTGCGATCAGAGGTACTTCGAGGGAATGAACGACACTGCGAAAATCCTCACGCTCCAGCCGCTCGGGCGCAGCGTACACAAGCTTGTATGCTCCATTTCTCAGCCGCTCCATAACGGTGAGATACTGCGGATATGTCAGCGAACTGTTGATATATGCCGCGGGCACTCCAGCCTGGACAAGCGTAATTACCTGATCGCGCATTAATGAGATCAGCGGAGATATTACGAGCGTCACACCCGGAAGAAGCAGCGCAGGTATCTGGTAACACATTGATTTTCCCGCTCCCGTGGGCATGACCCCAACAACGTCTTTTCCGCCGAGCAGACTGTCGATCAGCTCCTCCTGTCCCTGTCGAAATGACGTATGTCCAAAATATTTTTGAAGCACATCATACTTGTTATCCATTTACCTACACCTCAACAAAACGCAGCGGCACCGAAACGTTCGGATCGTTTCGAGTGCCGCATAGATCACAGAAGTTTTTCTGCTTCAAGAGCCTGACGAAGGTCGCCGATTATATCCTCCGCGTCCTCAAGTCCAACGCTCATTCTGTAAAAACCGTTGTGGAACTCCTCGGGATACAGATACTGACGCTCATCGTCCTCGCCGATGAATGCGATCAGCGTTCCGTCGTGTCCAAGCGATACAGCCGAAGTGATAAGCTTCAAATGGCTCACTACTCTGTTGTAGGTATCATGATCTGCTTTCAAACCAAACGAAAGCACGCCGCCGAAGCCGTGTTCCATTTGTTTAACAGCAATGTCGTGATCTTTATGATCTTCAAGACCCGGATAAGCGACAAAGCTTACGCAGTCAAGCGTTTTGAGGAATCTTGCAACAGCCATTGCATTGTCGCAGTGACGCTGCATACGCATCGGAAACGTTACAGCGCCTCTCATAATAAGCCATGCCGCAAACGGATTGATAACGCCGCCTAAATTCACCTGCGACTGGTAACGTATCTCATCAAGATACTTTGTCTTGCCGATGATCGCGCCGCCCATTGCATCGCCGTGACCGTTGATGTACTTGGTAAGACTCTCAACAACGAAATCCGCGCCAAATTCAACGGGACGCGTAACGTATGGCGATGAGAATGTATTATCTACCGACAAAAACGCGCCGTGTTCGTGAGCAATGTCTGCAAGCGCACGGATATCGCAGATCTGGAGTGTGGGGTTACCGGGTGTTTCAACGTGGATAAGCTTGGTGTTGGGGCGGATAGCCGCCTTTACCGCCTCAAGATCTGACACATCGACAATAGTGGTCTCAACATTAAATTTCTTGTTGAAAAGCTCATTAAAGAGTCTGTATACGGCAATGTATGTTATTTTTGAAAAAATAACATGGTCGCCGCTTTTAAGCATTGCAAAAAACAGCCCCGACAATGCAGCCACACCGCTCGCGAGAACAACACAATCCTCACCGTTCTCAAGATCCTTCAGCTTATTCTGGAGGTCTTTCTGGTTTGTTCCGCCGTTGCGAGTGTAGATGTTGATGTTTGGGTCGCTCCAGTTTGCCGCTGCCGCATCGTAGGGCAAAACGTAGCTGTTTGCAAGCGTGATCGGGTGCTGGATCGCTCCTGTGGCAGGGTCGATACCGTTGCCCGAATGAATAGCTCGTGTCTGGAAGCCGTATGCTTCGCTATTGGTTTTCTTTTCCATAAAATTCACTCCCAAAACAGGGCATGATAAAATCAATAATTGCTCTGTCAAATAAATTTCGCATTTCTAATTATAATACATTTCAAGAAAAATTTCCATTGTTAAATTGATAAATATTGGCTGACTTTGCCAAAAATATTATTATAATTCACCACCACAAACACGAATTACAGAGATATTTCGGGAAATAATAAACGACACACATCTGCATATCTTGTGTGATGTGAAAAAACGGCGGTCGACCCGCCGCAATATAATAATGAAAACAGGAGTTGAAAAAGATGAAAAAGCTCATTAAGATCGCTGTATGCCTTCTGATCGCAGCGTCTGCGCTGACAGGCTGTGATTCGCGTGACGGACGAATTGAAGACGACGACCATCACCTAAGCAGCACAACAGGCTACAACACCACCAACAACAACGACAGAAACAACAACGGAGGTGTTATCCATGACACCGCGTCCATGGTAGGCGAGGTTGGCGAGGACGTTGCTGAAGGAGTTGGCAACATCGGTTCATCGATCACGTCTAACGTAAGCGATGCTATGCATGACGATGAACACAGCGATCACAACGTATATGATAATGATATGAACGACAACGACTCTCGTTACGACCGCTGATCGCTGACCGATCGGGCGCAGTTTTGCGGCGCATACCGCAAAGGGATCTCCCCCGCCTATAAGTCGGCGGGTCACATCCGACGTTCAGTAGGGGGTAAAACTCCTACTGAACGAATAAGCCTGCTGCTTGCGTCTGCTGGCCGAAAGCAGAGTTTTTTGTCGTAAACGCATTGATCTTTACCTAAGCACTCGTTTTAGTGTTTAGTGTTGAATAATGCTTTTTCCGGCTCGCTGCTCTACGCAGATCTACATTACATATGACTATGTGTCCGGTACTTCGCCGCTAAACACTCAGATCTCAACTCAATTATTCAATAACGTTTACTACAATAATTGACCTGCGTCCGATATTTGTGACGCAGGTTTTATTTTGGGGAATACGCCGTGCTTAAAGCAGCGTATTCCCTATATTATTTAATGCTGCCGATTTGTCCGCCCCTTTTTGCAGGCAAGCGATAAAAAACGGCTTATAGTGAACGACATTTGAAATATCCTATTTAGGTGGTGGTCTTGACCTAAGCATAAAATAAATAGGCATATTACCGTTATGCAGATGATTCGTCTATTTCTTTTACCAACCGCTCTATCGCTGCGAGGCGACCTACTTTTGCTGCGCGGCAAAAGTAGGCAAAAACGCGCTTAAGAGGGGGAGCGACAAAAGTAGTATAGGGGCTTAGGTTGTCGCTCCCCCTCTTAAGTATCTCCCCCTAAGGTTAATCACCGCGGATTTGTCTAAGTCGTACCTACGTTATTCTAGAGGTATACAAGAGTTTACATTAGGCGATTCTTAAATGTCGTTTACTATAACTATGCGGGTTTTCGGACATTTTTGTCTGCCCCTTATTGATCTATGAGTTATTACTTAAATCCTATAACAATATTCGGGTTCCTTTGATGGAGGAAGTCAAAGAAGCTTTCAAGCTCAGAGTTGCTTTTGCCCCGCATTTTCAGGCGGCAAAGCGTTTTTCTCTTTCCGTTTTCATCAACCACGGTGATCTCTCTGCCGTCCTCTATGCCGTTTGTTTTGTGTATCGTCTGATAGATCTGCCTGATCTCGCTGTACTCGATAAACAGCCCCGTCCTATTTCCGATAAGCCAATTCTGCCCTACTATCAGCTTATCATTAAAAGCGTGCGTTCCGCTCTCGAAATCGGCGATCAGCGTTGTTTTTTTACTGCCTGACATAACGTCATTGATTTGTTTTTTATAATTCTTTTCATCAACAAAATAAACTATTATCAAAAACACTCCGAGAAGAACTCCGAATATGCACATAAGCAATGACGATATTGTAACGGCGGCTGTCAGCGCATACACAGATATCGCAGCAAAGAAAATACCGAATATCAAGATAAATATCCCTTTATTCTTATTATACTTTATAAATCGCTCAATATCACTGTTCATCATTTACCCTCTTGACTTTGCTTATGTCTGTTGGCAATAATCTCCTCAAGCTGTCCTTTTGTGAAGCGATAGTTTTTGTTGCAGAAATGACAATTCGCTCTTGCGTATCCCTTT
>CACZCM010000031.1 GCA_902779615.1 uncultured Ruminococcus sp. | reverse complement strand
AAAAAGCGGAACGGTCGAAAAGATCAGAAACGAGAGCGGCAATCTTCGATACGAGTATTTTCAGCCTATCGACGATCCGGAAACAATATTGCTGATAGACAGCTGGAAAGATCAAGCGGCAATAGATATTCATCACGCTTCTCCGATGATGAATACGATAGCCGCGCTTCGTGAAAAGTACGGTCTGAAAATGAAGGTCGAAAGATATATTTCCGATGATGCCAGCTTCTCTGATGCCGATAGAAAATTCATAATTTAAGAGCGGTGCAGAGAAAGATAGTAAAGTAAATACTGAGTTACATCCCTACAAGGCAGGTGCCATTCTTGCTTTGTAGGGCTTTTTTGTGTAAACAACTTTATGAATACCATCAATAATAAAGATAGGCGCTCTTTTTGTGTGAGTAATTAAATCTCCGCCCCAAATCAGCACGGTTATTGAATGAGTTAAGAAACTATTAATATAAAGTTTTTCGCCAAGCATTTTTTCAAAAAGGCTTGCCGCCGGAGGCATTTTACCAGCCCTTTTAGGGGTGAATTCCGAAAACAGTCCGGTGGACTGTTTTTGGAAGAGGGGCATTTTGGCAGAAAATGCCCCTAAATTGTGTCCGCGACAAATTTTCCTCGCCGCCCCAAGGCGACACAGCAACCAACGTTCACATGTTATTTACTCATTCAAAAGCCCTGCCCAAATCAGATGATTTGGTAGATAAACATAAGATTCTGTGTTATAATCAAATTTCTATGTGTACAACAAAGGCTTTTCAGATATGTACTTTTGGGATAACATGGTAAGGAGGCGAGAAGCCTACAATGACCGAAAAAGACGAAGTGTTATATAACCGCTTTCTTGCAAATCGCCACGAAGCTGACTTCCGTGTTTTGTTGGAACGGGACAGGGAAAGTCTGACGCTGTTTCTCTATGGTTATGTTCACAATATGGAGGACGCTGAGGAAGTGATGCTGGATACTATACTTCCGAACAATTCTCGCAGACATTGATTCCCAAACAATAGAGCGACTCCCCGAGGCGGCTTCGTGGAGCTGTTTATTTTTTGCAAGTGTAATAAAAGCCGCTTACAAACCTTATGACACGTTTATTTTTTGCCCGGTACTCTCTTTACCTCTTTTATTCTAAAAACGCTTTAGAGGACATTTATGAGCCGAGCAGTGCATATATACAAAAGCGTCTCGACCACACGGGCTGAAACGCTTCATTGTTCTTCGTATTTGATGATATCCGCAGGCGAGCATTCAAGCACATAGCATATCCGAGCAAGGATATCAAGATCCATTTTCTCGACTTCGTTGTTGTACCATTTGTTTATGACCTCAAAGCGTGTGTTGGAGACTCTTGCGAGGTAGTTTCGGGTGATCTTTTTGCTGTCCATTATCTCTTTCAGGTGAAGGTTAATCTTGCCGTAATCTTTGATCTCAAATACCGATTTTGAATCTTTCATATATACCACTTCCTCTGATTTTATTCTATATCCATTGTTACCACTTGACTATATACATATACAATGTTACTATCTATATAGTAAAAGCGGGAGGCGAGGATAGTGGATATTTACACCGTAAGTTTTTTCGGGCAGTCGCCAAGCGGCGACGGGCGGCTCGCGCCTATAGACTTCGTTAAATAAACTATTTTGCCCGCGTTCAAAGTTGATTATAAACGCTGGCATTATTTTTTGTTGTGAGCATACTAAGAGCGCGTATTGCCAGCGCCCGCTTGGGCGCTGCCCGCCTTGTGCTTGTTCTGCCGTATATGCGAGCCGAATATCGTAACAACGAGAAAAGTTATCATGATTATTATGATGAGGTCGAGATTTGTGAGGAGGCAGCTAAGGCGCATTACAAATCGGCAATTCAGGTGAGGAATCGGAGTATGGTTGATCGCTCCGATCTCGTGGTGTGCTGTATTCAGCATAAAAGCGGTGGTGCGTATAAGACGGTGCAGTATGCGCTGAGGCAGGGAAAGGCAGTGGTTAATGTATGTCGAGGAGTTTGAGAAATCTGCGCAACAATTATAAGAATATATTTTTCTTTGTACATAATCGCTAAAAAATCCGAATGAAAATTTACATCAAAAAGTCGAAAAAAGTTTCAGAGTCATGCTTTATGTACTGACAATCCATAAAAAATGTGGTATAATAGACTATGTATGTAATCAAAAGTTGTTAATAATATACTAATTGACGTGATGTGTATGCATGGACAAAATACTAAAACATTTGCAAGTGATCATATAGAAGTGATGACATGGCATTGAGAATTTTATGGGACAGAGATGAGGCGCTGATCTTGCTTGATGGGCTTCTCTCTGTTTTGAACGGAGAACAGCCTCGATTGAGAGCAGTTAAAGCTGTTTCGGAAGAGCTGCGCAAAAGAGCCGTAGATAAAGGGATCGAAATTGATGAAGTTTTCCGAAATACGAACGGTATTTCAATGCAGATGGGCGTTATGGAATACATTTATACGGACGGCGAACATGGCTTAAAAAAGTCCAGTATGCCACCGCTGTTTCAAGAAGTGGTCACGCTATATAAAACCGACCGCCCGACCTACGAAAAACTTCTGAAGGAGGCTAGACAATTGCCCGAGAAGAAATCTGTTAAAGATGAATATGTTAAATGGCTTGCGGGCAAGGTCACTCCTGCACAGCTTTCGGAGATATATATGGTTTATGACGATATCGAGAAATATTTCCGTAATTACGGTATTGTTAACGGCAGCCTTTTTGAAACTACCGACCCGGAGAAACTCAAAAAAATCGCATATACGATCAATACGAGTTCAATGTTTCAATATACCTATCGAAAAAAGCTGTCGAGAATGAAGGCTGCTATCAAATATTACCGACAGTTTTTAGCGGAAAATCCGCAGTATGTGAATGCTGCCGAACCTGTGGCTGTACCGCCCGAACCGACACCAAAGCCCACACCTAAACCTACAGAGAAAAAGCCCGAGCCAACTGAGAGAAATACTTCCAAACAGCAGTCTCCGGATATTGATATAAGCAAGATACGAACAAAATTCTTTGAGTGGGCTAAAATATCTTTAATACCTATTCCGACGGCGATGCAATACCTCAGCGCTCTTAAAAAGTGCACCCAAGCTGCACAGATATTGAATATTTACAAATCGGATATTTTGACCGTTACCGATGCGGATCGGTTTTCGGAAATAAAGACTAAGCTTATTTCAAATCACGACTTCAAAGATATTGACCGTACCAACAAAGGGAAATACTCTCAAGCGCTTGATGTTTTTGAGGATTATTTGAGGTCATTTACTCCCGAAAGAGGTGTATCGACTCCACCTGCCGATGATTTAAGTCAGGCAAGAACGGAACGAGCGAAGTTTTCTATATGGATGGAAAACTCGGGTATGGCATCGGCAACAGCAAGCAGTTATCTATCTGCTATAGTTACTTGCATTAATATAGCGAAACAGCTCGGTATATCTAATCGGAACCTGTTTGTTATAACCGATCTGCGGGAATTGGATCGAATAAAAACGGAGTTGTTTCAGGATTCTTCCTTTAAAAAATATAACCAGATGCAGCACAATCGTTTTCACGCTGCATTCAACAAGCTGATAGCGTTCAGAATGTCGCAGCGGAACCAATATTCTTATGCATCAGTACCAACACGCCCAGAAGCAAATACTCCATCGGCAAAGAATGTTCCGACTTTTTCTGCCGAAGCTGAGAGTGCAGTAAGAACAGAGCAGGAAAAGTTTTCTATTTGGATGCAAGAATCAGGAATGCAAAAAGCAACGACGAAGTGGTATATCTCTGGAGTTGATAAATGCACAGATCAGGCATTTAAAATGAAGCTTACCGATCAAAATTTGTTTTGCATTACGGATTTGAAAGAGCTTGATAAAATTAAAACGGTCATCATGAATGATGCGGATTTCAAGGCTTATGACAAAGAGAAGCATGGAATTTGTCACGCTGCATTCAACAAGCTGATAGCGTTCAGAATGACGCAGCGGAATCAGTATTCTTACACATCAGTACCAACACGCCTGGCGGCGACTACTCCGCAAATAAAGCCTGTTCCGAAACCGACACAGGCGGCAAAGCAGAAATCTGTCGAGCTGTCGCCCGAACAAAAGAAATATGCTGAGATACTCGAAAAATATTTCTCTGAAAACGGTTTCCGCCCGAAAAATGCTATAGACAGAGGTCGATTCAAAAAGTATTACGCCGACGAATATGGCAAAGCTCCCGATGATCCCGACGAGCTTATATCAGAGATATTAAGCAGGATCGGTACTGAAAGAGATGGGCGCATTTTTCCGAAGCACGACAAGACACAGGATTCTCTGATTTTTGAGATACTATCGGAAATTGACTCGGCGTTTGACGGCGGGGCATCGGCGGTTTATGTACGTGCTGTTTATGAGAGATTCTCCGAACGGCTCGGTAAAGAGCTGAATATATATAACGAAGATGCGTTATCCGAGCTGCTCGTGTCATCGTCAAACGGAGGGCTGACGAGAAGTTATTCACACTTCAAAAGAGATCGCCGCAGCTCCGATACACCGGGAGATGTTTTGCGAATACTCCAAGCGAGTCACAGCCCGATGACATATGACGAGATACATGATGAAGCGTGGTATATCCCATACGATAAAATACGTTCTTCCATCATGGGCTTGCCTTCGGTTGTAAAAGCTGCCGATAAAGCATATTTCTATGCCCCTAATCTTCCTGTAAGTGCGGAAGAGATAAGGCAGATAGCTGAGCTTATCGAGCAAGAGCTTTCGTATCGAAGTCACATTACCGACTCCGAGCTGTTACAGCTTATTGAAGAAAAGTGTCCGAGTGCGGCGCTAAATACGGAAGGCTTTACGAGATACGGGCTTCGCAACAGTTTAGGGTATCTTTTGAGAGAGTCATTCTCTTTCAAAGGCCCTATTATTACAAAGAGTGATAAGAGTATCGCTGTTAAAGATGTCTACACCGAGTTTGCGCGAAGTCACGAAACGCTGCAGTATGACGAGCTGAAACAGCTTGCCGATGAGATGAATGTCGTAATATACTGGGAGTCGGTGTTGACCGAAATGGTTCGCATAAACGAAAACGAGTTCGTTCGCAATGATCTTATCTCGTTTGATGTTGAAAAGATAGACAGTGTTTTAGACGAGATATGCCCTGAAAAATATGCGCCGCTTAAAGATGTCGGTCTGTTCCTGCATTTCCCGAACATCGGGTATAAGTGGAACAGCTTTGTGCTGGAGAGCTACCTGTTTTCTCACAGCCGCAGATTCAAGCTGCTGCATGCATCTTTTGCAAGCGGAGATGTATACGGCGCGATGGTGCGTGCCGATTCGGGTATCAGTGAGTACAGAGAACTTGTCGTTGACGTACTTTCGCATTCAAATGCACTGAGTTCCGAGAAGGCTGCTTTTGAGTATCTTATCGACTGCGGATATCAGAAGAGAAAAGCGCTATCGGGAATGGATCAGCTGCTGAAAGAAGCAAAACTAAAAAAAGAAGCAAACAAGAAATGAGGAATACCCCATGTACCAATACATATGGGACGAAGAAACGGGAGGACCGCTGCTGATAACGGAGATTTCCAAATTCAGCAAAGAGCCAAGACCTGTATATTACAGAGAATTAGATATTTTGGGATTTGACAAATACTGGAATTACCCGAGAGACGACCGCGCGCCGCTTTGACGATAAAGTCGCTGCTCGAAGCAAGCGACGACGAGATACGAGCATATTTCAACGATTTCGGGATAAAGGGCGACCTGTGCCAAAAGCTGATAACAGACAAGCAGAGCGGCAAGCTCGTGACGATTCACAGAATAGGCTCCGCTTCCATTCGCTCCGATCAGGATCTTATTATCGCTATTCAGGACAGCATTACCGCTGCCCTCAAAAAGCACGGCATAGAGAACAAAGGCGAAGCGTCGCTAAGAGACGCCGCTTTGAAGTGGCTCGAAGAAAAAGAAGCCAACAAAATATATTTCAACAGCCTAATTCAAGAAGAAAACTATATGTGGCTGTTTGGCGGTCAGAATGTAGATCAAGTCATAGATGTTTTGAAAAACTGTGAGGACGAGAATAAAGTGTCAAAAATGATGCGCAATATCATGACGGTAGCTGAGGATAACGGCATTACCGCGCTGCGCATGGATATCCCCGCAATGTGCGAGTGGATCAAGAGCATTCTTGATAACAATGACATTTCGGCGATACTTTTTGTTTGGGACGAGTTTACGGAGTATTTTCAGAATAACTCAAATACGCTCACCGGCTTCCAGACGCTGACAGAGATAAGCCAGTCGCACCCGTTTTATTTTCTTATCGTTACGCACAGAACACAAGCTCTGTTTGAATATGTTAAGCGTGATGAAATAAAGAAGATATTGAATCGTTTTGTCGGTGATACAACGATTCAGCTTGAAATGCCCGAAAATATGGCGTTCCGTCTCATGGCACAGGCTATGAAAGAGACAAAAGACCCGGTGCTGCTTCCGCAGTGGCATGAATATAAAGACACACTCAATGAAGACCTTACGGGAGTGCGAAATACGATAATTTCTACCATAAAGAAAACGGCAAGAATGGGCGATAAGACGATCATCAACGATGACGAGCTAAAGTCTATCGTTCCGATACATCCGTATGCTGCACTTATGCTTAAACATATGTCGGTGGCGTTTAATTCAAACGCACGCAGTATGTTCGATTTTATCATAAGCAACGATGTGACGGAGGCTAAAGCATTTAAGTGGTTTATCGGCAAGTATGGTCCTCTTGATGATACCAATCTTATAACCATTGATATGCTTTGGGATTTCTTCACCGGAAAGGGGCAGAAGGGTCTCAACGAGGATGTTCAGGTTATACTTGATTCATTTAATTTGCTGAAAAAAGGTTCGCTCACACCAGATCAGGAGCGTGTGTTCAAGACGATTCTTCTTTTGGAAGCTCTGTCTCAAAGAGTAAATGATGTAGAATTGCTCAGACCGAACGAGCAAAATGTAGACCTTGCTTTTGGCGGTACGGATTGGAGTAAGGGCAAGGCGCGCGCTATTGCTGCAGGGTTGTGTGACCAAGGATTGCTTTTTGAAAGACCTGTCGGGAAAGGTTTAAAGGAATACACCGTTGCAAACCGTGACGGTGATGGAAATAAGATCACAAAGCTGAAAGAGGAAATCGAAAAGGCAACAAAAACGCATGATCTTATTACATCAGCCGATCTGATGTCGGCAGTTAAAATGCCTGCACCGATTGAAAAGCGTTTCGTGCTGATGGGAACAAGCTCTTCTCATTTCAAAATAGATGTAAATAAGCTGAGCAACGCACATCATGCCAATCGTTTTAAGGTTATTGTAACATTTGCTCTGAACGATCAGGAGATGTCTTCGATTCATACCCACATTATGAAAGCTGTTTCGATGACATCAAATAAGCTGATGTTTATAGAGAGCCTTGTTCCGATGGGCAAAGACTTGCTTTCTCAATATGTAGAGAATATGGCATATAGTAAAAACTATGCTCAAAATGATAAGCAGCGTTCTAACGGTTTTGGAGAACAGGCAGAAAAATGCTTGAAAGATTGGAACCATAGAATTTCTAACGGCGCATTTATTATATACACTCCCGAAAACAAAAGCGGCATTCGTGTGCCGAATCTTCCTGCACTCTGTGACGAGCTTGCCCGTATCAACCACAATGTTTACTACTACGGTTTGGAGCAGTTCAGCCTTATCGACAATATGTTTGCTAAAGGACATCTTGCGCAAGGCGCAGGGTGCGGTATTTCAGAGGAACTGAGCGGCACTTTCAAATCGTCTAATATTAAAACGAGTCTTTCCGAAGCGTTAAAGGGAGCATGGAAAGTTCCGAACTATTGGGAAGGCCCGACAAAGAAAAGCCTTCCGATAGTAAAAATAAAGCAAAAGGTAGATAGCATTATTGCAGAGGGTTTTGCTAAACCTTCCGGAAGGATAAGCATACTCTCGATATACGAAGCTCTGGAAGAAGCACCGTTCGGATTTATGCCGACGAATGTTACGGCTTTTGTTATGGGCTTTGTGCTTAAGGAATATGCCAATAACAATTATTTCTGGAGCAACGGTTCATTGACCGACTCTATGACGCCTGAACATATGAAAAAGATGATCGCCGAAGCGATCAATCAAACTGTTTCGCCTTCCAACAAATACAAGGAAGAATACATTGTAACGATGGGAGCAAGTACGCGCTGCTTCTTGGAGTGTACGTCAAAAGCATTTCATATTCCGCAGAGCAGCTGCGGCACGATCGAGCTTGCACGAGATCAGATGCGTATCAAGATGAAGAGCTTGTCTTTTCCGATCTGGTGCATTAAATATATCCTAAAGGATCAAGAGCTTGAAAGCTCTGCCGAAAAAATCGCAGATGTGATAGACGCTTACTGCGCAATTGCCAATACAGCCAATGGCAGCAGAGGCTCGGAAAGCGAGAATGCCGACCATATAGGCACTCTCGTTCATGAAGACCCCGCGATCACGCGAGATCTGGAGCGCCTTTTCACAAGTGAAAACTGCCGTAAGGGAATGCTTGCGTACATAGATGTGTACCAAGACGGTGTGCTGAAAAAGCTTGCCGGCGACATAGGCGATAACGGAGCTTATATCGATCAGGTCAAGAAAAAATTCAACGCAGATGCGGCGAATTGGGTGTGGAGTACATCTACCGCCGATGAGAAAATATCCGATGTTATCCTTGAGTATCGCATTATCACGGAGAGCAACAAGATATTGCCGAAGTCGATCTCTCTTAGAGATGTTGTTCTTGAGTGGAATAAGCGTTCAAATTATATTAAGATACCATATGATGTGCTTCGCAAGCATGTCGGAGATCTGAGTGCGTTGTTGGAGCAGCTGCAATATATGAAAACAAGCGGCCAGCTCCAGGAGCAGAACAAGCAGAAGTTCTATGATGCGCTGCTTACCTACAGAGAGGCGTTTGACAGATTTTATAAGGATCAGCTTTCGTACTTTAAGAAGGCAGCGGCTTCTTTTATCGATGAGCTTGACGATCAGGATATTGCCTCGTTTTTCAACAAGATACCCTCCGGTCAGTTTACAAAAACAAGTACGGAGTATTTTCAGTACATAGAAAAAGAAGTCGAAGAGTTCAGAAAGGGTATCAGAAAGACGAAACTCAAGGAGCTTTGGTATTCAAAGACGAACACGAAGGATCCTGCACATTGGTCTGATATCCATAATACCCCGATATTGTGCATGTTCAGCGACAGTGAGCGAACTGAGGCAAGAGCCGTATTTTCGACTTTACTTGCACATTCTCCTTCGGATTCCGATATTGATAAAGCGATCAAATATCTTGAAAACGTTTCGTTCTATGATAGGCTGAACGATTCTGCGGAAATAGATCGTTGCTTTATGGAACGTGTAGTCGGTTCATATTCTATCATGCTTCCCGATGAGGATAAGATTAGAAAGCAGCTGGAGGGATCTATTTCCGACAAGCCGTATTATTGGATGGATAACTCATCTGTTCAGAATAAACTCAAAAAGCTTGCCGAAAAGCAGTATAAAACGAGCGGATCGGATCGGGTAAGGGCTGTGATCGACAAGATGAGCGAAACGGAGCTTCGAAGATATCTCAACGATTTGATAGAGGATAACTTGACAGTAGGAATGGAGATCCTGAGAAATAAATAAGGAGATCGTTTATGATTTGCTCAAACACAAATGAATGTCTTGAACAGATAAACGCATATTTTAACAGCGAAAAGACCGGTTACTTTCTCATCGTTAATTCTGAGAATTATGATGTGTACAAACAGGTTTTGCAAAGATTAGAGGCTGATGCATCGTTAAAATGCATTTATGTTTCAAAGAATTGCTATGAGAATGGATTACCGAATGTCGATTCAGCAATTTCACAAGCTTCTGTTGATGATAATTATACATTGATCGGAGTATCACCCGCACTTATGATACAAAGTGACATTGCTCTGTCGGAGAAAATAGACGAGTTGCTTTCATACTCTATTTCCGGTCGAGGTGTTGTTTTGCTTGACCACTGCAAACAAGTCCTGCAGCCGTATATGAGAAGGGATCTGCGTTTGAAGAACAGAGTTATCTTGGTGAACAGTATATCATCTCCTTTGCCTCAGATAAAGCTGCTAAAAAGCGCTGATGAATGCTTTGGCTATACTCCATTTAAGGGGATTCCGAAGCTGTTGTCATACTTAGAGAAAAATGCCGGCAACAAAAAAGAAATATCGGTCGAAGCACCTTTCCCTGAAACATTTTTCAGGAACGCTGTGTATTCAATAAAGTCGCCGGGCAGTATTTATGATACGGTGATAAAACTCTACAGCGACCTTGCAGGATCGACGCAGAAGAGCTTTGGAACGGAAGAGCAATGGCTGTGGCTCGCCAAAAAACTGAGATCGTCCGGAAGCTTTTCAGCATTGGTATGTGAGTATTTTGATTCAACATCGAACTTGTCAGCTTATATACCGGAAGTTGCGGAAGAATCTGACAATAACAAAAAGTGGCTTTTATGGCTGGCAATGAAAGTCTTCTCTGTATCGGAAAAAAAGTATCTTACACTTGTGCTCAATCAAAGTGAAAGTATTGACGACTTTGAGAAACATATCTATTTTGATATTATCGATATCGATGTGACAGATCCGTATTTTAAACAGTATTATACCGAAAGGAAAAAGCTCATAAAGCAGCTGCCGGAAAATACCGTTTTACAGGAAGCTTACTGTCAAAAATTAGGCAAACGCCGGGAAAATGAAATATTCTACCTTACAGCTGAAAGCAGCGCAGAACGATATGAGTTTATGCGGTGTTTGGCGGTATATGATTATACCGACGATGAGATCCGCGCAGCAGCCCGAAATATGTCGCATCAGGTCTCAGCGTATTTGAATGATTTTGTTTTTGATTCTTCCAATACAAAGGTGCCTGATTACTACAGCGGGCTTTGTGACGAATTAACAGCTTATTTTGGTGAATACAAAAAGCAAAAGCTGACAAATCGTATTTATCCGGAGTTTCTTGCTAAGGTGCAGGAGTACGCTGTTACGAGACCCTACAATATACTGAGACCCCGCAGCAGTATTGTTTCTCATATGGATAAGAAACATTCCAAACTGTTTTTCTTTGATGCGTTAGGCGTAGAGTATCTGGGTTTTATAACGGCTGAGTGCGAAAGGATCGGCTTAGTAATGGAAGTGGCGATTGGTCACTGTGAGCTTCCGTCAATTACGGTAAACAACAAGGAATTCCTTCAATATTTCGGTGATGATGATTGGGTCAAAATCGATAAACTTGATGAAATGAAGCATCACAGCGAGGATTACAATTATCAAAAGTGTGTGTATCCGATACATTTGTTTGAAGAACTTGATGTGATAGATGAACAGATTCGCAAAATACAGTCTCAGCTTGTTCAGGGAGTGATGGAGAAAGCCATTATAGTTTCGGATCACGGTGCAAGTCGACTGGCTGTGTTGTATGGAAAAGAGAACGATTCAAAAATTGCTTTGGACGAGTCGGGCGAACACAGCGGAAGATGCTGCCCCGCCACAGATGATCCGGAAATTGATTTTGCGGCATATGAAAACGGATACTCCACACTTGCTAATTATGAGCGCTTTAAAGGCGGCCGTCGTGCAAATGTAGAGGTTCACGGAGGCGCTTCATTGGAAGAAGTCTTGGTTCCTGTTATTACCTTGACGAAACGTCCGGAAAAGTTGGAGATATGCTTTGTGGATCCTGTGATCACTTTGCGTCCTCGTATTGTTCCGACACTGACAATGTATTCTAATATTCCGCTAAAGGATCCTCGTATTGTTGTAAACGGAGAATCTATTAAAGGCGAGTTTGCCGAGGATAATAAACACGCTATATTCTCACTGCCGAAGATAAAGAGAAAGGGTCTTTATCACGCTGATGTATACGATGGTAATAAAAATCTGTCAGTTAGAATTTCCTTTACTGTGACGAAGAAAACACAGGAGAACGATATATTTTAGGAGGGATATAGATGGATGCAGTGCAGTCCCCTGAATTTATAGAAAAGCTGAAAGACAGCTTCGATGATATGGTCGTATATAAAGACCTGAAGAAGAGCAATTTCATTGCGTCGTTCAAGCTGCCGTCGTTTATGCGCGACTGGGTTTTGAAACGCTTTCAGAACGATGACGGTGAAATTGATGTCGATGCTGCAACGGCTTTTATAAAAGAGTTTATTCCAAAAAAAGAAGACTGGAATTCGATTAAAGACAGAGTGGTCAATTATCAGGAACATGTAAAGTTCCTTGCAAAAATATCGGTAGATATTGATATCAAGACACAGGAAATCTCGTTTGCATTGGCTGATTTCGGTCTTTCCTTCAAGGATACTGTTATCCCGAAAGATGTGTGGATGGAGTGCAGCGATGTACTTCTTAAGGCTGAGGAAAACTGGGGAATTGTGGAGATAGGATATCAATTTCCGGAAGAAAAGAAACCCGGTAAGATCAAGCTGGTGAGCTTTAGAGATTTTTGCCCATATAGCGTTGATCTCGATGATTTTAAGTACGCCCGGGAATCGTTTAACCTAACGGAATGGCTCGATATTATCTTAGGTGCTGTAGATTATAATTCGGCAGGGTATGAATCGAAAGAGCAGCGCTTGGCGATGATAACTCGTCTGCTGCCGTTTGTAGAGAAAAACATAAATCTTATTGAACTTGCGCCTCCCGGTACCGGCAAATCGTATTTGTTTGGGCAGATCAGCCGATATGGCTGGCTTGTATCCGGTAAGGCGTCTCGCGCGCAGCTTATTTATCATCGTGCGAGAAAAAAGGATGGCGTGATAGCATATACCGATTTTCTTGCTCTTGATGAAATACGTGAAGCCGAGTACATGAAGGATACCGAGATGCATTCTGCTTTGCAGCAGATCATGGAAAATCGGAAGTATAAATCCGATGATGGACACGAGATCAATGTCGATGCCGGAATAGTATTTTTAGGCAATATCAACGGCGACAAAATGAACGAGTACAGCTTTATGTTTGATGAGTTGCCGGAACCGTTTCATAAAAGTCCGTTCCTTGACAGAATTCACGGATTCATCAAAGGCTGGGAATTGCCGCGAATGAATGATGACCTTAAAATATGCGGTTGGGCATTGAACTCGGAGTATTTTTCATCGATAATGCACGCACTGCGTGACGATCCCAGCTACAGAGCTATTGTTGACGCTCGTGTAAAGATGCCGGAGAAAGCCGACACAAGAGATACAGAGGCGATCAAGCGCATTTGTACGGCATATCTGAAGCTCTTGTTCCCTCATGTTCAGAATCCCGAGGATATATCTTCATCGGATTTCAACAGATACTGCCTTAAACCTGCAAAGGAAATGAGGGCAATCATAATATTCCAGATGGGACAGATCGATCCCGAACACTTCAAGGGGAAAACAGTACCCGATCTTACCGTGAAGGAAGTGGAAGAGTGAGCAAAGAATGTATTGCCTGCGGAAAAACTGATTTGACGAAAAATGAGATCGGAATAAACATAAAACTCCTTGGCGAAAAAACAGAAGCATACTACTGTATGGATTGCCTTGCCGATTATCTTGAGGTGTCTGTACAAGATATATTGGACAAGATAGAGGAGTTTAAAGAAGAGGGCTGCAAGCTGTTTTCGTGATAATAAATGACCACCTCTCAATATCTCAGAGTGGTGGTCATTGTGATATGAAGGGTAAGCAAATGAAGAATTACATCTATGCCGACAACGCCGCCACAACGCGTCTCGACGACGCTGCATTTGACGCAATGCTCCCATACCTTAAAGAAAACTACGCCAACCCATCTCAGCCGTACAGCTTTTCACGAAAAACCAAGCACGCGTTGAAGGAGTCGCGCAGGATAATTGCCGAATGCATAAACGCTGAACCGAGCGAGATTTTTTTTACATCGGGCGGTACGGAAAGCGATAACTGGGCGATCAAAAATTATACTTCTGCGAGTGATGTCCGTTATGTTACCACATCGGCGATCGAGCATCATGCGGTTCTGAATGCCGCAAAAAATGCTGACTGCATTCATACGATCATTCCTGTAGATGAATGTGGATATGTAAAGTCGGAAAAGTTGTCTGAGATACTCAACAGACCTCGTGATGCTGCGGTATCATGTGAAAGCACACTTGTTTCCGTAATGCTTGCGAATAATGAGATCGGAACGATAGAACCCATTGGAGAGCTTGCTGCCATCGCACACGAAAAAGGTGCTCTATTTCATACAGATGCAGTTCAGGCGGTGGGGCATATACCTGTTGATGTAAAAAGGCTTGGAGTCGATATGCTGTCTGCTTCTGCACATAAATTCAACGGACCCAAGGGTATCGGTTTTCTGTACAGTAAAAACGGACGGCTTCGCCCATTTCATGACGGGGGTGCGCAGGAGTTCGGAATGAGAGCGGGTACGGAAAATGTTGCATACATTGTCGCTATGGCAGCGGCATTAAAAGCGAACTGTGAAGCAATGGCTGCGAATATCCAAAGAATAACCGAAACGGAAAACGCATTTGTTTCAGAATTGAATAATACACAAATTGATTATATCCGGAATGGTTCGGGTCATCGTATTCCAGGAAATGTCAGCATCTCAATAAAAAATGCCGATGGCGAAATGCTGCTTCATCGGCTTGATCTGATGGGTATATGCGTCTCGACCGGGTCTGCGTGTGATTCTGTCAATACTCAGGTATCGCATGTTATAAAGGCTATCGATGTTCCAGAAGAATACGCAAAGGGTACGATCAGAATTTCATTCGGAAAGTACAATACCCCAGAAGAAGCCCTGGAGATAGCAAGAGCAATTTCCAAAGTGTGCGGAGGGAGAATATAAGAAATGAAACACACCCTCACAATAGAACATAGGCAATGCCACATCTACACCGCCGATTCTCCGAAATACTTTCTTATCCAGCCCGTAGATGAACACGATCTTGAAGTGCTCGACAAAGAAGTCTCCGAGATCGAACGCCGCACGACAGCACCGTTTATCCTTGCAGATTTTCGAATTACTGATTGGAATAGCGAGTTATCCCCGTGGACAGCGCCGCCCGTATTCGGCAATCAGGATTTCGGCAGCGGTGCGGCGGATACGCTTGATTTTGTCGAAGCAAAGCTTATACCGGAACTGATCTCTCAATTTGATATTCCCGAGAATATCTCTGTCGTGATCGGAGGTTACTCTCTTGCGGGGTTGTTTGCACTTTGGAGCGCTTACAATTCCGATCGCTTTTCGGCAGCGGCGTCACCGTCGGTGTGGTTTCCTAAGTGGGACGAATATATGAAGTCTCACTCCCCAAAAGCGGGTTGCATTTATCTCAGCCTCGGCGACAAGGAAGAAAAGGCAAAGAACAAGGTCATGGCGACGGTAGGGGAACGTATTCGAGAGCAGTACGAGTTGCTAAAGGATAGAAATTGCACCTTAGAATGGAATAACGGCAACCATTTCAAAGAACCGGATATCCGCACGGCTAAGGCGTTTGCGTGGTGTATAAACAAACTCTAAGCATTGTAAGGAGATTAACCATGCGTAAAATAGAGATAAAAATGATCAGCATAACCGACTTGAAAACCGATGCGATCGTCAACGCCGCAAACAGCGGATTGTGGCCGGGCGGCGGTGTATGCGGTGCAATATTCAAGGCTGCAGGCTGTAAAGACCTTGAAAAGGCCTGCAAAAAGATAGGTCATTGCGATGCGGGAAACGCCGTTATCACACCGGGCTTTGCTTCAAACGCAAAGTATATAATTCATGCTGTAGGTCCTCAGTGGAAAGGAGAAAATCATAACGAGCCGGAGCTGCTGTATAAAGCTTATCAAAGGTCGTTGGAGCTTGCTGTGCAGAATAAATGTCGGTCGATTGGCTTTCCACTTATTTCTGCAGGCATTTACGGCTACCCGATGCAGAAAGCGTGGGAACAGGCGATAAAAGCCTGCTGCGATTTTTTGAAAAGTAATACCGACGCGGACATCTATATTGTATTTGCCGTTTTGGATAAGAAAACATTTTCAGCGGGCAACGAGTGCTTGAATGAATGGGGTTCCAAAGATTTAAATGCTGAGCAACCCGTGATTTTCAATAGTGAAAAGCATCACGATACACTAAAAATCGGTGGTCAGACCGCCTGCGCAGTATTTTTCCATAAGCCCGAAGAGCCGCACGGATATCTGAGCAACTGGTATCCGTCTCCCTTCGATCTGGATGGAATGCGTTTCACATCGACGGAGCAGTATATTATGTACCGTAAATGCATGGCGTTTGGCGACGAAAAATCTGCCGCTGCTGTTATGACGACGAATGATCCCGCAAAGCAGCAGGAGATAGGGCGTTATGCCGAAAACTATATTGATTCCGCTTGGAAAGCTATGCGGCAGTCTGTGGCGACAGTAGGTCTGCTTGAAAAGTTCAGACAGAATGAAGAACTCAGAAACAAGCAGCTTGACACGGGGGATGCATATCTCGTGGAATGCGCTCATCTTGACAAGGCATGGGCGTGCGGCCGCGGCTTGGACGAAAATGAACGCTTCGATGCAAGTCTTTGGACTGGCAGCAACATTCTGGGCTTTGCGCTGATGGAAGTGCGGAATATGATAAGATCGGAGTATGACCCCAAATAATGACAACAAACAATCCGGATATGCGCCACTGCGGATTTCTTGTACAATCTGCCGACTAAATCTACGGCACATCTGAACCACATTAGGTTTTTAGAACTGTCCATAATTAAGGAGATGTAAAAATGAATACTTTTTTCAGCTCACTTCGCCATATGTTTGCTTCGTCAAACAAGGTGCATATCGTATGGTGTTCAGCTATAATTCTCGTTATGCTGATACTGGCGGTACTTCATCACAAGTGGAAGGACGATACAAAGAAGTTTCGCATATGGCGGGTGATGTGCCTTGTGCCGCTAATAATATGCGGTGTTCATGCTTGCATATATGTTGTCGGCGCACCGATGTTTCTCGGCAGCTTTTATATGATGTATGCCATCGGCGTGCTTGCGCTGATACCTATGCTGTTTGCAAAGCGCAGGACAGGCTACCGCATAACCGCTGTGCTGACAGGTCTGCTGATCTGTTTTTGCGGGTTGAATTTCTGCGCGTCCTCGCCCAATGTATTCAATCACTCGCGTGAAAGCTATACCGAATCGTTCCATTCTCTTGTTCAGGATATGGATAAGTATTATGTCCTGAAGGAATGGAAGGAAATTGATCTTCCGGCACTTGAAGCAGAGTATATGCCGATGGTCGAGGAAGCTGAGAAGGAGCAGGATCCCGTAAAATTCTGGAAGGCTGTGGAAATGTTCTGCATTGAAATGCACGACGGTCATATCGGGACCGGTTTCAGTTTTGATTACAGCGAATACAGTACCGAGAAGCTGATACCTGCTCACGGTTTTGTGGTGGTACATGAACACGGTCTTGCGATGATACAGCTCGACAACAATGATGTCATAGCTGTATGCACTTCGTCGGAAGTGAACGCTGTCGGTATTGAGGACGGAACGGTCATCACAAAATGGAACGGCAAGCCGGTCTTACAGGCTATCGCAGAGGACGCTCCCGACAGAGGCATTTTTCCCGTAAAAGCCAATGCAGACCGCGTTGCTGCTCTGGAACTCTCGCGCTCCGTCGAAGGGACTGTTGAGGTATCCTTCATAGATAAGTCGGGCAAGGAGCAGACTGTCACTCTCGAAGAGCTTGAAGATCCTCACACATTCAGTGAAGCACGTGACGCCTTTTTACATACTCTCGACCCCCAAGAGGACGTCAATTACAGCACCAAAATGCTTGATGACAAGTGCGGTTATCTGAGACTTAATGCCGAGGGCACGGACAGTGGGCTTCATGATACTCTCGGATATCTGACAGGCGACCACAAGTGGGCAAAGGAGATGTTCCGCGAAAAGCTGCGCGATCTGAAGTCACAGGGTATGGAGTATCTGGTCATTGATCTGAGAAACAACATGGGCGGTCTTGACGTTATCGGATATATGCTGTGCGACCTGCTGACCGACAAGGAATGGTATTGTCAGGGACTTGGTGTCCGAAAAGACGGGAAGTATGTCAGCCAGTCCGATCAGTATATTCACGGCGACGGGGAATTTGCCGACCTAAAGGTCATAGCGCTCACAAATTACAATTGTGCAAGTGCCGGCGACGGTACATCTTTGCTTCTTTCAAAGCTTCCGAACGTCACCCTTGCAGGTATCACCGATCCCAACGGCTGCGATCAGGAAACGGGCGGAGTAAGTATTCTTTCCGGCGGTTTGGTCTTGGTAGTCTATCCCACCGGCCTTGTTCTGAACGAGGATGGCAAGCCTAATATAGACACTGCCGCCGACCGAGTAAGCCGCGACCCCGTTGACGTGCGTATTCCTTTCGACTATGACGCAGCAATGAAGATATTCCGCGACAAGGAGGATTACGAGCTTGAATGGACTGTGAAATATGTTGAAGATAAGGGATAAATGTCAGCCCCCTTTCTCTCACGAAAAAAGTGTCGGAAATAATGTCGGAATTGGAGCGGCAGCGATTTGCGGTAATCAATATGCAAATACCGTATTTGCGCTGATGGAAGTGCGGAATATGATAAGATCGGAGTTTAACCACAAATAAAGATAACAAATATCCGGATACCCGCCAAGGATATCCGGACTTTTGTCATTTGCTTGTAAAATGTTTCTGATCGGTTACGCCAATAAACCGGATCATTTTGTCTTAATTTTTGCAAACTTTTCAAGATTTTTGCAAACATTTTTTTGAAATAGAGCAACAAAATTTGATTTCTGCAAACTGTATTCCGAATTAGAGCAACTGTTTTTAGATTTCTGCAAACTGTTAGCAGAAATTCAAAGAAGATTTTATCTAAAAGAAAATTGAAATAACATTTACACCCGCACAAATAACGGTTATAATGGTAGTATACAAACAATACGCACAGCAAAGGAGCACCGCCATGTATTTCAAACACACAAACCGTCCCGGGTTTCTTCTCGGTCTGATAGATTTTTGCACGGCAGGGATGTTTTTTCTGCTGTATATGCCGCTGGGCGGCTTGCAGGACGAGCTTGACCATATCCTCGGGCGCAAAACGCAGAGGTATTGGGTGGCGTATCTGCTCGGCGTGCCGACGCTGTTTATATACACTCTCGTATGGATGGCGAGAATATCCGAGGAACTGAAAGCAAAAGCGATCGAAATGGGAATAGAAGGACCGCACACATCATGGTGGCATATGTTCGGTTGGAATGTGTTCGGACTGCTGTTGTTCGGTCCTGCTGTTGCTACGCACCGATTTTTTAATACGCTGAATAAGGTTGAGACCGAAATGAACAAGCAAATTCTTGATGGTATGTTCAGGTTTGAAAAGAGATCGAGGTAAAAAATGAGCATAGGTATGAAACGTCAAACTGTATATCTTGAAGAGCATCAAGCGCAGTGGGAGGAAGCGGCGGCGGAGACGGTAGACGTTATAAAACGCATTTTGTCCGATACCGCCGTTGACGTTCGG
>CACZCM010000030.1 GCA_902779615.1 uncultured Ruminococcus sp. | reverse complement strand
GCAGTTTTCTGACAATCGCTGTAATCGACCGTCAGCGTTTCCGTATCGAGAGTGCCTGTCATTCCCCAAGCAGCGTAGGTGCTTGCACTGCTTGACCATCTGACAGTAATCTCGGCATCGGTCTTTCCCTCACATCTGATCGTCATGACTGCTCGGTCGCAGGTGTAAGTGCCGATAAAGTTCATAACGGGATTCTGACCGTCAACATTGGCGGAAGCCTTGCTTGAAGTCGTCTTGCTTGAAGTACTCTTCTTGCTCGAAGCGCTGTTCTTGCTTGAATCGTTCTTCTTGCTCGAAGCGCTGTTCTTGCTTGACGCACTGCTTTTGCTCGACTCACTCTTCTTGCTCGATTCGCTCTTGCTGCTTGATCCGCTTTTCTCGCTTGAATCGCTGTCGGAGCCTGCTTCCTCTGCGGCACTTTCTGCATCACTCGTGTTTTCACTGTCAAGCTGTGAAACTGCGCTTGTGTCCTGTGATGCGGTCTGAGAATCCGCGTCGATGCTTACATTCGCCTCACACGCCGCCATCGCAGCCGAAAGCAAAACCGCCATAACAATGCTTAAAAACTTACCATTACTTTTCATTTTGATCTTCTCCTTGTAAATAATTATTCATAGACCACGCTGACAGGCTCTGTCTTTTCAACAAGAACATCACCCGTATCATGATCGTATATACAGAACGAGCCCTCAAAGTTCTCGATCTTTGATATGTTTTCGGCTTCATCAAAGGAAATATAAGTAATATCGTGCTTTCCCTTCATAACGTCCGAGCCGAAGAAAGGCGTTACTTCTTTACCGTTTACGGAAACCGTCTCTGCTCCTGCAACGGAAATATTTTTGTCGCTTTGGTTGGAAACATATACGGCGTTACACTGCCCTAAGTATTCCTCTTCATAAGTATCCTTCAAAACGATCTTGATACCGTCTTTGTCATAGGCTACAGTTCCGCTTTCGTCGTAATCGACGGTAACATTTGCAGTCGTATTGATGCTGATCGGCTCTGATTCAAGGATAGTCTCGAATGTTTCGGAATTTTCAATGCTAATGACAAATCCCATCTCGGAGAAGGTCGTAATACCGCATCGCGCAAGCTGAGTTTCGTCAAACTGTGCGGGGAGAGTATTCGTTTTTCCGGGTTCTACATTAAGGGACAGATTGGACTGTACCATGTATCCGTTTACAGATGAATCGGTAAGCCCGACCGTGATCGGCTGTTCGGAGCCGTTTACGATCTCAAGGAACAAAGCCTTTTCACTTGGGAATAATTCCGAGTCGTTTTTGCCAAAACCTGTAGCGGTGATCTTGATTCCCTTTTCATCGAGCAATACCTTCTCCTCTATGCTTTCCTCTTGTGAATTCGATGAAGAAGTGTCTTGAGCCGATGAAGCAGCGGCAGACGATTCGTCCGAAGGCTTAGTATTTCCGCAGCCGACAAGTGAAATACCGATCAATGCAGCTGACAGAAGCGCCGTGATCATCATTTTTAAATTCTTGTTCATATAAATTTCCTCCTTACTACTTATGCAGATTTTTCCTGATCATAAATGACTGTTATGTTAGTATACTCCTTCTCCGCGGGTGCTTTAAAGCTCTCCCATGATTTAGCAAAAAAGTCATCGTCATTGTCATCAAAAGATCTAAATATAATGATCACCTCAAAGTGCTCGTCACGGGCGCTGTACAATTCTCCGAGATGATCGTTGATCGCCTCCTGCGTACATTTCGGCGCAGAACTGCCGTCGGCTACCGTTATCTCGTGAATCAAAGAACAGTCTTCACCGATATAAGTATGATTATCTATTATATTCTGTTCTCCCGCGTGTACCTGTTTGTCTTTTTCATTATCTACAATATCGCCGTTTTCTCCGATAGTGATCTTTGCATCGGCAACTTCTTCGCTGATCGAATCACCATAGTCATTTAAGGACTCACGATCAACATGTACCTTCTCTCCCGACTGTACTTCAGCGTCGGGTCCGGAATCTCTGCTGACATCGCCGACACGAAGCGCAAGTGTTTCGGATACAAGTGAGCCGAGCTTATTGCTGTCCGTTTCAAACGGTTGTCTGTTAAACGAAATAGGATCGTCGGGGTGATCGGTATTCCATGCTATGACAAGAGAATCCATGCAATCAAAACAGGTTTCCCAATCCGCTGTGTTATTCAGATCAATGACGCCAGAATTACTCTTTGAATGAGCCATACACTCACAAGCCATTTTGTCAACGTCCTCGTCGGAGTAACCGATCTCTTTCAATTCATCACGATCAACAAGAACATACAAGCCCGAATTCATTGAGTGATTGTTTCTTATCTCAGCAAAATTGTCATTATCCTCCGGGTGCATAACAAAATATCATTGATCGTCCTTTTCATAGACGGCTCTTCCGTCATCGTCCTTGACTGCTTTTCCGTTTTCATCAAGCACGGGAGTAACGGCGTAACCGTTTCCCGACATTCCTATATCGTGACAGAGTGCAGCACCTGTCAGCGTATCAAAGTCTATATCGGCGCTGAACGAAACACGCCCCTGCTCGACACTTCCTCCCATAGTGCCGTTTTCAACCGCTTTAACGATCGCCTCACCGACCTCCTGCGCCTTGTCACAAACCATAAGAGCATGGTCAAACTTGTGATCCGTATAGTATCTCCCCTGCGGGCTGTCTTTTGTAATATCAAGTGACTGCTCTGCATAAGGCTCTGCGATCTCACGGACATCTGCTTCTAATTCGGGATTATCATATTCATCCTGAGTTTTGATTGGAGTCTCTCTGCCACCGTTGGGATTCTCCTGCGATATTACCGAATTTGTATCGGAAGCAGCTTCCGAAGATGGTTTAGCTTGTGACAAGCATCCCGACATCAGCAATGACAATGCAAGCGTGATAACAATAAGCCTTTTCTTCATACACTGCCTTCTTTCATAAAAGCGATCAAGCTGCTTCCTGCTGCTCGTCCTCTTCAAAGTAGCCGTAGGTTTCGCCCTTTGCGTTCGTCATGGGAGCAAGCTTTTCGTAGACCTCCTGCGGCTTCATACCAAAAGAGAATACTACCGCGCTGTTTATCAGCTGACCGCCTTCAAGCTCTCTTGCAACAACACGGGCTGCGCTTTCGTTAGGCTCTGCCGGGCAGAATTTCACACGAACATCATAGTCTGCGTCCTCAAACGGCTTTATCGTATTTTCCATAAGATCATCAAAATCAGAAGAAACGACGGGCAATATGATATTCGTTCCCTTCAAATCGCCCTCGGTGAATTCCTTTATTGTTTCCTGCATCATAGTATAGCCTTCAAAATGAACAGCGTCGGCAGCGCAGCCGTAGCTTTCTTTATATTCGGGCAGCATAGCCTTGATCACATCGCAGTCCATAATAAACGCACCCATTTCCTCGCTGTCCGGGTCGGTTACTCTCGTTGACTTTCCCGACGCAGGCAGACCAAGCACGAGCTCCATCTTATATTCCGACTTTAGCTCACCGTCATAAACATAATGAGCTTTGCCGTTTTCGTCAACGCTCTCCGTGCGAGCGGAGCCTAATGAAAGGAAATCGCTTTTGATCTCCTCACGAAGCTGCTTGCGTTCGGGAGTATCAATGTCTGCCGTGTTGCCGTAAAGCTCCTTATAATACGCCGAGAGGGCGTCGAGCTTCGCTACAGTAGGATCATCCTTAAGCTCATCGAGAGTCGGATAATCGCCAGCTTTAATTCTTGTGTAAAGCTCTTTCGCCTCGTCTCCTTCAATAGTAAGATGGTCGGCGGACGGCTCCCAGGTTACGGGAACGACGTCTGAGGCTTCCGCTTTGTCTGTTTCTTCCGAAGAAACAGCACTTGATACTTCGGACTCTACCACGGACTCCGAAGGCGATTCGCTCTCGCTGACGGCTGCCTCACCGCAGCCACAAAGGAGCACTAAGATCATAAGTGCGGATAAAAACTGCGTCTTGAATTTTTTCATAGTCAATTTCTCCTTTTCGAATTAAAAAAGCGTTTATAAATACTTGCGCAAAGCACATAAAAGCTCTGACCTATTCATTCAAAGCTTATATCTGCCTTGCCTCCCGTGCAGGAGGTCTATACCTGCACGGGAGACCGGAGGTCATTTGATCATAAGGATCAGGAGATTAATTACATTTTAGGCTGCGATCTTTTTGCCTATGTTCTCGTTGCTGCCCATTCCTGCACTGTTGCGAAGAATCTCGAGTGCATCTGCGGAAGTAATCTGACCGTCTCCGTCGACATCTGCAAGCAGCTTGTTGTCTGCCGTTTCTTTTTCCAGACCGGCGCTTATTCTGAGAACGAACAAAGCGTCTGCCGAGGTGATCTGACCATCTCCGTCAAGATCGCCGAGAATAGCGTCAGTGCTGTCATTTGCACCGGAAACATTCAGCTCAACCTCAACGATCCTGAGCTTATCGGCAGGTATCGTATCGGCTGCGGAGATCTCAGTGCATCTGCCGTAATTATCGAACTTGAAATACTGCTTCTTCGGGAGAACATATCCCGTGAGAGTTGCTGAACCCGATTTTTTCGCTGCAATCTTTCCGTCTGTCGATATTGATGCAACGGTAGGATCGGACGATGTCTGCCATACGACCGTGAGATCGTCCGTGTCAAGTCCTTCAAGCTCAGGCTGGATATCTTCCATTGTGCCTGCTGTCATAGAAGCTTTACCGTCCTCACCGAACTTCACATCAGTGATCTTATCAAGCGACTTTACAGCGTCCATATCGAACTGCTTTCCGATCGTGTACTCAAACGGCTCCGTCACTGCATCGCCGTATTCCGACGATACGGAAAGTGCTATCGTTCCCACTGCGTTTTCATCAATAGTATACATCGCATTGTTGATCTCAAGCGGGATCTTCACTTCCAGTGTTTCTCTCGGAGCAATAGTTTCGATCGTTTCAGAGGCAAGCTCCTCGCCGCCTGTCTTAACGGAGATCTTTATGTTTTCTGCGGGAATGTTGCCGTTATTTGTGATGGCTCCGACATAAGCATAATAATCGTCCGCCTTGTCGGTAAAGATCATTATATCCTCGTCGTTCATCACAAGATCAGCCTCGCGCTTTATCGTGACCTGTTTGCTTGTGCCGTTCGACTCCGCCTTGTAAACGAGGTCGCCCTCGCCTTCTGGTATTGTCACGTTAACTGCCGCCGTGCTTGTAACTGCGCCGTTTACGCCTGTTACCTGCGCGCTGCCTACGTTTTCGCCGCCTACTGTAAACGTGATATCAAAAGTTTCGTCTGATGCAAGCAGACCCTTGTTTCTGAGGATCGCCGTAAGCTGAACGTTGTCGCCCGGCATCGGGTACTCGCTGCCGACGATAAGGCTTTCAACGCATACATCGGAGTATGGCTTGTGCGTGAGATATACAATGGAATTGTCGGTTTCGTCAAGGAAACTGCTCTTGACTGCCGCGAGCTTGAGGTCATCGCCGTCAACCGCCGCGCCTATGCCTGTATAGTACATATTATCGGCTGCGTTCGTAATCACAACGCCCTCCGACCACGGTGTACTGCCGTTATTTCCGCCGATGAAATAAGCCGCCTTGATCTGAACAGCATCCCCGACCTTGTCGCTCCACACAAGATACATCTTATCATTACCCGAAACGATTACATCGTAATCCTCGAAGTTGTCTGTCGGCACCGCCGTTGCAGCCTCTTCGGTAAACGTTTCATAGGTTCCATCGGGCAGCTGCGCTTTATACTCAAGCACGTAGTAATCTCTCGAAATGCCCTTCACCTGAGTGTAATGCTCGTTTTTGATTATCTCACTTACGTTGAGATACTGTATCTTGCCGTGCTCCTCCTCGGCGTCTTTTGTGCCGAAGAACAGATATGTGCTGCTGTCGGAACGGGCAAATCTTGGTGCGGTGTATGTGCCGCTTGTGTTTGTGAGCTTGATAACGTGCGAGAAGGTATTTGTATCAAACTCGTAGATCTGCATGAAGATATCTCTGTCGTTTTCCGTTGCGAGGTCATGATCGTTATCGACCGTCCACGCGAACAACCCAAGACCGTTGTAGCCGATAGCTGTCGAATCAACGGCAAGGCTCATCTGATCCGATGTCGTTCTCAGATCGAGAAAACGCTGACCGTACCAATCTTTCTTGAACGTTTCTCTTCTTTCGGGAGCGATCGTTTTAAGATCTTTCTCCGTATAATACGATCCATCATTGCACCACTTGCCGTCCTCATAGAAGAGGTAAGCCGTAACGGAATTATTGGTGAAATCAGAGCCGAACTCTTCGATGCTGTCGATATCATCATACTGCGTCTTTGTGTAGTACAGAATTACCCTGTCTGTTTTGGAATCATACGCTGCATGAGGAAGAACGTCCGCGGTGTAGTCGTTCTCCGTTTCATGTGTGAGCTGCTCGACCTTGCCGAAGGTCATAGTGTTTTTATCGAAGAATGCCGCCTTGATGTCAAGCGAAGAAAGAGCTTCCTCAATGCCTGCGCTGTCATCGAGCACCTTATCCGCCGATGACCACGTCACGAGCAGCTTGTCATCGCCGATCTCACAAATATCGGGGTAATCATCGATAGTGCCGTCGTTATCAAGCTGCTTCGGCGTACTCCAGCTCTCGCCTTTTCCGATGCTGTAATAAACGGCGCGTCTGTTGATGTCAGTCCTTTCCTTGTCATCATCGATGAATACCATGAGCATATCTCCGCTGTCGTTGATCTTCATCATATGAACATCGGCGTTGCGCTCTGCGCCCGTTTCAAGCGTTCTCTCCGTTGTGCCCTGCTCGTTCATCGGAGTATCGGGTGTTCCTGCCCATTCGCTCTTGTTTGCGCGCTGAGGCGTATCGGATGTTGAGAATACAACCTCCTCCGCGCCTGACGGTACATTGAACATTCCCGCGCCCGATGTTGGTCTTGAAAATGCGGATTCAACATCAAAGCCAAAATGTTTGTCCTGATTGGGGCTTCTGAACAGCTCTTCATTTACAAGCCCGCTCGGACTTCCGATATTATCGGAATAAACCTTAATACCGAGAACCTCTATTTTATAATCCATGCAAAGCTTGAAATCGCCATATGCGTAATCATTCCAGTCAGTCCAGCGGAAGTCCATGTCAAATACAAACTTAGCATTGACCGTTACCGAAACTATAGCTATCTTAACATTTGCCGAAACACTTATCACAGGATCAATAAACAGATAGAACTCACGTCTTACATTGCTGCCTTCATTGAATTTATCGAAAATACCGAAGTGCTCTGCGTCAAAGGGAACAAGATTAGAGTTTTCTGTTTCTCCGTAGCCGCCTTCGGTGAAATCTGCGCCGTAATCGTTGTACATATAGTATACGGCAGTGATCTTTCCGTCAAAATCGAACTTGAATGTAACAGTAATACCTACGGGGAGTGCGATCTCGCAGCCTGCGCCAACATTTGCATTTACTTTTACATAGAAAAGAAGATCCTCAAAGTAATTTTTATCGTTCGATCTTTTGGAGAGAGTGAGTCTGAATCCTACGGACGGTGTTATGCTAAAACTCAGATTTCCCGTTGTTTTGAATTTCGACTTTGGCTTCGATGAAGAAGTACCCTTCTTTGCTTCTTCTATCTCTTCATCGGTAGGCTGTACGAAATCATCATCGTCATCATCGTCGTCATCGTCATCGTCGTCATCATCATCGTCTTCTGCAAAGATCATTAACTCACGAAGCTTGCCCTTGCCGTCGTCCATATAATCGTCTTCGTCAATGATCTCCCAATCATCAGTGTCGGAGGATTCTTTATTGGTATCCTTCTTATCTTCCGTCTTACTCGTCTTATTGCCGGAGCTCCAGCTCTTGTTTGCAATACTAAAGCTCTTACCATAGGAATAAGAATAGCTCTGACGGAACCATTTAAAGTCATCGGCTTCCGCAGAAGAAATGCCTGCCGGAGTATAAGCCTGATTCTGATAGTTAAGAGGGAATGCGCTCAACTCGAAATTGCCAAGGGGATCGCCTATAAGGGAATTAACAATTCCGTGTCTGTATCCTTCCTCAAGGCTGTCGTTACCAAGCATCGGAAGGATAAACTCGCCCAGATCAAGCGGCTTTGAGAACCTGAAACCGGTTGGAAGCATCCTGTACCATTTACCGGATTGATCGGCGAACTGAACATATACCTGATAGTTACTCTTTGCATCCTTTTTGGGGTTGAAAGTCAGCGAAGAAGTAAGCTTCTTTTTGCTTACACTGTTGCTTGTTGAATAGCCATCTGTGGATTCACAGTTTACCTTTATATCTCCGTTTTCATCGGTTATAAAGAATCGAGCCTTTGTCGGTATCAGATCGCTGTCGTCACGACCCGTGACAACTATATCCAGCGTTGCATCACCGTCAATAACATCAATAACGCCGCTGTTTTTGGTCATGGCACATTCAAGAGTTTTACTCTTCGTTAGACCCCCCTGAAAATATGCTGTCTGTTTCTGCGTCGCGCTTATTGAAACCGCTTCGAAGGCTTCAAGTGCCGGAAGCTCAATATCAGCACTGTAACCGAAATTCTGATAGGTGTAATAAGCTGCCGCATTGTTGGAGCTTACCATAAAGGAGCCTTCACCAAACGAAGGAAGCTTACTTTCAAGCTTGAAGTTTCCCTGGCTGTCTGTATATGAGGTTGCGCCTGCCCAATTGATAAGAGCATTTACAACGGGCGTTTTATCTGCGCTCTTTGAGTTGTTTGTAAGCTGAATGAAATTTGAATTATTCTGATTGACCCTGCCGTTGAACTCACGCTTAACGCCATCAAGGGGAACTATCTCATAATAAACAAGCAATCCGTCTATTGAATCACCTGTAAGTCTTCCACCGTATGAATTGCCCATCGCATCATGCGGTGCAGAGGTATTGCCATGAGATGTATCCTGTTCGTCAAGGTCTACCAATCCGTTGTAGTCAACGTCGCCGGTTCGGTTAGCCCATACTACAGTGTAACCCTGTGGTGGGTTACAGGTAAATGAAAACTCCATACCGTTGTATGCGTCAAGAATCAGATCACCATCAGCATTTGTGCCGACAGGATTTTCAGACTGCATAGATTCGGTAGTAACGACAACCTTCTCAAGTCTGTCATAAGTAACCTTATTGCCGCTGCTGTCCTCGACCTCTCTTTTCTCCTTGTAAACATCGGGGCGCCTGTCATATGTCAACGGCTGATACTTAATAACTATCTTTTGCTGATCTGTTACGGGAACTACCTTTATATCTTCCTTTATTACGATATCCGCCTTTGTATAGTCGCTTTTTTCGATAACTATACCGCTTGGCTTTACAGAGGAGAATATTGTACTTCCCTTTTTATGATAGGTATGTACAGCTTTTTTATTGCCGCTGAGCGCCTGATATGTGGCGCCGTTTGCATATTTTCCTGTAGTCGGATTCACAGAAAGGCGGATCACGGAATACAGCGGAACCTCGATCTCGTAATATTCGCCGCCTTCATCTGCCCAATCGTTATACGTCTCAACCGCATCATAAAACCTTCTGGTTGCTCGATTGAACCATTTTTTATATTCGGCACTGCCAAACTTTATACCTTCGGGCATAGGCTCGTACTCAGGCCAGGTCATAGAGACCTTTTCCACCTTTAATGCCTTAGTGTTGAGCACGCTCGCACTATATGCGTCAAGTATGTTTTCAAACTCGGAATAACGATTATCGGAATCGTATTTCGTAGTGCCCTTAGGCTTGTCTGTATTATAAATGCGGACTTTTCTTGTTCCCTTGCTGTATTTCGGGAATATTTTAATATTCTCGTCTTTAGATCCCGCAGAAATAACGCCGGAACTTGTAAGTTTCTTTACAAAGGCGAGATCAAGCGTAACCGTTGCATGAGCTTCCGATGTACCCTTGCCGGAATCTTCAACGGGAATATAAACGTATTTGTCCTTGGGATCATAATTAGTTCTGCTTCCCATGTTGTCGGAGGTTTTTGAACTGTTCACAATGTAAACACCGTCAAGGAACAAACCGTTTTGAGCGGCCTTCTCATCGTTTGAATAAAAAGATATCACCTTATCGCAGTTTCCGTAGAAGCCGCTGATAACATTACCGTCGCTGTCCTTTGCAATGACCTCTCCGGGTGTAAACATAGCCGTGGTCATGCCGTCAAAATAAGTATGCGTTATCTCCGGCGCACCTGTCGTGAAATCATACAGATCACGGCTGTACTGGATAACAGAAGGCTGAAAGTCAAACGTATACTTTGCCCAATCGACAGTATAATCATGACTAAATTCCATCTCACCGTAAAAAACATCGGATGAATTCATTTTATAAAGAATATTATGCAGGTAGCAGTTCTGTCCGCAATTGCTTACATTGACGGTAAAGTTTTCTGTCTTATTGTGAAAACCTGTTCGATAATCCTTGGTAAACACCGCTCCGGATATTTCATTCATATCATTCTGGTATTTGCCGACCGTTGAGCCAACAAGACCGTTAGTCCAGATATGATATTTACCGTTAAGAGTCTTGATACCAGTAAAGTCAAGTGAATTCTTTGTATAGAAGTCAAACACGCCGTACTGCTGTCCGCCGATTCTAAGGCGGTTCCAATAGGTTTCGCTATCGGGACTCCAATGGAGGTAATTATGATCAATATCATACCCCCCCGTGCTGAATAACAACATATCGACATTACTGCCAAAGCTGCCGACATCATATGTGGTGGTTTTGTCACCCAACACAATGCCGTCTGTACTTACGGCGAGCGTTTCAGTTTCTGCCTTCGCACCGCTGCCCTCGAGAGCCTTTATCTCCTCGGGAGTACGTTCGCGCAGACCGTCGTTTTTAACGATCGTTACGGGAACGTAGTGGTTGTCTACGACGTCGCTTTCACAATCAAGCTCAAGACGAATGCCGAACTCGCCGCCCTTGTCGAACGAGAGAGCCTTGACATCAACCGTTGCTTCCGTCTGACCGGGAACGAAAGCGATCGTCTTGTCCTGGAAGTTCTCGTAGCTGCCGTCGGGTGCCGTCTGAGTGACAGTCGAAACGGAAACCGTGGAGAAATACTGGAGACCGCCGTTTCTTTCAACTACAACCTGCCCCTCGGGCTTTGCGCTCGTTAAACGGAGATTGTCGGTCACAAGAGAATACGTTGACTGCTCCTGCGGCTCGTTGTCCTCGATCGTTACGTACGTTGTTGCATTAGGTGCAACTACCGCCTTTTCATCATCGGTCGCCATAACGGCAAGGACAAAAACACGCTGTGCGTTGGGAACGTCGTTGTCCTTGATATTAACGGTGACTTCCTTTTCCATCTCGCCTATGCCGAAATCCACCGTACAAACAGCACCCTGCGCCTTTGTAAGATAGTCGTACATTTCGTCAAGCACCTTGCGTGTATTGTCCTCGACCTCTTCATCAGTCCATTCGGACGGGAGATCGAGATACTCCGCCTGTGCGTCAAGCACGGGAACTCCTGTGCTGCTGCGTTTTTTCACCGTGGTTTTTGTAGGCTTATCGGCAGTTTCTGCAAGCTCATTCTTCGTTTCCTCGGAAAGCTGGATGTCCTCGCCGTTTTCGGAGAAGGTGAAATCATTCACATCGGGAACGAAACCCTCGACCTTCTTAAACGTCTTGCCCTTGCTGTCGAGGATCTCGTAATCCTCACCGTATGTTGACAGCATATCCGCAGCCTTAAAAGTAACTCTTGCTGCACCGTCACCGCTGCCTTTTCTGACAAGCTTGATCTTAACCGCGCCGTCTGACTCGTTAAATGCGTAATCCGACGCGCTGAAATCGAAGGTGCTTGCCTGACCGTTGTCTGCGCTGTCGGCAAAAGCCGTAATGCTGAATGGGAGCATAATTGAGCACACAAGTACAGACGCTGTGAGCTTTCGGAATACTTTTTTCAAGCTAATTCCTTCTTTCTGTTAGATTTTGTCCTGCATACTTTCAGAGATCGGCTCAGTTTCGGTGTACGGAATGTCGTGGATACCGGGACCTTTGCCGCCTGATACATTGTCGAGAGCGTCATCTTCGACTGCGTTTGTCTCGGGGAGCTTCTTCTCCTCGGGAGTAGTCTTCTTCTCGTCTGCCATTATTGTCACCTCCTTTCACTCAAGCTGCTGTTTTTTAACAAGCTCGGCAAATATACCGTTCTTTTCAATAAGCTCGTTATATGTGCCTGCTTCTGCGACCTGACCTTCATCGATAACAATTATCCTGTCGCAGTTTTTTATTGTAGAAAGTCGATGTGCGATCACAATGCGTGTACATTGAAGCTGATCGAGCGCATCTGACACCTTTCTCTGAGTAATATTATCAAGAGCGCTTGTCGCTTCATCAAGAAGCAGCAGCTTCGGTTTGCTTATGAGCGCTCTCGCTATCACGATTCTCTGGCGCTGTCCTCCCGACACGCTTTTGCCGCCCTCGGAAACCTTAGTGTGCATTCCCATCGGCATAGCCCTGATCTCATCGGCAATACCGGCAAGCTCGGCTGCCTCCCAGACCTGTTTCCATGTTGCGTCGGGCTTCGTTAAGCGGATATTTGAAAGGATATCCCCCTGAAAGAGCTTTGCGTCCTGCTGAACTATGCTTATTTGCTTTCTGAGGGCTTTTCTGTCCAATGTGTCGATGTCTGCACCATTGACATATACAGAACCATTTTCTGCCCTTTCAAAGCCGATCAGCAGGCGCATCAGCGTTGATTTGCCGCAGCCGGTCTTCCCCACTATAGCCACATATTCACCGTTTTTTATCTGTAAATTAAAGTTTTTTAATATATACGGTGCGTCCTGCTCATACCTGAAATACACATTTGAAAACTCTATGCCCTCATTAAATCTCGTTACACTATTCTGACCTCCCTGCGATTCCGTAGGAGTCTCAAGAACGGGACTTAACAGCTTGAATATAGGCTTTCCCATTGCAGTCGCATAGCTGCAAGAGAACAGTTCGTTTACACTGAGCATAAACAAAGACAGCCAGACCGAATATGAGAAAAAGGCTGCTGCGTCGAGCATAAAGTAGTCTATTGAATAGTAAAGCAGCGCTATTGCCGTGAAATCTATCAAAACAGGGATCACCTTGACTAATACAAAGCTCTCCGGCGGAGAATAGCTTACTCGTGCAGCTTCGGAGTACGCTTTTCCCCAACGAGAGAAAAATCTTTTCTCCGCTCCGGTCAATTTTATTTTTTGGATACCTGTAATGAACTCGTATGTAAGACCGTTTACATTCGATAATGCTTCAAACCTTTCCGAAAATACATCAGACTGTTTTTTGATCGACAGTATGTACAGAATGATCACAAGAACCGAAAAAACGATATACAAGCCACGTATCAGAGGACTATATCTTCCCATGATAAATATATTTGTAACAGCATATACCAAAAATACGGCTATGCTTGTGATCGTTGAAACCACTATTTCACAAAGCAGCGAAAGCAGATCAAGTCGTGAGGCAAGATCTCCTGCGCTGTACCTTTTGAAAAAGCTGATCGGAAGCGACAGCATACGCATCACAGACGCCGTCTGAACTCCGATACTCACCCGTGTTATCAGCCGCTGACGAATGATCATTCTTGACTGCCTGAAAATATAGCACGCAGCAGCTATTACCAGGAAGACTGCGCCGAGCAGGAACACCGCACTGCTGCTTCCAAAGTATAACACCTCGTTAAAAAGGCTGCTTGTGATATTGGGAACTATCAGAGACAGCGCTGCCTCCATTAACACAAACAAGAGCCAGAACACACTTTCGGGAAGAGAGATAAAGCTCGCTAAAAACCGAGTGAAAACAGAAAAACTAATACTTTTCTCGGGAAAAGGAATGTAAAAAAGCCGCGCTTCTTTTTTAAAGATATGACAGTTATTTTTTGTTATCGTTATGTATTTCTTTTTTACGCTGTCATAATATTTGTAACCCCTGAGGCCTTTAGGCACCAATGTTACAGGGATATTGTCACGCTCGATAAAAGCGATCATCACGCCGAAGGCGTCCTTGTACCAATCCCCCTCTAGGACCACAGAACGGTTCATGATCCCGTAGGTACTCACGGCATATTCGAGCTTACCGGCGAAATCCTTTACATTAAACGGATATCTCACCGGTCTTTTTCTGAAGCAACGGAGCATTTCGTCGATAGCCTTTTCTTGTATATGCTCGCTGCTTTTGTATTGCAGTCTGCCATCGGGAGCAAGCGTTTGAACAAGCTCGGTAATGGTATCTGACATTTCTTCGTTGTCATTTTGCAGCCGATAGTTTAATTGTGTTTCAAACCAATTCAAAGCATCTCACCGCCTATTCGTTTGCTACAAGAGCTTTATATAAGCCGCCCCGCGCGATAAGCTCATCGTGTGTGCCGCGCTCTTTAATTCTTCCCGCGTCCAGAACAAGTATCTCGTCACAATCTCTTATTGTGGAGAGTCGATGGGCAATAATTATGCAGGTCACACCTCTGTTCTTTATCGCATTTATTACCTTGTACTCGGTATTTGCATCAAGAGCGCTTGTCGCTTCGTCAAGTATCATGATAGTCGGATCGGCTGCCAATGCACGAGCGATCTCTACGCATTGCCGCTGACCGCCCGAGATGTTTTCTCCTCGAACCGTGAGCTTGCTGTTATACTCACCGTTTCTGTCCATTATTACCTCATGGATACCTGCGTCCTTTGCCGAAAGGATCATTTCATAATCCTCGATCGATGTATCCCACATCTTAATATTCTCCGCTATGCTGCCCTCAAACAACGAAACATCCTGATCGACAATAGCAACAGAGCTTGTAAAAATATTCTTGGGGATATCGGATATGCTTTTGCCGTCGATCATGATCTCGCCGCTCCATGGAGTGTATAAGCCGGCGATCAGCTTGGCGACCGAGGATTTTCCGCAGCCCGAAGCACCGACTATCGCTATGCTTTTACCGACATTCACCTCAAAATCAATTTCGCTGATTATCGGAGGCTTAAGCCTTGAGTAACCGAAGGTAAGCCCCTTCACCTTGATATTGCCTCTCAGCTTTTCTGCGTTTTCCGTTACCTCATTATCTTCCTCGTTCGTCGGGTCCGATGTATTGTCATCGGTATATTCCATTACGTCATCTATGCGCTCCATTTGACTGCGCATCTCATATAGCTTTTGCCCCGACTCCACGATTTGATTTACGGGAGCTAAAAATAATGCCATGAGTCCCAAGAAAGCAGTCAATCCGCCGATGGTCAGAGAACCACGGGAGACAAACAGCGCTCCGAAAACAATTATCATGTATTTAGCTGTCGATGTAAACAAGGTCGTCAGACTGCCTAAATAGACATCAAGACGTGTTAATTCGATGGAACTGTTGTTATAAGCTGTCAAGGATCTCGACCATATTTCCGTCCATGTCATTTCAACATTGCTCGCTTTGAGCGATTCGATCATGTCTATTCCCGTAGCCAGAGTACTGTACAGCTTACCCTTTTCCATCATGATGATTCTGATAATGTTAAGTCTCCTTTTTGATGCGATCATCGTTACACCTATATTAAGGATAACAAATAACAGCACGATCAAAGTTAATGTAACTGAATAGCTCAGCATGATAAAAAGGTACACGCCCATCATTACAGAGCTTAAAAATATCGGGGCGATCGTTTGGATCAGAGTGAATGCGGCAGACTCATTCTCGGACTGCCTTTTTTGAATATCTCCTGCCATTCGCTGTGAAAAAAAGCTCATAGGCAGATGAAGGAGCTTCCAAATATATGATGAGCTTCCGACTATCGCCATTTTGCCTTCTATTTTCATCAAATAATGCGCTTTCAGCCACTCGCCGAATACTGCCGATACCGCAAGCAGTGCAAAAACTCCAATAAATTTCATCAAGCGAAGTGTTTGTTCATCACCGATTATCCAATCGGCGTAATATTCACCAAGCATAGAAGAAGCTATTCCGCAAAGCACACCTATTATGGAAAAAAGTATTATCAGAATAAGCTCTTTGATATCGCCTTTTAGTCTTTTCTTTGTGAAAGCCGCAAGACTTTTTCTGCTTCCGTCAGCAACAAACACTTCCGAAGGATCAAACATCAAACAGATACCCGTAAAGCTCTTGTCAAACACCTCAGCAGATACGGTATAATCTCCGTATGCGGGATCATTCAAATATACCTTGTCGCCCTTGAAACCCTTCAGCACTACAAAATGGTTCAAATTCCAATGAATGATACACGGAAAAACTCCCTGCTCCTTTAGAGCGTCCGGCTCAAGCTTATATCCCTTTGCCGCAAGTCCGTAGCTTCTCGCTGCCTTCAGAATATTCTTAGCCGTAGATCCGTCACGGGAAACATCGCAGTCCGTTCGGATCTTTTCTATCGGTATCCATTTACCGTAATACGCTAATATCATAGCCAGACAAGCCGCTCCGCATTCGGAGGCTTCCATTTGCATTATCACGGGCACTTTCGGAATACGAGAAGCTCTTATTTTGCTTTTCAAAACAAGTCCCCCTTATCATTTCGCAGTAGCGTCACGGTATACTATCGTAGAATAGATCCCGTCCGGCAGATCGGTCTGCCATTTGATCTCATATGCCCATTCAAACTCGTAAAAGCCGCCTAAATGAAGAATATACGGGTCGATATCGCCGCTAAGCTCGATAGGTCTCTCGGATATACTTAAAAGCTCTCCGCTGCCGTATATTTTAGTTGCATCTTCATTCTCGGCAACACGCACAGCTATCTCGTCTCGGGAGCTTTTAATATCGTCATAATCTTTTTCACTTATATAACAAGTCAGCACCCCGTTTTTCGATTCTCCGGCTGTAGTAACAAGCAAAGAATTATTCGAGAAACTCACCCATAGTATAATGCCTAAGATCGCTAAAATGGTGATCAGAACAACAGGCCAAACATGAAAGCGTATAACCTTGATGTATTCGTTCATATTCTCGGGTGTAGATATCTTTTTTACTGTATTCTCTCTGAATAGCTTTTCCTTCATATCAAATAACACCTGCTTCTTTAGGAGTCACTGTTTAAAGCTGTGACTTCTTAGGAATAATAATTGTGGCTGTCGTTCCTTTCCCCTGCTGTGATTCGATCTTAAGAGTTCCTCCGCATATTTTTTGAAGTCTGTCCCTTACATTGGATATCCCGATATGAGAATGTCCGTCGCTGACGATCGAGTCAGGATTGAAGCCTTTGCCGTTATCCCGAACAGACACCTCAAAATGATCCGGATACTCCTTTGTCGAAACACAAACCCAACCTCTGCCGCCGGGATTTTTTCTGACGCCGTGGCGAACTGCGTTTTCCGCAAGCGGTTCGAGCGTTAAGGGCGGAATAGTAAAGTCGGTACAGGTTATATCATATTTCACCTCAAGTGCGTCTGCAAAGCGAATGCTTTCGATATCAAGATATAGCTGTGTATGTGAAAGCTCCCGCTCAAACGCAACCTCATTTTCCCGTAGCATTGAGTCCATATTTCCCCGCAGATATCGTGCGAATTTTCCGGTTGTTTCCTTTGCAACTTTCGGATCGCTGTCGCATAATTCCTCGATCGCCGCCAATGAATTATACAGAAAATGCGGTTTTATCTGACTCATCATGATCTGTATGCGCTGCTGTGCTTTGAGATCTCTCTCGTGCGCTCTCACAAATTGTAAATGCAGCCATATATAGTAGAAAACACAGCATGTGACCATTGCGATAGTCAAATACTCGATTGGCTGACGCTCGGAATGTATATTAGCGTCCATAATTGCTGACGCAACAATAGCAGCAACGATCATCAATGGTATCAGCATATCATGCAGTCCGTTTTGTTTATACTTCTGTATTGTAAGAATGAGAAGATACAGAAGAAGGAGCATGCTCACCACAAAGCAGAGATCCTTGAGCGGTCCGCCTACGTAGTGATTATCACCGGTGATAACAAAGCAAAGCCGGCAAAAATATGAAGTCATATGGATAACGGCGTTTATTATTACAAGTGCCCAGCACACTTTATAATTCTTTTTTGGTTCAACGATATGACAAAAAAGAACTATTATAAGTGGACGAATAATGTATCCGGCAACAGCAAGTGAAGTTCTCAGATACTTATGCGGCTCACCCTGAGCGATCAACTCTTCGCCGTAGTTTTGTATAATTAAAGCGAAAGCCAACCCAATATTAATGAAAAGAAGCCTTCTTTGTTTCTTATCGAGATATTCATCCGAGCCTACTGCAAGACACAATCCGATAAGCTGCAGAAAAAGAGCAAGTGCTATTGATGTTTGGGAAACTGTTATCTGACCCACTCAGATCCCTCCATAACCCGTTGTTTTTATTAAAGCAATACCAATAAAAGTTAATCATCCGATTTCATTTCATCTATCTTTTTTCTGTAAAGATAAGCCTCGGTAAACGACGCCCAACTGAACTCATTCATATATTCACCTTGATATAAATTGATCGAGTATGTGTCTCCTTCAAAGAACCGATACAGATCGCATTCTACCTTTTCGGGGCATAATCTCATAGTTCCTCTTTTCATCTCAACGATATCCGACACATCATACTCCCTGAGTGTGTCCATCAGGCTGCGTATTATAACATCGAGCTGCTTTTGGATAGATCTGTTATACGGAACATCTCCGAACAAGATCTGTGCCATCTGCGCCCTTTTGACGCTGCTGCCCTGCCTGTCCACAAGATATGCGAGCAGCTCCTTTGACTTCGTTCTGTGAAACGATACTGTCTGTCCGTAAACAACAAGTCTGAAATCGGTAAATGTTATTATATTTACTCTGTATCGACCGCGAGCGTAGTTTTTGTTTTTGAGAGCATAGCTTATCTCGGCATCTAAGCGCTCAAAAATGACCGGTTTCAATATATATCCCGACGCCTTTAAGTCAAACGCATCTACTGCATACTTTGAATATGCCGTCGTAAAGATAATTGATGTTCCCGGCGATCTATCCTTGATCTTCGCTGCCAGCATAAGCCCATCTATTTCAGGCATTTCAATGTCAAGCAAAGCTATTTCCGCAGTATTGTTATCAAACCATTCAAGCGCCTTCAGAGGATCGCCGAACGATTCTACATCAGGCTTCATTGGCAGCGAATTGCACAGCTTTACTATTCTATTTAAGATCAAAGGTTCGTCGTCCAAACATACTATTTTCACATATCTCACCTCTTTCGCATACTCAAATAAAGTATACACTATGCTGTCCAACAAAAACCAGACAAAACACAAGCATTTTCGATGTCATCTTTGTAACATTTAATTACAACGCTGTAATTAAATTGTTCTTATTTAAACAATGCAATGTATATTTACAAATAAAAAAGCTCTTTTCAGCAGTCCGATACTACTGAAAAGAACTTTTTTGTTGTTTATGCCGTGATAAAACTATACCAAAATTATCTGCCCATGTGTAGGAATTCATGTATTCCCCTCGATACGAGTTGAAAGTATCGGTATCTCCGTCTAAATATCGATACAGATCGCAATATATCTTTTCCGGACGGATCCTCAAGGACGCATTTTTTAATTCTAATATATCGCCGATCCTGTACTGTTCAAGCGTGCTTTGCAGACTGCGTATGATAACATCAAGATACTCCTTCTTTTTGTTGTCATAAAGCTCATCCTCCCACAAAACAGCAGAAAGCATCGGTCTTTTCACGCTGCCG
>CACZCM010000029.1 GCA_902779615.1 uncultured Ruminococcus sp. | reverse complement strand
TGACAAAAGAATCAAAATTTGCTATATCATCGTTTGAAAATTCGTACCGAAAGCTGATCTTATCCGGTCGGCGCATTGGCTTCGGCTTGCTTACGCTCGCCGACAGCCTCGCGCCTGCTTTTTCGTTGACGCCGGTTACATTTTGTGCTTCGCGCGCTATTATTTTTGGTCTTTTGCTTTTTCTTGGTTTTTTTATTTACGCTTGTTTCTCTTTGGGGCGCTGCCCCAAACCCCGCCCGCTTTTTGAAAAAAGCGGGGGCAAAAACTTTATGCTGTGTATCCCATCGGTTTATTCTACCGTTACCGACTTCGCCAGATTTCTCGGCTGATCTACATCGTTGCCCCTCTGTACAGCCGTGTAGTACGCTATCAGCTGAAGCGGCACGCAAACAAGCATCGGCAGCAGCAGCTCGTCAAACTCCGGTACACGCAGTACGTAATCAGCCGCATCTTCGGGCACATTGTCATTCTCCTTGCAGATCATAATAACCTTTGCGCCCCTCGCCTTTACCTCTTTGATGTTGCTGACCGTCTTTTCGTAAAGATCCGACTGTGTTGCAACGGCAATAACAGGCATTTCCTTTGTAATAAGCGATATCGTGCCGTGTTTCAGCTCGCCTGCTGCGTAGCTCTCCGAGTGAATGTAGGAGATCTCCTTTAGCTTCAGGCTGCCCTCCATGCTTAATGCGTAGTCAAGACCTCTTCCGATGTAAAGAAGGCTGTCGGCTGTCACCAGCTTTGTCGATATTTTCTGAGATATCTCTGTCGTTTTTTCGATCGTCTGCTTCACCATGTCCGGCGTTTCAAGCAGCTTCGATGTGTAATATCTGTATTTCTCCTCGTCTATCGTGCCCTTTGCATACGCAAGCTCAAACGCAAAAAGATACATTACAGCCAGCTGGACCATGTACGCCTTCGTAGACGCTACCGATATCTCGGGTCCTGCGTGAGTGTAGATCAGCATATCCGCTTCTCTTGCAATGGTGCTGCCCATTGCGTTCACTATCGCAAGAGTTGACGCGCCCTTTTGCTTCGCCAGACGCATCGCCGCCAGACTGTCGGCAGTTTCGCCGCTCTGCGAAACTATGATAATGAGGTCGCCCTTGCCGATGATCGGATCTCTGTATCGGAACTCGCTTGCAATGTCCACCGTAACATGAGTCCTCGCAATTTTTTCCATAACATACTTGCCGACCATTCCTGAATGCATAGCCGAACCGCACGCAACGATAAATATATTGCGAACCCTGCGCAGCGACTCGGGTGTGATATTGCATTCCTCAAGCGTAGGCATACCGTCCTTGACTCTCGGCAAAACGGTGTTCTTGATCGCCGTGGGCTGTTCGTTGATCTCCTTGATCATGTAGTGAGGATAGCCCGCTTTTCCGACAGCGTCAATATCCCAATCGGCCGTTTTCAGCGTCTTTACTATCGGCTGATAATGCGTATCGTAAACCTTAACGCCGTCCTTGCTCAGAACTGCGATCTCGTCATGCTCAAGCAGATAATAATCCTTCGTATACTGGATGATAGCAGGAACGTCGGAGGCAATAAAGTTCTCATCCTTGCCGACTCCGATGATCAGCGGGCTTTCACGCCTAACTGCAAAGACCGTGTCCGGGAAATCCTTGAATACGATGCCCAGCGCGAAGCTTCCTCTGAGATCCTGAGTAGTTCTGATTATCGCCTTGATCGGATCGGAAATATAATTGTAGTAGTGATCGAGAAGCTGCGCTACGACCTCGGTGTCGGTATCGCTCAAAAAGCTCCTGCCGTCCTTGATAAGGAAATCCTTCAGCTCCTTATAATTTTCAATGATACCGTTATGAACAAGAGTTACCCTTGCGCCGCTGTGGGGGTGGGAGTTAATGTCCGACGGCTCTCCGTGAGTAGCCCAGCGTGTGTGACCGATCCCGGCAATGCCCTTCGGCTTGCCCTCTCTTACCATTTTATCGACAAGATCTTTTAGCTTTCCCTTTGATTTTGCCACCGAAATATCGTCATTTTCAAATACTGCGATACCCGCCGAATCGTACCCTCTGTACTCAAGTCTTGTCAGCGCGCTCACAAGAACATCAGCGCAATCTCTGTGGCCTACGTAACCTACAATTCCACACATACCAAATGGTCCTCCTTAAATAGGATAATTTACGGGCAGTTCCGAAAAAAGATCTTTCACCATGGTTCGGACGCCCTTATGTAAACAGATTAATGTTGTTGTTTCGCCAAGGCCGCCTTGTGAGCTTCCTCCTGCGATTTTGCGCTCCCTCCTATGTTCAGTTCATGGTGGAATGTCGGCACGATCTCCGACAGCAGCTTCAGCGTCAGATCGCTTTTGTTTGCGTAAGCCGCTTCCTTCAGCTCCTGTAGCTGACCCATAAACTTTTCGGGGGTGATCTCGATCTGATTTCCAATAAAGATCTTCTTATTCGCCGTTTCGGTCAGCCCCTCTTCGTTGAGCAGCAGCTCTTCGTACAGCTTCTCGCCGGGGCGCAGACCCGTAAACTTGATCTCAACATCCTGATACGGCACCTTGCCGTACATTCTGATAAGATTCTCCGCCAAGGTCACTATCTTCACCGGCTCGCCCATATCAAGCACAAAGATCTCGCCGCCATGAGCCATTGCTCCCGCCTGCAAAACGAGCGACACCGCCTCGGGTATCGTCATAAAGTAGCGGATAATATCGGGGTGCGTGACCGTGACGGGCTTTCCGGTTTCTATCTGCCTGCGAAAAAGCGGAATGACCGAGCCGTTGCTGCCGAGCACATTTCCGAAACGTGTCGTGACAAAATCGGTGTTTGTGTAATTCTGAGCCATATATTGAATGATCATCTCGCAGCAGCGTTTTGTTGCGCCCATAACGTTGGTGGGGTTGACCGCTTTGTCTGTCGAGATCATCACAAATTTATCGACTTCATAATATTCGGCCAGGGTAGCGCAGTTGAACGTTCCGAATATATTGTTCTTCACCGCTTCTTCGGGAACTGTTTCCATCAGAGGAACGTGCTTGTGGGCTGCTGCGTGGAATACGATATTCGGACGGTACGTCTTGAATATCACATTCATTTTATCGTAATCCCGCACCGACGCTATCAGCGTTACAAGATCAACTTTTTCCCGCCCGTAATCCATATACAATTCCTGCTGAATCTCGTAGGCGTTGTTTTCATATATATCTACTATGATGATCTGCTTCGGATTATACTTGCAGATCTGCCGCACAAGCTCGCTGCCGATCGATCCGCCGCCGCCCGTGACCATACAGACCTTGTTTGAGATGAATTCCTTGACGTCGCTGCTGTCAAAACGCACAGGCTCCCGCCCGAGAAGATCCTCTATGCGGATATCCTGCGCCGCCGACATGATCTGAACATTGCCGTTGTCGTCGGATAGCATCTCGGTCAGATACGGTATTATTTTTATCTTGCAGCTCGTTTCGGACGCAAGATTAAGTATACGCTTTCTGTTCTTGTCATCAAGCGACGGTATCGCCAGAATAATGATATCAACGGCTTCCTTGCGGCACCATTTTCCTATTTCGTTAGTCGTACCGCAGATGGGAATGCCCATGATGCTCGTTCCCTGCTTGTCGGGGTCGTCGTCAACAATGCACACAGGCTCATATTTATGCGCAGGGTTCTTGGGGTCGTTGATGGAATTCTTTATTTCCTTTAATATCATGTGGCACGCCTGCCCCGCGCCCACGATCATGGTTCGCTGCTTCTGATACTTCTTGCCGTCAACGGCTATCGTCAGACACGTCTGGCGGAATATAAAACGAAAAAGAATGACGCCCGCCGTACCGATCATACATGATATCAGGATATACTGCCACTTTGGCTGCGCGTTGAAGGCGTTCGCCAAAAGAACGGTGATCGTATTGCCGACAAGCATTCCAAACACGCACGACCAGTAATCCTTAGCGTCGAAGTACCGCCACAATTTATTGTAAGCGCCGAATACATACAGCGAAAAAAAGCACATCAGCATATTGATGAGCATATATATGATAAGGCTCTGGCGCGAGTAGCCGAGCATCGGGTTTGTCCAAAAATAAAAGAATGAAAGCAAAAAGCTTGTGAGAACGCCGCTTAAAAGCACGATAAATGCGTCGGCGAACATCAAAACTATTTTACGTACATTCATCTTTTCCATAGCTTTAATCCTCTGTGATCCATGTCAGATATGGTAAACTGCCGCCGATACGATCGGAATTCGGTATGATCTCACGTATAGCGGTTGATATGTACGTTCCAATTATAGCATAACGAATTTAGTGATGTCAATCAAAATATGACGATTTGTAACTTTTATGCAAATAGTGCCGTATAAAAGGAGCAGGCAGTGTATATATTTTCAAATCGGTCGAATTTTCAAACCTTAACTTAGCAAGCAGCCCCCCCAAAAAAGCCGCCGTATCAAAAAGCCGATAAAGAAAACAAAATAAAACCACGAAGGGCAAATAATAAAATGCCGCAGAACAAAGAACAAGCACGAGGAGAACCTATGCGCCGAATGACAAAAGACAAGAACTCTGTTTACCTAATCGACCATATGTGTAATAACAACGTACACTCTATAGCTTTAGCGCAAACAATTACAATATTTTAACATTCTGCCTGCTTTAAAGGCCGATCCACCTGATCGATACATTTTTATTTGTAAGTGTTGCACAAAATTTTTTCTATATTTTCATCACAACGACGGAGCGTATTTTTTTTACCATTATTCAGGCAGATGAAAAAGTTACAATAAATTGTGCAATTTTCACAGTTTATTTTGCGGTGTATATAAAATTCTTTTATGCGGATCGGATTTTACACCTCAAAATCGCCTTTTTATGAATGATTTGTAAATAATGCTTTGATATTCATCTTTATAAATATGAATAATTTTTTAAAAATAATCGAACAAACTAAGAAATTATTTTTCTTAATAAGAATATTACATCAAAAAAACCGCATGGTTAAGCCATTTTTTACATTTTCAAAGCTGATAAAAAACGAAGCTGTAACACTTTTTGTGCAGAAAAACCGTTTCTATTTTTTGCGCAATATGGTAAAATAGTAATCGAAAACATGGAAGAGCGTGCTCTTTGCGGGAGCGCCTCTCCAAGAAAGACGGTGGATACCAATGGTAAAAAACAGTAAAACACTTAAATTAGTGGTATGTATGTCTTTGATCGCTGCATTGGCAATCTCCGCTTTAGGTCTTTCGGTACTTGCCACACCCGAGAGCACGAACACCTCGGGCGATCAGTCAGCCGACATCGTTGACATAGCTGCCGCGCAGGTAGGCTATTATGAAGGCGCAGACGGCTACACGAAGTACGGTGACTGGTATGGTCTGCCGTATTCCGACTGGTGCGCAATGTTCGTATCGTGGTGTGCAGATCAGGCAGGCGTGAGCACGGACGTGTTCCCCCGCTTCGCACTCTGCTCGGCAGGCGCCGACTGGTTCATTTCGCAGGGAAGATTCCACTATGCCGGAACATATGCTCCTCAGGCAGGTGACCTGATCTTCTATGCGTCATACGGCAACATCTATCATGTGGGTCTGGTAACAGGCTCCGACAGCAGTCACGTTTACTCAATCGAGGGCAACTACAGCGAGGCAGTATTCAATGTAAGCTATCCGCTTTCATACGGCGATATCATGGGTTATGCTTCACCCGCTTACAATTCATCTTCCTCGGTGCTGACGAGTGACGATGAAGATTCCGATGAGCAGTCGGATGAGGAAATTTTTGAGGAAGAAACCGATATTGATGAAACGGACGCAGGCAAGCCTTCGCAGGACGAGCCTATACACGACGACAGCAAAACAGACGATGATACTGCCGCTGTGATTGCAGAGAGCGACACCGAGGCGGCAGATATCGAGAAGTCCGAAGATAGTGATGAGGTCGAGGTCACGGAAGACAGTGATACCGAAAGCTCAGACAGCAGCAATGAAGCGGACGATGAGATCGACACCGAAACAGACACCGAAAGTGACGTTAATGTTGTGATCGGCGACGTAAGCGGCGATAATTTCGTTGATTCTCACGACGCGCTCATGATCAGAAGATATCTTCTCGGTACACTCAAGGACAATGAAACCATGAATTATCTTGCTGCCGACGCAGACGCTTCAGGCGACATTACGATCAACGATGCGCTTGTTGTATTGAAGATGTCCGTTGGACTGTAAACATCAATAAAATAATCTGAAACAAACATATGCGGAAAAACGCAGTGCAGTGACAGACATACATCAAAACGACCGCCTTGAAGAAATTTCGGGCGGTCGTTTTCTCACATTCAGCGCTTTGCCGCGTCACAGCGGAGATGATTTGTTCTTAGCGTTAGCAGAATAAAGTCAATATGCGGCGGTGTCCGGCGTTACGAATGAAGTTAAACGCAACTTGTCAGCGGCAGCTGGCCGCCCCTGCCCTTGAGGATCACACCCCGCCTACTCTGCGAAGCTGCCAACACTGTATTATTGTTGGCAGCTTCGCACCCGCAAGGCATCACATGGTAACGCTTCGGAGTTATTGGTGCTGCGCACCATATGGTTGAACTTCTTCGTGTGGATCGTCCGCCGGTTGGTTTGATTTGGAAGTATGCCTCCCTAGCTTTCGCCATGATCATAATATTTTTGTATGAATAGCGAATCACAAATTCGTGTAAATTGTCCGTTGGTTTAATAACTCTTCCGATCTCACTTAATTGGAAATTGCGAATTGCAAATTGCGTACAACTCATTCCACTCCGTAAAATCTGCACGCATTCTCCTTCGTGTATTTCAGAATGTCTTCGGCTGACATTCCCCTCAGTTCCCCTATTCTCTCCGCGGTATATCTTGTCATTGTGCTGTCGCAGCGCTTTCCTCTGAACGGAACGGGCGCTAAATACGGCGCGTCCGTTTCCAGCAGCAGCCTGTCGAGCGGGACTTCTCTCGCAACCTCGACGGGAACTCTCGCATTCTTGAACGTAGTCGTTCCGCCGAGTGAGATCCACATTTTCCCGTATCTGAATACCTCCGTCAGCATTTCCTTCGAGCCGCTGTAACAGTGCAGCAGTCCGAACGGCTCGTATTTTTTCAGGTACTCAAGCGTATCTCCATGCGCTTCTCTATCATGAATGATTATCGGCTTGCCTATGTCTGCCGCCAGCTGCAACTGTCTGTCGAAAACAACGTGCTGCTCCTTCTTCGGAATATCCCAATAATAATCAAGCCCCGTTTCGCCCAGCGCAACGGCGTTTTTATTTGTGAGCATTTCGGCAAGCTGCGACATATACTCTTCCAGTTTATTAATATCAATATGTTCAACACTTTCGGGGTGTATGCCGACAGCTGCATATATGTGCGGATATTTCTCCGCCAATTCAAGATTGTATCTCGATGTTTCGATATCCGTGCCGTTCGTCACGGCAGCATAAACCCCGTTTTCAGGCAGTGACTCGATCACATGATCTCTGTCATCATTGAATTTATCGTCGTCATAATGACAATGCGCATCAAAAATAATTCGTTCCATATATTTTCCTTTCAAAAACAGGCGGCAGTTTTCACCGCCGCCATGTACTTCTGTTTTTTTGTTTTTTGCCGGTTATTTATCAGTAATCCTCATCATCATAATCGTTATAGTCATAGCCGTAATCGTCTTCATCGTCATATCCGCCGTCATCGTTGTAATCTTCGTCATTGCTCCCCGAAGATTCGCGGCTGTTCCAATAATCTTTGTCGTCCCAATACGGATCAAGCTGCTCCGACGAATCGGTATCGGTATCGCTCGAGGCAGGACCAACGTGCGCAACGTCTGTGTCGGAGTTGCCCTTCGGCTCTTCCGTATCGGTGTCGCTGCTCTTATCTTTATCGGTATCGCTGCCGTTGTCGGTGTCGCTCTGCTTATCAGACGAATTGCCCGCAGGCATAACTATGTCGTTGATACCGAGCGCCTTCACAGCCGCAAGGAACTGCGGGTCGGCAGAAAGCTCCAGCGTTCCCGAATCATACGACTTCTGATCGGACGCGCTCAGCTCGACTACCGTCGCGGGAACAACTCCAGTTGCGGAATATGTCTGCTGCCCTTTTGTAACATAGTATAGACTGGGAATAAGAACATAGTCGCCGTTTTTAAGCTGAACAGCTTCAGTCTTTGCGCTGTCGCCCATCGTCGTTGTTCCGACGATATTAGCCTTGCCGTAAGCCGCCAGCGTTGAAGCGAATATCTCCGCAACGCCCTGCGTATTGCCGTTTACAAGAACAGCGATGTCGTAGCTTATCTCACTCTGATCGGAAGTATAAAGAACGGTGCGCTTGCCGTTTTTGTCAACGCCCGCAATAGTTTCGCCCTCGGGCAGGAGCATATCGAGCAAAGAAGCCGCAACGTCGATATCGCCCGTATTGCAGTTTCTGAGATCGAGCACGAGCATATCTACCTTGGAGATAGTAGAGCCGCTGAAGTCGTTAAGAGCGTCCGAAAAGGATTTCTTCGTGGAATCGGTAAAGCTCAAAAACTGGATATATCCAACGCCCTTGCCGAAGTTCTTGTAGATTATCGTTTCGCCCGCCGCCGATTTGTTGTAGTTTGCGTACTCGGAAGCTGTGAGATATTTTACTGAAGGGTCGCCGAGTCCTTCAACATAGCCCTTGACCATGCCGTTTTCCATTTCAGCTTCGTTGATCGTGCCGAGATAATTATCATGTATCACCTTGTCGACCTCGCTGACACGCTCATTTGCCGAGCCTGCGGAGGCGGTGGTTATATTCTTAACTCTGCTGCCCGAGATCAGATATCCCGACGCAAAAGCAATGGCTGCCGCCACAAGAATACACGCAAGAGCAAAGCCCCACGTTGTCTTTTTCGTCATCATTTTCGGTTTCCTCTCCTTTGGTTCTCTCTTTTCTTGGATAATTGGCTGCCGCAGCTTCATGCGGACAAATGATCAGCGGGGTACAGGAGAAAAAGTGGGTACCTCACCAAGCTTTCGTGCGAAACAGGCGAATCCTTTGCCGCGCGGTATCCGCACACTATAACCGTAAGCTTCATGCTATTCGGGCAAATCAGTACGGCGCTGTTTTCAGCCTAATGCTGCGCCGACACAAAGCGCCCGATAATTCCCTAAACCATATTTTATACCATTATCGCATATATTGTCAACAGGAAATTCACAATTTTGCAAGGTTTTTGAATGAGTTAAGATTTTGTTAATAAAATGCCGCAAAGACGATCGCAAGATGATCCGATGCGCAGTGCGTAATGAGCAATTATGTAAATTGGAAAAACTCATAAACGGGCGGGCTATTTACTCAAATGAATCCGACCTTTTGGTGCAATGTGAAATCTGCATTGTACAAATAAATTACGCCGGAGCTTGCCCGCCCGAAAAGGGAGATACGGAAAAGAATATACATTTTTAGTTCACATTTCATTAGCAAATAACATATTTGTTTTCGAAGACAAAAAACAATAATGTGTAAACTTAACAAACCGAAACAAATAGACACCGTTTTGAACCAAACAGACAAAACCACTTGAAAATTATGTGAGGATAATGTATTATAATATTGCAGCCGATGATTGCTAAGGCTGAAGGCTACGAAAGAAACCTGCGGTGAATTGATTGCAGCACCGCAGGAGTAAAATCAGATTATACCTCTTTCTAGAATACGATTCCCTTTTACAAAAGATAAGGACGGCAAAGGCTGTCCTTATTTTTTTTTGCGTGCTGCGCAGAAACACCAACCAAGCCGGCGTGCCAGACCTCCGCCCCGCGCCCTTGGCAGCTTTTTTTGATAAAACAGCGCAGCAGGTCTACAAAGCGAATGGGCGCAGTGGATATCTAAAATATGATTTATTTGAAATTCCCTTTGTGGAATATTATGGTTTAACGGCTGATTATGTGAGGATTATTTGTGCATAACATAGAAACCGCAAAAAAATGTAAAAATCTCTTGCATTTTACATCTGTTCGTGATATACTATCCTTGCAGTCAGGAAATGACAGTCAGTTGAATAGTTGGTGTTGATGGCATTGAGGGTACACCTGTTCCCATTCCGAACACAGAAGTTAAGCTCAATAACGCCGATGATACTTGGGCGGTGACGCCCCGGGAAAATAGGAAGGTGCCAACACACATAGTAGTCGTCCAATAGGACGGCTGCTTTTTTATGTTCATTTTTATGCTGTCGTTTGGGAATTATGTGAATTTTGTACCGTCAGATCATGATCTCGTTCAGCGGAGAATACGATCCCCACCGAACGAAATACACGTCTGCGGCTTTATATAGGGGGGGCTTTCCGATCGGTGATTCTGCTTTGCACAGATCTCCACCTCTTTCTGTTCTTAGGGATACGTTTTTGGACGCGGGCACAAAATTATAGCTTTCGGAAAACTCTATGCGCGTACTGCTTGTCGGCGCTTGCCGACCTCTTACCGTCTTTAGGGATACGGTTTTCGACGCGGCGCGTAAGCACGCGCAGGCAGTACGCGGCTGCGGTTTCGGTTTGCGCAAAGTCCTGCGCCGCGGCGTTTAGCTTTGATTTTTCTAAAGCTTATATCGCGTATTTGTCAGCGGGCACTGCCCGCCGACCGGAGCACCACCCCTGCGCTCTCCTTTCGGATTCAAAAAACAATTATTGATTTTGTATTATTTGATCGCAGCATTAATAATAGAAAGATGACGATATTTGCTGTCTGATCTCCGCAATACTTCGTCATCGTCCTCGACTTGCGATAATTACCCTCCCAAGTCTTTTATCACCATTCTATTAAGGATCTGTATTACATCTGCTTGGTAAAAGCAGAGCTTTGAAAAAAATTTTAAAAAATTCAAGTTTTTTATCGTTTAAGTGTTGCTTTTTGTTTGAAAATTGTGTATTATTATATATGATAATAGGCTTTTTTGCACAATGTTAGTTACAATATTGAAACAAATGCCGATAATTAGTGAACGAATTTTAATTTTTTTTATAAAGAGAGGGATTTATTATGTCCAACAGATTGTTCCAGGGCGTCATTCATCAGATGAGAGATGCCATTGACAGAACTATCGGTGTTATAGACGAAACATCGGTCGTTATCGCATGCAGTGAACTTGGAAGGATCGGCGAGGTGAACGACGCGATCACCTCCGAAACACTCAGCTCGTCTGCGCCGTTCGTTATAAACGGTCAGACCTTTAAGTCCTTCAGCTGCAATTCACGTTCGGAATATGCAGTCTTTGTTCAGGGCAGTGACGACGCCGCTCAAAAATATGCTCAGCTGCTTGCGGTGTCGCTTTCAAGCATCAAGCAGTATTATGATGAAAAGTACGACAGAGGCAACTTCATCAAGAACGTTATCCTTGACAATATCCTCCCCGGAGATATCTATATCAAAGCGCGGGAACTTCGCTTCAACAATGAAGTAACAAGAGCGTGTCTGCTTATCAAGATAACGTCAAAAACCGATATATCGGCGTTTGATGTTATTCAGAACCTTTTCCCGGACAAGTCGAAGGATTTTGTTATCAATATCAACGAAACCGACATTGCGCTCGTTAAGGAAGTCAAGTCGGGTATCGACTCAAGAGATCTGGAAAAGCTTGCAAGCTCTATAGTCGATACGCTTTCGAGCGAATTTTACACCCACTGCATTATCGGGATCGGTACGGCTGTTGTCGGCGTGAAGGAGCTTGCTCATTCCTTCAAGGAGGCTCAAGTGGCTCTGGAGGTCAGCAAGGTATTCGATACGGAGCGCACGATCGCAAGCTACGACAACCTCGGTATCGCACGACTTGTATATCAGCTTCCGACAACTCTGTGCGAGATGTTCCTGAATGAAGTCTTCAAGAAAGGCTCGATCGATTCTCTCGATCAGGAAACACTTTTCACTATACAGAAATTCTTCGAGAACAACCTCAACGTATCCGAAACCTCTAGAAAGCTTTTTGTACACAGAAATACGCTTGTGTACCGTCTTGAGAAGATCAAGAAGCTGACCGGACTTGATCTGCGTGAGTTTGAAGATGCAATCGTATTCAAGGTTGCGCTCATGGTCAAGAAATATCTGACTGCAAATCCTGTTAAGTATTAATATTTTATCCGTTATACTGCACAAATACGAAGTTCAATTTTGTGCAGTATGCGCATTCAAAACAATTAGGTCTTACGTGTAAAAGAAAATCATAGGGAATGTAATGACAGAAATAGTGTTACATTCCCAATTTGTTATTTTTAAAGCTCTGCTTTAAACAAGCAGACACAAAGCGCCGGTTCTGTGCGTTCAGCAGGTGATCTTTCCCATACTGAACGTCAAATGGGACCCGACGCTTATATAGGCGGGGGACATATCCTCTGCGGTTATAGCTTTATTGCAGTTTGTACACATTGTGTTCAAATATTCAGTTTATAATTGATACAGTATTTGAAGATAAGAAGGCGGCGAATTTAACGGCTATGATACAGTTTAAAAATGTTTCTAAAATATATCCCAACGGAACGCACGCACTCAATGATGTAAGCATCAATATCGGCAAGGGCGAATTTGTGTTTATGGTGGGATCGTCGGGAGCGGGCAAGAGCACCTTTCTGAAGCTTATAATGAAAGAGGAAGAGCCTACCTCCGGAACAATAATAATTAACGACACGGATATTACCAACATGAAGCGCAGAAGAGTCCCTTATCTGCGCAGAACAATGGGGATCGTATTTCAGGATTTCCGTCTTATCGACAAAATGACGGTGTTTGACAACGTTGCATTTGCGATGAGAGTAATCGGCGCGCGCCCTGCGGCGGTGAAGAAGAGGGTAAATTACATTCTTGGTCTTGTCGGACTTCGCGACAAGGCGCAGAACCGTCCTGCGGAGCTTTCGGGCGGCGAGCAGCAGCGTGTGAGTCTGGCGAGAGCGCTTGTAAATAACCCGTCACTGATAATAGCGGACGAGCCAACGGGAAATATCGACCCTGAGATGTCATTTGAGATAATTGAGCTTTTAAATGAGATCAACAAGCAGGGGACAACGATCATCGTGGTAACTCATGAACACGAGCTTGTTCACCGTTTCAAAAACAGAGTGATCGAAATACAAGGCGGTAAGATAGCTGCCGATTCGGGTGTTCCCGAGGAGAAAGCGGAGGTTCCGATCGAAATATCCGAAGAGGAGCTTGCAAAGATCCCCGATGAGATCGCAGAGGAGATCCCGGATGTATCGGCTGACGAAATCAATCGTGAAGCACTGCTTGCGATAGGCGATGAGGAGGCAGACGAATGAGAGGCATGGGCTATTTGTTTAAAGAGGGCGTGCGCAGCGTATGGAACAACCGCATGATGTCGGCGGCATCGATCGGCGTGCTTGCGTCATGTCTGCTTATCACGGGAATGGCAATGCTGCTGTCGTTCAACGTTCGTAATATAGTTGACCAGATGGGCAAGGACAATCAGATCACGGTTTTTCTTGACGTTTCGGTCGATGAGATCACTGCGGTACAGAAGATCGGACCCGAGATCAGACGGCTTGACAATATATCGTCATGTGAGTTTTATTCAAAAGATGAAGGGATAGTAAAATGGGAGCAGGAGCTGGGACCGCTGTTCGGCGAGCTTCAGGGAACGGAGAACCCTCTTCCCCACGCATTTCATGTAGCGATGGTCGATCTTTCGCAGTATGACACAACGGTTGACAGCATAAAGCAGGTCGAGGGCGTTGATATGATAACAGACAGAAGCGAAGTCGCAAAACGGCTGACCGACCTTAATACACTTGTAACGCAGGTGGGGCTGTGGCTTGTGGCTGCGCTGGGCATCATTTCGCTTTTCATTATAAGCAACTCCGTTAGAATGACGATGTATTCACGCCGTTTTGAGATCAGCATAATGAAATCGGTCGGCGCAACGAACCACTTTGTGCGCACTCCGTTTGTGATAGAGGGCGTCGTTCTGGGGCTTATATCAGGCATATTATCCTCGGTTATCGTAGCGTTTTTGTATGAAGCGATGATATCTGCGGTAAAATATATAGTTCCGATAGAGGAGATACCTTATTCGGACATGGCGTTCAATATGACTGCGGGATTTATCATTTTCGGCATGATAATCGGTGCGATCGGCGCACTTATTTCGATCGGCAGATACCTCAACATGGAGGGAGGCGAGATCCTTGGCTGGTAAGCTTAATAGCTTTGACTCAAACAAGCGCAGACAAAACCGGAGGCTTTGTGCGATTATTTTTAAAATTGCCGCGGGAGCAGTCACGCTCTCGATCATAGCGGCATCTGCGGCAGTCTTTTCATCGGCAGATACGCTCAGCGACTACCAAAAGCGTCAAAAAGAGCTTGACGAGCAGGCAGCGCAGTATCAGGCGGCGATCGACAGCACTGCCAGCGATATTGCGCAGCGTGAGGATTATCAGAAGGCGCTGCAGAGCAAGATAATCGTTCTCAACGAGCAGATCGCCAACGGCAGAGCGCAGATCGAATCGCTTGACACGGAGATAGCAGGTCTGCAAACGGAGATCGATGAGGCAAGAGCTAAAATTTCCGGAAGGATAGACAAGCTGAAGCAGCGCGTCAGAACGCTGTATGTGTCGGGTGAAACGACCTCGCTCGAGATCATTCTTGGCGCAAAGGATTTTGATGATTTTCTCGATAAGCTTGAGATAGTGACATATATTTCCAAATCAGATCAGGAGCTGATCGACAGTTTAAAAGACGACATAGACATTATCAACAGAAAGCGGGACAGCCTGAAGGAAAAGAAGACGCAGCTTGACAACGAACAGAAAACACTCGAGCAGCGGCAAACAGAAATGCAGAAGCTTATAAATGAAAACGAAAAGCTTTTGAATAATTTGTATGACGAACACTCGGGCGCACAGGATCATCTTGACGAAACGAACGAGGAGCGGCAGAAGATCGAGGATCAGATCCAGGCGTACTTCAAGGACAAGAAGCAGCAGGAGGAAACTGCAAAGAAGGCGGCTGAGGCGAAGAAGAAGCTCGAAGAAGAAAAGAAGGCGGCAGCGTCGAAGGCAGCGGCTGCATCGAAAGCTGCGGCCGAATCAAAAGCTGCGGCGTCAAAAGCAGCAGCGTCGAAGGCAGCGGCAGAATCTAGAGCAGCAGAGAGCCGAAGGCTCGAAGAAGAACGCAAAGACAACACCGCCGCTCAGCCGAGCGAGCCTGAAGACGACACAAGCTCGGAGGACACAATGAGCGAATATGAAGAACCAACACAGCCTGATAACGATTACAGCGAGCCTGAAACAAGCTCCAAGGCGGAAACGCCCAAGACCGAGCCGCAGCCGGACTACAGCGACGGCTACACATGGCCGGTGCCGGGACACTACACTCTTTCGTCGGTATGGAACGAAGACAGAACCACCTACAATCACGGAGCGATCGATATTTCGGACGGCTCAATAATGAACGAGCCTGTAGTGGCGGCGGAATCGGGTATCGTTGTTTTATCAGATGAGAACTGCGATCACAACTACGGAAAAGGCGACGGCGGCAACTGCGGCTGCGGCGGCGGTTACGGAAACTATCTGATGATAGACCACGGCGGCGGAAAGGCGACGCTTTATGCGCACATGACATCGCTTGCAGTTCATTCGGGCGACTACGTTCAAAAGGGGCAGGTTATAGGATATGTCGGAACGACGGGGTGGTCGTCGGGGCCTCATCTCCATTTTGAAACAAGACTTAACGGTGAAAAGTATAATCCTATGTCCGAATATCCCAACATGTAGGCGGACAGTGTCCGCTGACATACTCCGGCAAGGTAAGTGAACAACGGCAGTTCGCTCCCGCACTCGAACTTAGTGGACAGCGTACTTTGGAAATGGCGGCGGACAGTCTCCGCTGACGTGTTCCGGCAGAGCTTATGAGGAACGGCAGTTTACTCCCGCACTCGAACTTAGTGAACAGCGTACTTTGGAAATGTCGGCGGACAGTGTCCGCTGACATACTCCGGCAAGGTAAGTGAACAACGACAGTTTACCTCCGCATTCGGACTTTAGTGGACAGCGTACTTTGGAAATGGCGGCGGACAGTGTCCGCTGACGTGTTCCGGCAGAGCTTATGAGGAACGGCAGTTTACTCCCGCACTCGAACTTAGTGGACAGCGTACTTTGGAAATGGCGGCGGACAGTGTCCGCTGACATACTCCGGCAAGGTAAGTGAACAACGTCAGTTTACCCTGTATTCGGACTTTAGCAAAAGTATTATTAAAGTAATCGCCAAGCATTTTGGAAAAAGCTTGGCGATTGTTTTTACTGTTGTGCTTATCATAAACTATCTTGCTGCTGCGACCGCCTTTCCCTAAAAAACAACAAAAAATAAGGACGTCAAACGTCCTTATTTTTCAGGGAATCATATTTTTAGAAAGAGGTATTATCATCTTTACGAATATTTTTGTTTCTGTTCGCTGTTCGCTTTCTGTGATTATATAATACTACTCTCTAAAAAAATTTTCAAGTAAATTTGTCTGTTTGGTTCCCAAGCTTGTCTATTTGGATATTTCGATCTGTAATTTTTCCGTCCCAGACACAGCCGTTTATCATTTGTTTGTCACAGTACGCTCACCCTTCGTTCACCCCGCAGAGCGCCTGTTCTTTTTCGGCAGGTGTACGATAAAATGAATGATGTCTTCGTCCACCTCAACATACGCAACGCCCTTATATGATTCGGCGATCCTGCGAACTGTATTCAGCCCCAGCCCCTCGTGGTTCTTCTTGCCCGAGTAATTGTAATCAAACACCTGCGACAGCTCCTCGGCGTTGCCGAAAAATTTATTTGAAACATCTATCACCGCAGAATCCGTCGTATCATACATCTTGACTGCGATACCGTATTCACGGTCGGTCTGCCCGATAAGCTCATCTATCGCATTTTGCAGCAGATTGCCGATTATCCTGTTTATCTCGTAGCCCTCCGGCGCAAGCCCCCTGAGATTCGTTGTAATATCAAATCTCATGTGTATCCCGCTGCTCTCGGCATCGGAACGATAAGCATACAGCATCGCGCTGATAGATGTGTCGTGGATCGGAAGCACCTCGTTGACATATTCAGTCTCCGACACCATCTTCGACACATACCTGCGGCATTCGTCATACTTTTCAGCCTCAAGCAGACCGTTGACCGCATGAAGATGAAGATTGAAGTCGTGCCGCTGCGCTCTTATCATTTTTATGAACGAACTCAGTTCCTGCTGATGCTGCTTCTCCTGCTCCGAAATGTCGGACAAAATATAATATTCAACAAGCATTTTGAGCATAATAAAGCTGATAAAAATATATACCAGCGAGAAGAAAAACTCAAATCCGAGGTAGAACATGGCGTCCTTCGCCTCACGCACAAACCCCGTTGACATATAAATTCCCGCCACGATAACGACTGTCAGCACCATTAAAAACGAAAATATCATCGTTCGGTTGCTCTTCATTCGCCGATCTTCATGAGCAAAGAAATCACGCTCCCATGAGTTGCTGAAAAACGTGATCTTCTTTATAAATACGATCAAAAACGCCGCCGCGATTATTCCCAGATACACAACCATGTAGATCAGCTTCTGAAAGCCGCTGTCTTCGACTTTGCCATCGACCCTCAGGCCGATGAACTCAAGATAAATGTAGTAATTCAGCACCACAGCCGTACTCATGCAAAACGTCAGCAGCTTCTCGAACATTCGTTTTAGATTATCGAACAATATTCTAAACAGCGTCCACACGATCAAAAGCGCAACGAGCGTCAGGTCGGCGAACCGCCCCTCGGTCACTGTCCAAACAGTGCAGCCGATAAACACAAACCCAACTATCGCCACAAACTCCGTCAGCGTGAATCTTGTATTTAGCCACAGCATAAGACTCATGACTACTCCGACCGTCAAGCCGAAAACCAGCGATATTGCAAATTGCAGCAAAGCCTCTCCCCCCTTGCACCGATCTATCAATAATCATACCGAAATAATGATACCATATTTCATGCAGTAATTTCAATAGAGGTCAGGAAATTTTCCGAGGCTTTTGAATGAGTAAAATGAATTTTGAATTGTCATCAAGGTGTGAATCACAATAAAAAATTGCAAAAATCTGAAAATTCATATTGAATTTTTTTAGAATTTGTACTATTATTATAATTGTAATAATGCGTGCCTGAAAGGACGTTATAAATAAGGAGAGAATACCCGTGAAAATATTAGTTATCAATGCCGGAAGTTCATCGCTGAAATTCCAGCTTATCAACATGGAGGACGAGAAGGTCCTTGCAAAGGGAAACTGCGAACGTATCGGTATCGACGGTCTTGTCGGCTATAAAAATGCAGACGGCAAGGAGTTCAAGAAAGATGTTACACTTCCCGACCACCGTGCCGCTTTTATGGAAGTCAAAAACGCGCTCACCGACCCCGAGTACGGCGTAATTTCCGATCTTTCGGAGGTTTCGGCGATCGGTCACCGCATTGTGCAGGGCGGCGCTATTTTCAGCAAGTCTGTTCTCGTTGACGAGGACGTTATCAAGGGAATTGAGAGTCTTATCCCGCTCGCGCCACTTCACAATAAAGGTCACGTTCAGGCGCTTCGCGCGTGCGTTGAGGTATTCGGCAGCGAACTTCCGCAGGTCGTTGTTTTTGATACGGCGTTCCACTCGACTATGCCCGAAAAAGCGTACATCTACCCGATCCCCTATGAGTATTACGAGAAGTACCAGATCCGCCGCTACGGCTTCCATGGCACTTCGCACCGCTATGTAAGCGGCGAATGCGCTAAGCTGATGGGCAAGGATATCAAGGATCTCAAGCTAATCACCTGCCACATCGGCAACGGTTCGTCCATCACCGCTATAGACGGCGGCAAGGTCATTGATACCAGCATGGGTCTTACTCCGCTCGACGGCTTTATGATGGGTTCCAGAACAGGTACGCTCGATCCTTCCGTTGTTACCTTTATTGCGGAAAAAGAGCACCTCACTCCCGCAGAAATGAGTGACCTGCTCAATAAGAAATCGGGTCTTCTCGGCGTATCGGGTGTTTCGTCCGACGACAGAGATGTATCGAAGGCCGAAAGCGAAGGCAACCCGAGAGCGCACCTCGCTCATGAGATCCTTCACTACGAGATCGCAAAGTTCATCGGCGGCTATTACGTTGCGCTCGGCGGCTGCGACGGTATGGTATTTACCGCAGGTCTGGGCGAGAACCAGTTTGTTCTGCGTGAAAAGATCTGCGAATACCTCTCCTGCATCGGCGTAAAGATCGACAAGGAACTTAACAATTCCATGATCCACGGCAGAGGCGGAAAGATCTCCGCAGATGATTCCTCGATCGAAATATTTGTTATCCCGACCAACGAAGAACTTGTTATCGCAAGAGATACTAAAGCTATCGTTGAGGGTAATTTGTAATAATAACCACATAGCCTACGGCTTGTGTCTGCTTGTTTAAAGCAAGTTTTTAAAACAATTATGCCGGACAGAGATGATATGAACTCTGCCCGGCAGTTTTTTATGATACTCATATTTCAATATATTTTTGATGAAAGTTTTCGGTGTGTTTTCCACGTTTGGCGATCGCTATTGTGGAAAACTTTTTTATTGCGTGTTTGCATTCGCAACGGGGTTTACCGAAGTTCGAATGCGGGAGCAAATGACCGTTATTCATTCAACCCGCCGGAACTTGTCTGCGGCGACT
>CACZCM010000028.1 GCA_902779615.1 uncultured Ruminococcus sp. | reverse complement strand
TTGGTTTCGTTTATAAGCTCTTCTATTCTTTTTTTGACCGCTCGATGTCCCAGATCGGTTTCGGTGAAAAGCAGAAATATCGCCCCCGGCACAGGCGCAGAGAGCAGTATAAGCAGCCACGTCAGCCTTGCAGTGGAGTCCATGTCGCTCGAAAACAGATGGAACACCATCAAAACCGAGAACAAACCTATCGATATATTGAACCACTGATAATAATCACGCAGAATATCGTATAATGAATATATTATTCCCAGCTGGAGAATGATAAGGACTGCAACCAGACCTATACGGCTGAACAGCAGACGAAAAATACCCTTTTTCTTCTTTGGCAGCAGGAAGATCATTTCATTGTCAGAGGACAAAGACTTCTGCTTTTTCTTTTTGCTCATTCCATAAATTGCCCCCTCACATCGACATTATTATTTCGCGTGCGGTCTGCTCGTCTATAGGTGTGGCGTATACGTTTTCTCCGAAGCAAACAACGCTGCCGATCCCGTTTTGAAGTACAAAGCGCAGCTTTCCGTCACGAACCTTTTTGTCGGTATAAAGCTTCTTCACAAGTGCATCACGGTCAATGTAATTGGGTATTTCGGTCGGTAAATTTGCTTTTTGGAGCAGCGAGATCACACGCTTGGCGTCCTCCTCTGCCATATAGCCCAGCTTCACCGAAAGCTTTACTTCCGCAGCAAGTCCTATAGCAACAGCCTCTCCGTGAAGAAGCCGATAATCACTGACCGTTTCAACGGCGCGTCCGACTGTATGACCGAGATTCAGTATTTCACGCAAGCCGCTCTCACGCTCGTCCTTCATCACTACATTATATTTAATGCGGCAGTTGCATTCCGCAGTGTGTTCGCACGCTTCCCTGTCAAAGCTGTATATTTTATCGATATTATCATTCAAATATTCAAAAAATACACTGTCAGCCATGCAGGCGTGCTTGATGGTTTCCGCCATACCGCTGTAAAGCTGACGAGGAGGGAGAGTGCGCCATGCGGCAATATCGATATATACTTTTTTCGGCTGGTTAAAAAGTCCGATGAGGTTTGTGGCAAGCGGCGTATCAACGGCAGTTTTCCCGCCGACCGAGGCGTCCGCAGCGGCAAGAAGCGTTGTGGCGTAATTGATGAATGGAATTCCGCGTCCGAATGTGCCGGCTGTGAAGCCCGCAAGATCGGTCACAACACCGCCGCCAACTGCAATGATACAGCAGTCACGCCGAAAGCCGCTGTCAAGCATAGCGTCCTCAAGATATTCTTTCGTTGAGCGCACCTTGCTTTTTTCCCCGTTTTTAAACGTAAACATTTTAGCGTAAAAACCACTCTCGATAAGCTTTTCAAAAATAGGTTCGGCGTAGAGCGGTTCCACAATATCATCGGTGATGACAGCGAATTTTTTTATATTGCCGACAAGCCCTTTTTTCAGATCGTTTACAAGAGTATCGGCAAGCTGATATCCTAGTTCGATATCGTAGCTGTCGTCAACAACACGTTTTAGTTCGACATTAAATCTAGCCATATTATTTACCCCTCGACCGAGAAAATGTATGTTTTGTCACCGCGCTCGATAGCCTCGAAGATCTTTTTGATTTCTTCAATGGCTAACTTTTCTTCGGAATAGTATCCGAGAACCAACGGCGCAGAACCGGTATTGTTTGGAATCCCCATAATGGCGTATTTTTTGTCTTTGCCGCCGTATGTCTTTTCTACATAGAAATTGTTTGTATCGATAATTGTCTTTCTTCCCTGTGAAATAACTATCATGATTTGAACCTCCGTTATAACCGCAGAGAAGATGTCTCCCGCCTTTCCCGCGGGGGCGGGGCCGATCTCGCGTTCAGTAGGGAGATAAATTCTCTGCTGAACGCACAAGCCTGCGGATCGTCTCTGCTTGTGAAAGCATAGCTTTTATTAATAAATGAGCAAAAAAGATAAAATACACAAAGTTTTTTGTACCCTTCGTCTTGCATAACTAGCAGCGCTTGTTATGCGATCCACCTTTCCGTTTGGCAATGTCATCAACTCAGGGATTTCGTATCTGTGTAACCCATCGATTCCCTTTCGAGTTTTAGTAAAGCAAAGCCTCTCCTGAAAGCAGACGAAGTGGGGTAACAGATTTGTTAATTTTGACGCAGATATTCTGATTTGTGCATTTATAGTTTAATGTATCGTAAAAAGGGCGATATACAGTGTTTTCTGCATACCGCCCTTTAAATTTTAAATTTCTCTTCTTCCTTCAAGGGCACGGACAAGGGTGACTTCGTCTGCATATTCAAGGTCGGCTCCCACGGGAATGCCGTAGGCCAGCCGGGTCACCTTGACTCCAAGCGGTTTGAGAAGTCTGGAAATGTATACCGCAGTCGTTTCGCCTTCGGCCGTGGCGTTCGTTGCCATGATGACCTCTTGTACATTGTCATCGTTTACGCGTTTGACCAGCTCCTTTATCGTAAGCTGATCCGGCCCGACTCCGTTAAGCGGTGAGATCACGCCGTGAAGCACATGGTAGAGGGCGTTGTATTCCTGCGTTTTTTCCAGCGCCGCAACGTCTTTCGGATCTTCAACAACACAAACTGTTGTGACGTCACGCTTAACATTTTTGCAGATAGGACAAAGCTCTTCATCGGTCAGATTGCAGCACTTTGAACAGCGGTGTATCTTCGTGTGGGCGTCGGTTATTGCCCGCGCGAACGCATTGGCGTCCTCATCGGACATCGACAGAACATGATACGCTAGACGCTGAGCCGACTTTCTGCCAATTCCGGGCAGACGGTTGAACCAGTCGATAAGCGCAGCCAGCGACGGGGCTTGAGATCCTGCCATGATCAGAATAATCCCGGCATATTGAGTCCGCCGGAGATCTTTGTCATTACCTCTTCCTTGTCGTCCGCAGCGGCGCGCAGAGCCTCGTTGACAGCTGCTTTGATAAGATCTGTAAGCATTTCTATATCATCGGGATCCACGACCTCGGGCTTGATATCTATAGTTTTGATCTCCATCGCGCCGGTAACAGTAACGCTGACAGCTTCACCGCCTGCCGTTGCGGAATATTCTTTAGCCTCAAGCTCTGTGCTTGCCTGATCCATCTCTTCCTGCATCTTCTGAGCCTGACGTGCAAGCTGCTGTAAATTTGCGGGTGCGCCGCCCTGATAGTTCTTAGGTACTCTTGCTTTCATTGTATTTTCCTCCGTATTATATGTTTTTGTCAGCCATTTTATTCAACGCTGACATCTATATCTGAATTTGAGATATTCTCAATAAATTCATCCAATTTTGATCTGCTTTGTGTCTTTGTTTCCGGTTTTACTCCCGGCGGCTTGTACGGCCCGAGATTGTAATTCTTTCCGGTTACTTCTACGATAGCGTCTTTGATCTTGTTTCTATATGTTTCCATTCGCAGATACTTTGTAACGGTATCATTTTCCGCATAGATCAGAACGTAGTTGTCAACGGTGTACGCCGTTGTTCCCTTGAATGCTGTTGCCGTGACTCTCGTTGTCCCTTTCATTGTTTCAAGCACATCTTCCCATTCCGGCATCAAAACCGCACGCTCGCTAAGCTGCTCGATCTTCGATTTACCGCTTGCCGGGATTTGAGGTGACTGTGACGGGGGAGAAGTATAGGTGACGGACGGCTGAACTTGTCGAGTTTGTTCGGCAGAGTGCGGCTTGCGTTCCTGCTCAGGCTCCTCACTTCGGACAGTGGCCGGCTGATCGGAAATGCTGTTTGCTTGCGGCGCCACGCCGGGTGCTGCACCTGCGTTTGAGGCTCGGCGCTCCAGGCGTTCAAGTCTTGCGATGATCGCCGACATATCATACGACAGCCTGGGGCTGCAAAGCTTTATCATGCACGTTTCAAACTCGATCTTGTTGTTGCCGCCCTTGAACATCAATTCTCTCGAAGCCTGCAAAGTTTCGATGCAGCTGACAGTCTGCTCAAGACTGATCTTTTCTGCTTGTACTCTTGCTTTTTCCAGCTCGTCCTTTGACATTATAACAAGCTCGTCTGCGGCGTTTCGCATTGTCTTCAAAAGCATGAGCGCACGGAAATGCTCCGCCAATTCTTCACACAGCAAAGGCATACTTTTTGACGCCTTGTGAAGTGTGTTTACTGTGTTGATCGCAAGCGGAACATCGTTATCCATAATGGCTTTTGCAAGGGTAAAGAGATAATCACGTCCCGCAAGTCCCGTAGCCTCCCGCACAACGGCAGAGGTAATGCTGTCGGAAAGTCCGATGCAGCGGTCGAGGATCGACAGAGCGTCACGCATTGCGCCGTCTGCAACAGCAGCGATCAGCAATGCGGCGTCGGGATCCAGCGATACTTTTTCCGCATTTGATATTTCAACGAGCCGATCCGCCATATCATGAACGTCGATCCGGCTGAAATCAAACCGCTGACAGCGTGAAAGTATCGTAGCTGGGATCTTGTTTATCTCGGTAGTTGCAAGAATAAAAACAACGTGAGATGGCGGCTCTTCGAGAGTTTTCAGCAGAGCGTTGAATGCACCCGGACTGAGCATATGGACCTCATCTATAATGTAGACCCGGTATTTGGCGTCGGACGGCGTAAACACTACTTCGTCAAGCAGTGTCCTGATGTCGTTAACGCTGTTGTTGGAGGCCGCGTCCATCTCGTTTACGTCAAGAATGCTGCCGTCGGCAATGCCAACGCAGTTTGCGCATTTGCCGCACGGTTCGCCGTCGGTGCTGTCAAGACAGTTTACGGCGCGCGATAAAATTTTAGCGCACGAGGTCTTGCCGGTGCCTCTTGAGCCGGTGAAAAGGTATGCATGAGATATTCTCCCGGAACGTATCTCGTTTCTAAGAGTAACGGTTACGTGTTTTTGTCCGATGACATCGGAAAACTTCTCGGGACGCCACTTCCTGTAGAGCACTCTATACATATTTTCACCGCCTTTCGAGCCTTGTTTGTTGACAGATCTATCAGACCTGCGTCATGACCGACAAAAAAGCCCGTACACTTTAATATACGAACGGCAAACTAACTGCATCGCAGAGGGCAATCCGTTTAATGCTGCTCGGTTCCCCGCCTGACATGGTTCCCGGCGTCCTCTCGCACAGGGCCTGCCGCCCGCATATTAAAATATACGGACTGAAACGGCAAAGACGTCAAAAGTGAAGCCGCCTGCCGATAAATATCCGGAGTCCCTGACTCCGAAACTCATTATACAATAATTTAGAAAAAAAATCAATACTTTTTTATAAAAAATCATAGAAATCAATTTTGCCGCAGCATAAAGCTTTTTGCTAAGCTTTATTTCAAAAGCCGGCGAAAGCTCGGGACGAGAATCCTCATATGCATTCGGCAGATATCCCTGCGTTTGGCATTTATCCTTTACAAAACTGATCCGAAGTTTTGTTTTGTGTGTTCCGTTTCTCACATCTGCCCAAAATTCTGCGCAAAATGTAAATTTTACGTGTACAGGTAAATATATATTGAAAAATTTGTGAAAATAATATATAATAAGTTTGAGCGTTCATGCGGACGAAAGGTTTTGAACCAATCACGCTGCGAACGTTTGTGATGTAATGTGCGGGGCGCACCGCTTTTGATGCGTCCTACAAATATAAAATAAGGAGTTTTTTAAAATGAGTGCTTTAAACAAAAGAACTGTTGAAGACATCGACGCTAAGGGCAAAAAAGTCCTTGTTCGCTGCGATTTTAACGTGCCGCTGAAGGACGGAGTTATCACAAACGATAACCGTATTACAGCTGCCCTTCCCACTATCAAGAAGCTGATCGAGAGCGGCGCGAAGGTTATTCTTTGCTCTCACCTCGGTAAGCCGAAGAACGGTCCGGAGGATAAGTTCTCCCTCGCTCCCGTTGCTGTTCGCCTTTCCGAACTGCTCGGTAAAGAGGTCGTTTTTGCCGATGACGACAATGTTGTAGGCGAGAAGGCTAAGGCTGCTGTTGCCGCTATGAATGACGGCGATGTTGTTCTCCTTCAGAATACTCGTTTCAGAAAGGAAGAAACTAAGAACCTTGAGCCGTTCTCCGAAGAGCTTGCTTCTCTTGCTGATATCTTCGTTATGGACGCTTTCGGCTCCGCTCACCGCGCTCACTGCTCGACCGCAGGCGTTACCGATCACATCAAGGATACTGCTGTTGGTTACCTCATGCAGAAGGAAATCAATTACCTCGGCAATGCTGTTGAAGTTCCCGAAAGACCCTTCGTTGCTATCCTCGGCGGCGCAAAGGTTGCTGACAAGCTCAAGGTTATTTCTAACCTCCTTGAGAAGTGCGATACTCTCATTATCGGCGGCGGTATGTCCTACACCTTCCTCAAGGCTCAGGGCTTGGAAGTTGGCAAGTCCCTCGTTGACGATGAGAAGCTCGACTACTGCAAGGAGATGATCGAGAAGGCTGAGAAGCTCGGTAAAAAAATCCTCCTTCCCGTTGATACCGCTGTTGCCGGCGCTTTCCCGAACCCCATCGATGCAGAGATCCCCGTTGAGTATGTTGACGTGACTGCTATTCCCGCAGATAAGATGGGTCTTGACATCGGCCCGAAGACTTGTGAGATTTTCGCAGAAGCTGCAAAGACAGCAAAGACAGTTGTTTGGAACGGTCCTATGGGCGTGTTCGAGAACCCCGTTCTCGCTAAGGGTACGATCGCTGTTGCACAGGCTCTTGCCGAAACTGACGCTACTACTATCATCGGCGGCGGTGACAGCGCAGCTGCTGTTATCTCTCTTGGTTTCGCTGATAAGATGAGCCACATCTCTACAGGCGGCGGCGCATCTCTCGAGTACCTTGAGGGTAAGGTTCTCCCGGGTATTGCTGTAATTGCAGATAAGTAATATTTTAGTTGTTAGTTGGTAGATGCGATTACCTAACTACCAACTAATAACTACGATAATGTGTTTAGAGTTAAGAGTCAAGAGTTGAGAGTTAAGAGTTAAAACTATAAATGAGCAAAAAAGTAAAAATGCACAAAATCTTCTGTTGAAAACCCTCCGTCACGCCTGCTTTCGCAGTCGTGACACCTCCCCTTTAGGGAAGGTGCCGAACGTAGTGAGGCGGAGGGGTAATCTAAGTTTGTGCAATACGAAGAATCAATTAAAATTTGCTCACTCATAGGTTAAAAGTTAAAAGTTGAATTATACCAGCTACCAACTACTAACTACCAACTAACGACTAAGAAAAAAGGAATGATATTTTATGAATAAAGCACTCAGAAAGGCTATTATTGCCGGAAACTGGAAAATGAATAAAACTCCCGCAGAGGCTAAGCAGCTCCTCAATGAGATCAAGCCGCTCGTTGCAAACGCAGACTGCGAAGTTGTTGCTTGCGTACCTTACGTTGATCTTGCAGTTGCAGTTGAAGCCGTAAAGGGTACAAACATCAAGGTCGGCGCAGAAAATGCTCACTGGGAGGAGAAAGGCGCATTCACCGGCGAAATCTCTACCGGTATGCTCAAGGAGATCGGCGTTGAGTACGTTGTTCTCGGTCACAGCGAGAGAAGAGAGTATTTCGGCGAAACTGACGAAACCGTTAATAAGAGAACTAAGGCTGTTCTTAAAGCAGGTCTTACTCCGATCGTTTGCGTGGGTGAGAAGCTTTGGGAGCGTGAGTGCGATATCACAGAAGAGGTTATCGCTCGCCAGATCAAGCTCGATCTGTTTGATGTTACTGCCGAGGACGCTAAGAAGGTAGTTATCGCTTACGAGCCTGTTTGGGCTATCGGCACAGGTAAAACGGCTACTGCGGATCAGGCAGAGGAGGTTTGCGCATTCATTCGCGCAACTCTTGAGAAGCTTTATAATAAGGAAACGGCAGACGCTGTTACTATCCAGTACGGCGGTTCTATGAATGACGCTAATGCTGCTGAGCTTGTTTCCAAGGAGAATGTTGACGGTGGTCTTATCGGCGGCGCTTCGCTCGTTGCAGAGAAGTTCGCGGCTATCGTAGAGGCTGCAAGCTGCTAATTATCAAAGAAGGTATTTTAGATGAAAAAACCTGTTATTCTTATTATAATGGACGGCTACGGCATTGGCGAAAATTATGACGGCAATGCTATTTTGAAGGCAAATAAGCCAAATCTTGACAGACTTTTCAGTACTAATCCGACTACTCAGATCGGTGCGTCCGGTATGGACGTCGGGCTTCCCGACGGACAGATGGGTAACAGTGAAGTCGGTCACACCAACATGGGCGCGGGCAGAATCGTGTATCAGATGCTTACTCGCATCACCAAGTCGATAAACGACGGGGATTTCTTCGAAAATGAAGCTCCTGTAAACGCTGTCGAGAACTGCAAAAAGAACAATTCCGCTCTTCATCTGATGGGTCTGCTCTCTCCGGGCGGCGTTCACAGCCACATTACCCATTTGTACGGTCTTCTTGAAATGGCGAAGAGAAACGGTCTTGACAAGGTGTATATCCATGCGCTGCTTGACGGCAGAGATGTGCCGCCGTCATCTGCAGCAGATTACATGAGAGAGCTTACCGCGAAGCTTGACGAGATCGGCGTGGGTAAGGTTGCTACCGTTGCCGGACGTTACTACACCATGGACAGAGATACAAACTGGGACAGAGTCGAAAAGGGCTATGCCGCTATGGTTTACGGCGAGGGCGTTATGTGCAGCGACCCCGTTCAGGCGATCGAGAATTCTTACGCTGAGGGCGTGACCGACGAATTCGTGCTTCCCATCGTTTGCGACAAGGAAGGTACGATCAAGGAGAACGACAGCCTCATATTCTTTAACTTCCGTCCCGACCGTGCGCGCCAGATCACGAGAACTTTCGTTGACGATGATTTCAAGGGCTTCGAGAGAAGAAACGGTCGTTTCCATGTCAACTTCGTTTGCTTTGCGCAGTATGACGAAACTATGCCGAACGTTTCTGTTGCATTCGGTCCCGAAGAACTTACTAATATGATGGGCAAATATATGTCGAGCCTGGGTAAAACTCAGCTGCGTATTGCCGAAACAGAGAAGTACGCTCATGTAACATTTTTCTTTGACGGCGGCGACAACGAGGTTTACAGCGGTGAAGACAGAATTCTTGTCGATTCGCCGAAGGTTGCTACATACGACCTCAAGCCCGAAATGAGCGCATACGAGGTCATGGAGAAGTGCGTTGCGGCGATCGAGAGCGACAAGTACGACATGATCATTCTGAACTTTGCGAACTGCGATATGGTCGGACATACCGGCGTATTTGATGCAGCAGTCAAGGCTGTTGAAGCAGTTGACGATTGTGTCGGTAAGGTAACAGATGCAATTGCGGCAAAGGGCGGCGTGTCCGTTATTACGGCTGACCACGGCAACGCCGACAAGATGATCGCGGAGGACGGCACTCCGTTCACTGCGCATACCACAAATCCTGTACCGTTCTGCGTTGTGGGTTATCCCTGTAAGCTTCGTGAGGGCGGCAGACTTGCCGACATCGCGCCGACAATGCTCAAAATCATGGGTATTGATCAGCCGAAAGAAATGAGCGGTAAGAGTATTATAATTTAACGATCCACAGCACCATTTGTTGATTCAAATGGTGCTGTTTTTGATTGATCCAAAGTTCGATATAGCACATAAGAAAAGATTTCGCCACGCTGTTATCAAAAGGTTTGCATGGTCCAAAGGCAGTGGCCCTGTCTGCCGGCTCGGTCGGCGCTGCTGCAAGTATGTCATGGTTTGTGCAAAGCTCCATTGCTGCTCAACATTTAATAGCCTTAACCTGCAGACAATGAATTTTAGCCTTTATGCTGCGCTCTTTAGAGCATATCAAAGCAAAAAGGACGCTTCAAAAAATATTTATAATTCATTTTTGAAATTAAACTTGACTTATAACACCTAAATATAGTATAATATAACTAATAACAGATGTTCGCATGAAGATGCAAAGGATCTTGTGGGTCGAAGCTGATCGGTTTGGCGAAAACAATTTCGATCGAAGCGGTTTGGAGGATAATTATGAATGTTGCCGTAGATGGGCCGTCGGGTGCCGGTAAAAGCTCTGTTTCAAAGGCGGTCGCACGTGAAAACGGATTTATTCATATTGATACGGGTGCGATGTACCGCGCTTTAGCATATAATGCAATAAAAAATAATGTGAAAGTTTTTGACGCTGACTCGGTCGATGAAATGCTTAGGAATACTAAGCTTGAACTCAAGCTTGAAAGTAACGAGCAAAGAGTACTGGTCAACGGAGAAAATGTGACCGGTAAAATACGCACCGAACAAGTTTCGATGATGGCGTCGGAAATATCGAAAAACCCCACTGTAAGGGCGTTTTTGCTAGATCTGCAGCGAAATTTAGCGTGTGAATATAATGTCGTGATGGACGGAAGGGATATCGGAACCGTTGTCCTTCCCAACGCTGAGGTCAAGGTTTTTTTAACTGCTTCTGCGGAAAAAAGAGCAGAAAGAAGATACAAAGAACTACTTGCAAAAAACGAAGAAGTGGAGTATAATAAAGTATTAGAAGATGTAATAAAAAGAGACAAGCAGGATACCGAACGGGAAACAGCTCCGCTTAAACCTGCTGCTGACTGCGTGATCATCGACACTTCATCAATGAGCTTCGAAGAATCTGTTGCAGCTGTCACTAAGCTTATCAAGGAGCGTATGTGATGCAAATTCGTTTTTATAAGATCGTAAAAGGTCTTTGTAAGGGCTTTGTTAAATTATTCTATCCCTACGAGGTTGTAAACGGCGACTCTATTCCCGAGGGTATGTCGTGTGTCATATGCAGCAATCATCTCAGCAATATGGATCCCGTTTTTCTGAACATTACCCAAAAGCGCCTTCTGAGGTTTATGGCGAAAAAGGAGCTTTTTAAAAACAAGCTCTTCGGAGCGCTCATCAAAAAGCTGGGCGCATTCCCCGTAAACAGAGGCAGTGACGGCGGAAAGGCGATAAGCTTCGCTGAGAAACTGCTTGAAAGCGGCGAGTGTATCGGAATTTTTATCGAGGGAACTCGCTCCAAAACCGGAAAGATTGGCAGAGGGCATATGGGAGCGATCTTGATCGCACAAACGTCCAATGTTCCTATCATTCCGTGCTGCATAACCGGCAGGAAGACCTTCATAAAGCCGTTCGTCAAAACGAAGATCACGTATGGAGAGCCGATAACATGCGAGCAGCTGGGCGTGATCGAAGGCGACAAGCGTTCGCTTCGTAATGCGACAAATGAAGTAATGGCGATAATAGGCAAGATGAGGGACGAGCATTTAGCGCAGTTTGAAGCCGAGGAGCAGAAGCGATGAGAATTACAGTCGCAAAAAGCGCAGGATTCTGTTTCGGAGTAGACCGAGCGGTTGAAATTGTAAACAAGCTTATTAGTGAGGACGAGCGTGTCAGCACGCTTGGTCCGATAATACATAATAAACAAGTAGTCGAAGAACTTCGTGCGGCAGGTGTGACTGTTGCAGATACACCCGAAGACGCTGAAAGCGACAGAGTGCTTGTGATAAGATCTCACGGTGTGGGACCAGATGTATATAGTTATTTGAATGAACACGATATTCACTATGTTGACGCAACCTGTCCGTTTGTGTCGAAGATCCACAGGATCGTTAAGACGCAGTCCGAGCAGGGGGCAGCGGTCATTATTGCAGGTGACAGCAGCCACCCGGAGGTTCGGGGGATCATGGGCTTCTGCGAAGGTAATGTATATACCTTCAAAACGTCAGAGGAATTGATCGATTTGGTGAATATGCACAAAGAACTAAGTACTCAACGAGTCTGTTTAGTTGCACAAACAACATTTGATTCTGAAGAATGGAAAAAATCTTTAAAAATATTCAACAAACTATGTACAAATTCAATTTTTTTTGGTACAATATGTAATGCGACCTCACAAAGACAAATAGATGCGTATCATTTGGCAAAAACCTCCGATGCAGTCATTGTAGTTGGTGGAAGGCACAGTTCTAATACGAATAAGCTGTACGATATTTGCAAAAAATCGTGCGGCAGGTCTTATCTGATAGAAACTGCGGCCGAGCTGGAGCCTATTTCTTTCAGAGAGGACGATCACATAGGTATTACTGCCGGAGCATCAACGCCGGCAAGTATAATTAAGGAGGTACTGGATAGAATGAGTGAGAAATCCGGTCAGGTAATTGAGACTGCTGCAGAGCAGAACTTTGAGGAGATGTTGGAAGAATCCCTCAAGAACGTAAACAGCAACGATAAGGTTTTTGGCATTGTTGAAAGCATAGAGCCGAATGCGGTTTATGTAACTCTTGACGACAGAAAGCAGACAGGTTACATTCCCGCAGAGGAACTTTCAAACGATCCTTCGGCTAAGACCGAGGACCTTGTTAAAGTTGGAGACAAGCTCGAACTGCTTATTATGCGCACAAACGATCAGGAAGGTATGATCATGCTTTCTAAGAAGCGTGTTGACGCTAACAAGGGCTGGGAAGTATTTGAGAATGCTCTTGAAAATAAGGAGATCCTTAAGGGTAATGTTTCAGAGGTAGTTAAGGGCGGCGTTATCGTTATTTCCAATGCTATCAGAGTATTTATTCCCGCAAGCCAGGCTACTGCTTCAAGAAGAGATCCGCTCGAAGATCTCGTTTCAACGGAAGTAGAGTTCCGTCTTCTTGAGATCGACAAGAGAAGAAAGAAGGCCGTTGGTTCTATTCGTTCCGTTCTTAAAGAGCGTGCTGACGCAGCTAAAGAAGCTTTCTGGAGCACAGTTGAGGTGGGCAAGAAGTATACGGGCGTTGTTAAGTCATTGACAAGCTATGGTGCGTTTGTTGACATCGGCGGCGTTGACGGTATGGTTCACATTTCCGAGCTTTCTTGGACAAGGATCAAGCATCCTTCCGAGGTAGTTAACGTAGGCGATACGATCGAGGTTTACGTTAAGGCTATCGACACCGAGAAGGGCAACATTTCTCTTGGATACAAGAAGGAAGAGGACAACCCGTGGAATAAGTTCGTCACTAACTTCAAGGTTGGCGATGTTGTAGATGTAACGATCGATGGTCTTTCGACGTTCGGTGCATTTGCAGTTATCATTCCCGGCGTAAAGGGTCTTATCCATATTTCTCAGATCGCAGATCACAGGATCGAGAAGCCGCAGGATGAACTCAATGTTGGCGATACTGTAAAGGTAAAGATCACAGAGATCAATACAGAAAGCAAGAGAGTTTCACTTTCGATCAGAGCAGTTCTTGCAGATCAGGCAGCAGTTGAGGAATAATCAGTTTACAAAATTACAATTCGGCATCCGCAAGGGTGCCGTTTGTTGTATTCGGGAGGACACAGATGAAATTTGAAGAAGCAAAGCAGCGTGTTGACGAGCTTACTAAGCAGCTTAATTATCATAATGACAGATATTATAACCGCGATGAACCCGAGATCAGCGACTATGAATATGACATGATGCTGCGTGAATTGGAAAATCTGGAGTCGGAATTTCCGCAGCTTGCGAAAGAGGATTCGCCCACTAAAAGAATAGGCGGAGATCGCGCGGAGAAGTTTTCGCCGGTGGAGCATACAGTACCGATGGAAAGCCTGCACGACTCGTTTTCTTTTGAAGAATTAAGGGATTTCGACCGTCGTGTGCGAGAAGCAGTCGGAGATGTGTGCTATGTGGTCGAACCTAAGTTTGACGGGCTTTCGGTTTCGGCGGAGTATCGAAACGGTCTTTTTGTGCGTGGATCAACAAGGGGAAACGGTACGACAGGAGAGGATATAACCGAGAATCTAAGAACCATCAGATCACTTCCGATGAGATTAAGTGAGCCGATTGAATATCTTGAAGTCAGAGGCGAGGTCTTCATGTCCGATGAAAGCTTCAGGAAGCTTTTGAAATATCAGGAGGAAACCGGAGAAAAAACGGCAAAAAATCCCCGTAATGCTGCAGCGGGCGCACTGCGGCAGAAAGACAGCCAAATAACGGCACAGAGAAATCTAAGCATTTATATATTTAATATTCAGCAGATAACCGGTAAAAATATTGCTAGTCACAAGGAAGGAATCGAATACCTCAGACAACTGGGTCTGCCGACATCGCCGTTTGAAGAAAAGCTTGATAATATAGAAGATGCTGTAATAGCGATCGAACACATCGGCAGCAGCCGCGGTGAGTTTGATTTTCCTATAGACGGTGCGGTCGTGAAGGTCGATGATCTTGCAATGAGAGAGGAACTTGGAAGCACGGCGAAATTTCCGAGATGGGCGGAGGCATATAAATATCCTCCCGAGGAGAAGGCTACCATTCTTCGTGACATTGAAATAAATGTAGGCAGGACGGGCGTTCTGACTCCGACAGGTGTGTTTGATCCGATATTGCTTGCAGGGACAACAGTGAGCCGCGCAACTTTGCATAATGAGGATTTCATTAAAGAGAAGGATATCCGAATCGGCGATGAGGTGATCCTTCGAAAGGCAGGGGAGATAATCCCCGAGGTCGTAGGCCTTTCCCGCAGAGGCGGCAGCACAAAGGCTTTTGAGATGCCGAAAGTGTGTCCTTCATGCGGCGGCCCCGTTGTCAGGGAAGAGGGCGACGCAGCAGTTCGCTGTACGAACACTGCCTGTCCGGCACAGTTGATGAGAAATCTGATACATTTCGTATCACGAGATGCAATGGATATTGACGGATTGGGACCCGCTCTGCTTGAAGCGCTGACCGCAAACGGGCTTATTCACTCGCCCGCAGATCTGTACAAGCTGAAGGCGGCTGATATAGCGGAGCTTGAACGAATGGGGGAAACGTCTGCATCAAACGTGACTTCGGCAGTAGAGAGATCAAAGTCAAACGAACTCAGCCGTCTGATAACCGGCTTGGGTATAAGGCTTGTAGGAAGCAAGGCGGCGAAGCTATTGTGCAGAAAATATCCCGATATTGACAAGCTGATGGCTGCAAGCGAAGAAGAGCTCACAGAAATTGACGGTATCGGTGCTGCAATGGCTAAAAGTGTGGTCGGATATTTTGAAATGCCGGAAACAAAGGCCCTCATTGAGGAGTTCAGGCAGCTTGGAGTAAACCTAAGTGAAACCGTTGAAGTAGCGGAAAGCGCTGTGCTTGAAGGAAAGACTTTTGTGCTGACAGGCACGCTGCCGACGATGAAAAGGGCGCAGGCAGCAAAATTGATCGAGTGTCATGGAGGTAAAGTGTCATCCGGCGTATCAAAAAAGACATCTTTTGTTGTAGCCGGCGAAGAAGCGGGAAGTAAGCTTGAGAAGGCATTGAAGCTTGGAGTGCCGGTGCTGACTGAGGAGCAGCTTTTGGAAATGCTACGGGATAGGTAAAAAACTACTGAGTACCGCAACAGGAGTTGAAATTTAAGGGAAGGAGCGTTCGGATCCTTCCCTTAAATGCGTTTTTGGTATATTTTTCGTATTGCAAAACTACCTGTTTTTTCTCCGGCAGCAGAGGGTAGAAGGAGAAAATGTACAAATACCAATTCGAACCGCTTCGATCGTTTTGGGAAAGCCGGGCCAAATGTTCTCTTAATAAATATTTAACTAATTCAAAAATCCTTATAAATCTGCCGTACTTGCTTGACATTCTCATTAATTTATAATATAATTTACAGTATAAAAAGAAAATTTATGGAGAAATTGCAATGAGCGGCATAATGTTACTCAAGCGAATAACGCAAAGTAAAATATATAAACAAGCCGCTTCATTCTTGAGCGACTTTGGCAGCAAATCGATCGCCGCCAATTCGGCGAGCATTGCATATTACGTATTTTTGTCGCTTATTCCGCTGTTTATTTTGCTCTGCTCTCAGCTGCCCATGACGGGGATAGGTAAATATGAATTGCTCACTGCCGTGAAGCAGTTTTTACCGGAAACAGTGGCCGATCTGGTGTCGTCGATCATTTCGGAAGCGTATAGGTCGCGTATCGGGCTATTTTCATTTTCTATGGTCGTGCTGTTATGGTCGTCTTCGCGCGGTGTTGTGGCGTTGGTAAGGTCGCTCGATATTGTATATGATGTCCAGGACAGTCGAAGTCTGATAGATCTGTATATGTTTTCCATATTTTACACGATTTGTCTATTGCTTGGGATTAGTATGCTGCTATTTTTGTATACGAAGGAAATAACGGCGGAGGAGCTTATTCGCTCAACTATGCAGTCTGATAAGATCTATGAAACCGTTGTGCCGCAGCTGAAAAAATTGTATATCATCTTTGGTGGGATAATGTTGTGTATGATAATATATAAGGTCGCACCTGCCCAGAAAAGAGGGTTCTTTATCCAGCTTCCCGGCGCTGTTTTTTCTTCTGTTGCGATCTCGCTTTTTTCGGTGTTTTTTGCGGCGTACACGGGTGGTTCGAATATTTATAATTCGTTTTACGGCAGTTTGACTACGGTGTCATTATTTCTTCTCTGGATGTATTCGTGTATCAATATTTTTCTGATCGGCGGCGTTATAAACGCTCATTTTGATAAGGAGTTTACCAGATTCTTCATCAAGATAAAAGGAAGAATTCGCCGTCGGCACCGAGAAAAGAAAGCAAAAAAAGAAAAGACCTCCGCCGGCATATCATGCAGGACAGCGGAGGACGAGCAATGTTAGCGTTTTACGATGAAGGCTGACATTGCTTTTTTCTTATAGCGGTCAATGTGCTTGTTGTGTTATCCGACAACGTAAAGATTTGTTTCCCATGCAGGAACATATTTATGATGTCTGAGATATATTTTGTATTGTGGATTGAGCGAAGAGATCAAAAGCGGCAGTGTGAATATATCTCCCGCCCTGTGGTATGCAGATACAGCAAGCGACGGAGCGCTTTTTTCGATCAATCTCCTGCACCCAAGGAGAGTTTCGTATTCAGCGCCCTCCACGTCCATCTTTATATATGTTGCATTCATACATACATTGTCGAGCGCTTTAGCCTGAACTTCGCCGCCGTGTTCGTCAATACACGACATTCGTCCACCGTTACCGGAAAAATTCAGCGTGGTATCCTTGTTCCATGAGGCGTATGGATACAGCTTACAGTTGTCAAGAGAACCGTACTTGTATTCAAGCTTTTTCATATTTTTCCGATCAGGCTCGAAGGCTGTTATCTTTGAGTATCTTCCGCCCGTTTGCGCAAGAAATTCTGTGATCGTATCGCCGTCATATGCTCCCAGATCCACATATCTTTCGTGATGTGTGAGTCTGATGATATTGTCGAAAACCTCCTGACGGTCACTTTCACACCTCCGCAGAAGCTCATAGCTGCCGCCCAGCTTGGCGTTGATTATGTCAGCAAATGTTCTGCGTGAAAGTTCATCTGCCATCAAATCATAAGCTCTGCATATGATATCATAATTCGCTTTGAAAAAGTCATATGTAAACACCGATTTTCCAAACAGCGGCACATCGGGCACGTACAGTGTGTGCTTCCTTGCCATTTTATCGATTTTATTCATCAGATCATCACGAAAAACGGCAAAAGCCAAAAGTATTACAAAATACCCATATTTGTTTTCAATGTCACTATATGTTTTCACGATAAAATTATGAAAGCTTTGCCCCCTGACAAACTCGTCGCTTGCAAAAACATCAGTTATAACGATGCCGTTTTCTTCGCATAGCGAAAAAACCTTATCTGCGCCATTGCCCATTCCGTAAACCACAATAGGTTTTGTTTCACGCTTTAACTTTTCGATAAGCGTATCATTTTTCGGTATAAACATATTATTATATTTACTGGATTCTGAACTCATTATATGACCTCTCTATTTTACAGAAGGATCCGTTATTATTCCGCCGCCGATAACACAGCCGTTTTCGTCATATAATACGGCTGATTGTCCGGGCGCGGCGGCACGAACGGCATCATCAAAATCAATTCGTGCCAGATCGTTCGAGATCTGTGCAACAGCGGCGGGTTGCGCCTTGTGGTGATATCTGATACGGACGAACGCACGTATGCTTTCTCCCTGCGTAATATCGGGTATACTTTGGAAATTCAGATCCTTGCAGAACACAGTTTTAGTCATCAACGATTCATTATCGCCGATAACTACTTCGTTCTTTGCTGAGTTGATGCTTTTGACAAACACGGGACGTCCCATTGCCAGACCAAGTCCCTTTCGCTGACCGATAGTATAATGAATAATACCCTTGTGAACGCCCAAAATATTGCCGCTCTCATCGACAAAATTGCCCTCTTGCGGGCGATATTCCGAGGAGTTTTCTTCAATAAAATCGGCATAGCTTCCTTCAGTGACGAAGCAAATCTCCTGTGAATCCGGTTTGTTCGCAACGGGCAGATCCGCTGCTGCCGCGATCGAGCGAACTTCGTCCTTAGAAAGTCCTCCCAACGGCATAATAGTTCGGGCAAGCTGCTCCTGCGTTAGGCGATACAGCATATATGTCTGATCCTTTTGGGCATGAACAGCGTTTTTTACGGTAAATCTTCCGTTGTCCAGATGTACAACGCTTGCATAATGTCCGGTAGCAATATAATCGGCATTTTGACTGTCTGCAAAATCAAGCATACGCTCCCATTTCATAACACGATTGCACAAAACGCAGGGATTGGGGGTCATACCGTGAATATAGCTGCTGATGAACGGCTCCACTACTTTTTCTCGGAATTCGCCCGCACAGTTAACGGCGTAATAGGGAATGTCAAGCTTATATGAGATCCTGCGTGCATCGTCGATCTCGCAGCAGCGGCTGAATTCGCCTTCTGCGCCGATCCATGTTTTCAGAGTAACTCCCACTACTTCGTGACCCGCCGCTTTGAGAAGATATGCCGTCACTGCGCTGTCAACACCGCCCGACAGACCTACTATAATTTTTGACAAGAATATCACCTCTCTGATCTATTGCCTTATTTACTATGATAATACCGTTAACCGTTTTGGTCGACTTCATAGTATGCTTTGACTGCATTTCTTACACATTCATCGCATGGACAAAGCACTTTTCCGGTGCCGATCCCCTTCAGTTCCTTACAGACTGTTGCTCCGCATTTTTCATTAAAAGCTTTTGATAATTTGGCTGCCTTGCGCATTGTGCCGATACCGTTAGTTTTAAGTCCAAGGATCATCGCAGCGGCTGCAAGCGCACCGCAGGTATTTTCCATTGTTCCCATACCGACCGCAAAAGCTGCGCCAAGCTGTCTGAGTTTTTCCGCAGGTACCCCGGATTCATTCGCTAGCGCAGTAAGTACCGCTTGACAGCAGTTGCACTGACCGGACTTTTTCAGATTTGCAGCAAGCTCGGCTATTTCATTCGGAGATATGTTTGAATTCATATTAACACCGCTTTCTTAATTCTAGAAACGATCGATTATAGTGGATTTCCACACTATACCGTAAACAATACCATTATACCCTTATTTTTAAAAAAAGTAAACCCCCGATTAGTCAGAAGCAGGGAAATCAATTATGGCAAACATATCTAAAGTTTTTGTCAAACTTTTTCCAAAAAGTTTGCGGGGTTTGGGACAGAGCCCCATAAAAACAAGTATCTGTGGGGTGAAATAAAAAGAAACACAACGCGCAGCGAAAAATCAACTTAACTTCACAAAATCCGTCATGAAAAATAGGCGCGAGGCGAAGCCAATGCGCCGGACGGAGAAACGAAAAATGACAAACTTTTAAAAAATGAATTCCGTGAGTCAGAAGTACGGTTTCTGTATTGGTTTCTGAATGAGTTAAAAAACTATTAATTAAAAGTTTTTGCGCAGCTCTTATGTGTGATTTTAAGTCTTATGTTAGTGCAAATGGGGACATTCCTCTAAAGAATGTCCCTTATTTTTTGTATATATATTTTTTAATTATCGGTCAAATATTTGTTTCTAAGGGCATATTTCTAGCTCTGAATGTGCCCTTTAGTCTTTTTTCAGCGTTATCCTGCTCTGCGAGGCCGCAGGCTGAACGGGTTGTTGATCAAAAATGGGAGTAGGAGTCAAGAATGTCCTCTGAGCATTTGCTGTTTGCATGGGTTGCTGAGCAGTCATAGGCTGCTGCGTAGGCATGGGTTGCTGAGCAGTCATAGGCTGCTGCGTAGTCATAGGCTGCTGCGTAGTCATAGGCTGCTGCGTAGTCATGGTCTGCTGCGTAGGCATGGGCTGCTGAGCAGGCATGGGCTGCTGCGTAGGCATGGGCTGCTGAGCAGGCATGGGCTGCTGCATAGGCATTGGACTGGATAATATACTGCCCGAGCTTAGGTCAATTTGACCGAGCGGCATTTGCCGCACGTCAGGCGTAACCCCCGATACATTTGTGCCGCATGATGTGCAGAACTGAGTGTCGGGCGGCAGTTCTCTGCCGCA
>CACZCM010000027.1 GCA_902779615.1 uncultured Ruminococcus sp. | reverse complement strand
CATTTCCCTCAAGCCAACAATCTGCGTTGAATGTTCCGCCGATAGTGGATATCATTCCAAGCATTTCTTCCGCCAAAAGTCTTAAATATACCTTGTTCTTTGAAGACAAATCCGCCGCTTCTGCATACTGTTCAAAAGCTTTGAGGACATCTTGTCTACCATTGCCGTCATTACCAACAAAAATTTTTTCTGTTATCATCTCTATCACCTCATGCTGTACAATATACATGATCGTCCGATGATACCGAAGACCGCCGCATTTGACATGGATACCATTTTTAGTCTAAGGGATCTCCTGTTTTATCCCGCTGTCATCAGAGGATCGACTATCCGAAGATTAATGACCATTTGCAGTTTTATGTCGGCATTATGCAAAAAAAGTTAATGCTCGCCCTTTCCCTATTATAATATCAGAATGTGGGATAAAAACATGAAATTATTCAGCTGCCGCACAAAAATATATAAACCGGTGATCCGGATAAAAAGCAATGCGCTTCGGTAACCGGTGAAAATGTACAATGTAATTATATCATTATTTCCTGTAAAATGCAACCTGCAATAATAAAAAACTACTGCTTTCAAACGAGTTGAGGGTTTAGTTGTTTAGTGGGTAAGTCCTTGACGCCAAATCGGATGTAATGTGGATCTGCTTAGAGCTGCGAGCTGTAAAAACCGGTATTTCGCTCTCCACTCTCAAATCTCAACTCGTCACTATCCAAACCACACGCTCCACATGTCAAAGTGCTTAAAGCCAAATTGTAAATAAAATATGAACTCTATTGCAAATGTGGTAACGCATATAGTATAATTGTCTAAAATAAGAAAAATTTATGAAAAATGTACATATGGAGGTCATGTTTATGATTGAATTTAAAGGCGTCAGCAAAACCTATAACGGCAAGGTCAAGGCTCTTGACAACTTGAATTTTTCTGTCGGCGACGGGGAGCTTGTGGGCTTTATCGGTCCTAACGGCTCGGGAAAAACCACCACGATCAAGCTTTTGTGCGGCGTTTTGAAGCCCGACAAAGGCTCGGTGGTCGTCAACGGATTCGATGTCAACAAGGAACCTCTTCAAGCTAAAGCTTCGATCGGCTATATCGCAGATAATCCCGATGTCTTTTTGAGATTGAAGGGTGTAGAATTTCTGAATTTTATCGGCGATGTCTACAATACGCCTGCTGACGAACGCAAAAAAACCGTCAGCGAACTGGCAGAACGATTTGAACTTACAAGCGCGCTTGATTCACAGATCCTCAGCTATTCGCACGGTATGCGTCAGAAGCTTATGGTTATTGCGGCTTTGATGCACAAGCCAAAGGTATGGATACTTGACGAACCGATGACAGGTCTTGATCCGAAATCATCATTTGAGCTTAAAGCGCTGATGCGCGAACACACAAAAGCCGGAAACAGCGTATTTTTCTCGACTCACGTTCTTGAAGTTGCCGAGAAGCTATGCGACAAGGTCGTTATCATTAAAAAGGGTCACAAGCTTTATGACGGCACTTTGGCAGAACTCGAAAAGAGAAATAAAGACAAAAATCTTGAGGACATCTTCCTTGAGCTTACTAACAAAAAATAAGCGGGGCGGTGAATTTTAATGAATGTATTTTTACAGCTTGTCAAGATCACAGGCTCTTCCGTAGAACCCAGTGTTGACGAAAAAAAGCGCAGCAAGGCGTTTGGCGTTGTCATGGGAATATTGATAATGCTTTTGATCTTTATACCGGTTGCGTTTTTCGTGGGATTCATGGTATACGCTTTAACTAACGGCCTGGTAAATCTCGGCGGAGAGGACTCCGTTTCGGCGGGCTTGTCGCTGATGCTCCACATCGTTGCGCTGTTTTCGGTAGTATTCGGATTCAGCGTTGTTATGAGCGTATTCTATTTTTCCAGCGATCTCAATTACCTGCTGCCGCTTCCGATATCGCCGATGAAGATCATAGGCGCAAAGCTTGCGTCAACGATGCTTTCGGAAAACGTCATGGAGTGTATCCTCGTGTTCAGCGCGCTTGTCGGCTTCATGATTGGCTACGGCTTTGATCCTCCGGCAGGCGGCGGGATAAACGCCGTAAGCTTTATCGCCGCTGTTTTCGGTGTTGTGACATTCCCGGTAGTGCCGATAAGCTACTGCGCTGTTATTTGTTTGATTGTGATGTATTTCTCCAAGTTTTTGAAAAACAAGGATCGTGTAAGCAAACTGACCGCTTTTTCGACTATTGCAATACTTATTGTATTGGTCGTATGTCTTAACTTATCAAACGGCTTCGACACAAATGTTTTTGTAAATCAACTGATGAACAACGAACTGCGCATTGTTAATGTTCTCGATAAGATCTTCTTCAATGTACCGCTTCTTTCCCATGCTATGGCAGGCAGCATCGTTTCGCTTCTTCTTTACATCGTTGTTAATGCGGCCTCTGTCGGTATTGTTTTGCTGCTTGCGTCGAAGCTGTATTTCCCGGCCGTTATTGCTCTAGGCGGCGGCGAAGGCGCTGCAAGCACAAAAGAAGAAAGCGGCGAAAAGCTCGATCGTCAGCTTAAACAAAGCTCCCCGCTTATGACATATTTCAAAAAGGAATTGAAGATTCTCTTCCGCACACCGGCTTATATGTCTAACTGCATTGGGATAAATCTGATCTGGCCAATATTCATTTATCTTTTCTTTATATTACAGAAACAAAGTAATTTTCTTGGCGATACTATCGATAAGCTGCAAACAGCAGATGAAGAAACCGTACTGTACGCAACACTTCTTGTTTTCGGCTCGTCTGTAATACTCACGGCTCTTAACTGTCTGGCGTCAAGCGCTGTGACCCGTGAGGGAAGGCATTTTGAGGTTATGAAGTATATGCCCGTTGACATCATGACGCAGCTTAACAGCAAGGCTCTTGTCAGCATAGTGATAAGCGGTATCGGTCTTGTGATCTATATTGTCACTGCGTTTACGATAATTCACATTGATTTCAGGCTCACTATATACTGCGTTCTGTTGTCTGTACTGGCGGTGATTTACTCAACGTACCTCGGCATTTACATAGACACGATCAACCCGAAGCTTATCTGGGAAGACGAAGTAAACGCGCTGAGAGGCAATTACCATGTGTTTTACAATATGGCGATGGAGCTTATCTTAACGGCGGTGGTCTGCGCATTGTCGATCGGTCTGTATAAGCTTGGCTTCCTGCCGGTATTCTTTATTCAAACTGTAATAATGCTGATCGCAGCGTATTTATCGTTCCAATTCTATTTGATGTGCAAAACCAAAGGCGTGAAGAACATAGAGAATATTGAAATGTAACACTTATTCATCATTGTGTAAAAGGAGGTCTGTTCATGAGTATCCCAACACCACACATAAGCGCAAAAAGCAAAGATTGCTTTGCAAAAACCGTTTTAATGCCCGGAGATCCGCTCCGAGCAAAGTTCATCGCCGAGAACAAGCTTGACTCTGCGGTGTTAGTCAATGAAGTCAGAGGAATGCTTGGTTACACAGGAACCTACAAAGGCGTTCCTGTATCGGTAATGGCGAGCGGAATGGGTATGCCGTCCATGGGCATCTACTCATATGAACTGTTTAATTTTTATGACGTTGAGAACATTATCCGGATCGGGTCGGCAGGGGCGCTATCCCCCTCGTTAGACCTATACGATATAGTAGCAGCTATCGGTGCGTGCACAAACTCCGCCTACGCCTCGCAGTACCGACTCAACGGCAGCTTTGCGCCTACTGCCGACTACCGTTTGCTTCGGACATTTGACGACACTGCAAAATCACTGAATATAATTGCGCACATCGGCAATGTACTCAGCAGTGACGCTTTTTATTCGGCAGACGAAAAATGCAACGAGCAATGGCGAGATATGGGCGTTCTGGCAGTTGAAATGGAAACCGCTGCTCTTTACATGAACGCAGCAAAAGCAGGAAAACACGCATTGGCTGTATTCACCATCTCCGATTGTCCGTTTACAAATAAAGCCACGACCGCCGAGGAAAGACAAAACAGCTTCGATACGATGATGACTGCCGCACTTGAAACAGCAATAAAGCTTTAAGAGGACGCAGACTATGACGAATACAGAATTAATGGATCTGGCAAAGTCAGCAAGACTCAACAGCTACTCGCCGTATTCCCGATTTAAAGTCGGCGCAGCCTTGCTGTGTGACGACGGCGAGGTATTCACGGGGTGTAATGTTGAGAACGCATCATATCCCGCAGGGTGCTGCGCCGAACGAACCGCACTGTTTTCAGCGGCGGCACACGGTAAACGCAGGTTTAAAAAAATAGCTGTAACAGGTTCAGCCGATGATGATCTCACATCGCCGACATTTCCATGCGGGATATGCCTTCAAGCGCTGAGCGAATTTTGCGAAGATGATTTTGAAGTGATCCTATGTGAAGGCGATAACATAAAGATCTGCAAATTAACAGAGCTTATGCCAATGAGGTTTAAGTTATAACCGCAGGGGAGATGTCCCCCGGGATCTCGCCTGCCGTCGGGGACGGTTCCCAACCGGCTCGGTCGGTGCTGCTGCCTTGCGGCAACGTCTGCCGCCTCTATAGGCGGCGGGTTCCATCTCACGTTCAGTAGGAGTAAAATCCTCTTAAAAGCTATATTAAGGAAGGCAGGACTGCGGTTTTGCCTTCCTTTTTATCATTTTTACTCATTTGAATACAGGAGATGAATTATAATTTCTCTTATACTGCAATTGTGCTGAATGTGTAAAAACACAGTGTATTTGTCAAGAATAGAGTTCAATCTTCACAAAAAAATATTTTTACTCCGTTAAAGCAGAAAAACCTATTGACAAAATGGGTTTTTCATTGTATTATTACTGTTATAAAACCTATCAGTTTAATAGGTAAACAAAGCTAACTTGCCATCCGCCTCTTCGGTTCTCATAGGATGTGCAGGATTTAAATATAACCGCGGAATATGTCCCCCGCAACTATATGCAGCGGGTTACATATTCAGTTTAGTGCAGAGTACAATCTTACACCGAGCAGGGTTTTGAATAATAATGCTGTTTGCGGCATATTATCTGATTGAAGAGGTGCGTCATGTTGTTTAATAAGATCGATATGAGCGATAATTCGCTTCAAAATACCATATTCGATGGTGAATATGGTATCGAAAAAGAAAGTCTGAGAGTTACTCCCGATCTGAAGCTTTCGCAAACTCTCCACAATTTTGGCGGCAACGAACATATAAGCCGTGATTTTTGTGAAAATCAAGTGGAACTGATAACCGATGTATTCACCTCGATTGACGGAGCGTTGGATCAGCTTCGGTCGCTCCATGAAGAGGTATTTATAAAGCTTCGTAAAGACAACGAGCTTTTGTGGTACTTTTCAAATCCTCCCAAGGTCGACAGTGAGGACGAGATACCGATCGCAATGATCGACAGTGAGAAATATAATTATCGTTCGTATTTATCTCAGAAGTATGGCAAAGCCAAAATGCTGTACAGCGGAATACACTTGAATTTTTCGTTTCCGGAAAAAACGATCGCAGCAATGTATGAACGATCTGACTACACGGATCCATTTCATTTTAAAAATGCACTGTATATATCATTGGCTGCAAAACTTGTAAAATACAGCTGGCTGATAGTATATCTTACTGCGGCAAGTCCTCTTGCAGATGATTCGTTTCTATCCATGTTGGGCGTACCCGAAGGATCAAGAAAATCCTACGCCTCATTTCGCTGCAGTGAACACGGCTACTGGAACAGCTTTACTCCCGTTTTTGATTTTAGCAATCTCGAAAGATATGTGAACAGCATAAAAGACATGATAGACAGTGGAAAGATCGTTAGCTGTTCCGAGCTTTACTATCCTATTCGCTTAAAATGCGGCAGCAGATACACACTTGAAGATCTGCTGAGCAAGGGAATAAGCCATATTGAACTAAGAATGCTTGATGTTAACCCACTAAGCGACATCGGTATATTCCGAGAGGACATAGAGTTTATCCATATTCTTATCTTGTATTTACTGTCGCAGGACAGTGAAGTTTTCACCGAAAACGATCAGGTACAAGCGATAAGTAATATGAAAAATGCAGCACTTTATAATGACACCGCTGCTAAAATTTCTGATGTGCCGCTTAAAGACGCCGCTCTCGAGGAATTACAACGGATAGCTCAGTTTACAAAACAATATTTCCCACAGTATGATAATATTATCAACTACCAAATAAATAATATTTCTAAAGGCAAGCGTTACGCCGAACTTATTAATTCAACGCTGAAAAATAATTATTTGAAGGGCGGTGCGGCACTTTCCGCAAAATACAGAGGGTGATCTTCATGTGTATGCTTTTTGGTGTCAGCAGTGAACGCCGTTTTATTTCAAACGAATATCTCAGAAAATTCTATCAAAACAGCGACAAACACCCCCACGGCTGGGGGCTTGCCTGCGGAGGAAAATACGGATTCAATATTGAAAAGGAGAGCGTCAACGCATCAAAAAGCAGCTATTTGAACGAGCGGTTAAAAAGTACTGTCGACAATGAGATCGTAATGGCTCACATCAGATACGCAACTATCGGCAATGTTGAACATGACAACTGCCACCCGTTTTTTGGGTATGACTCGAGCGGACGGCAATGGGTACTTATTCATAACGGCACGATATTTGAATATCTTCCGCTGAGCATTTATTCAAAGCTGCAAACAGGCGACACCGACAGCGAACGAATACTTATGCATTTTATCGAGGAGATAGACAAACAACAAACGGAACAAAAGCTGAAGTTTGACGAACGTTTTAAGCTGCTTGACCGCATAATTTATTCAATGGCAAAGGGAAATAAGCTAAATCTTATCTTCAGTGACGGCAAATATCTATATGTTCACACTAACTGCAAAGATACGCTCTACAGCAAAAGCACAGAGCAGGGTGTAATATTCTCAACGGTTCCGCTTGACAACGAGAAATGGGAGCCTGTTAAAATGTGTACCCTTCTCGCCTATCGCAGCGGAAAACTGGTGAACAAGGGCGTCACCCATTCGGGAGTATTCACGGAATCTCCCGAAAATATGAGGCTTCTTTATCAAATTTTCTCAGGCTTATGAGGTGCAATATGGACAGAGATCAAATTATTGAACGGCTATATAAACGGTACATCGAGCCTACCAAAAATAAAAACGGCAAATATATCGGCGTTGAGATAGAAATGCCGATAGTGAATCTGAACGGTGAAGCAGTCGATTTTGAAATTGTACACGGTTTGACGAAAAAGTTTATCGAACAGTTTCAATTCACTCCCTCCGGAATTGATGATAGCGGTGAAATATATTCAGCCTGTTCCGAAAAAAACGGTGATATTTTATCGTACGACTGCTCTTACAATAATCTTGAATTGTCATTCGGAAAAGCTTCGATACTTCACGAGATCAACGAGCGGTTCTTATCATATTATACTTATATTCAGGATTACTTTAAGCAATATAACTACACGCTCACCGGTATGGGCGTTAACCCCAACAGACTAGTCAACCACAATATACCCATAGAAAACGGCAGATACAGAATGCTTTTCCACCATCTTCACGGAGCGCAGAAATACAGCAAGCTGCCGATGTACTTCCACAAGTTTCCCGAATACGGTACATTCTCCAGCGCATCTCAGGTACAGCTTGATGCAGACTTTGAGAAGCTGCCCGAAATACTGAACACATTCTCAAAGCTGGAACCGATAAAAGCTCTGATATTCTCAAATTCGGTCATGCCCGATGAAGATGCCGATCTGCTGTGCTGCAGAGATATGTTCTGGGAAAACAGTCCGCACGGTATCAATCCTCACAATGTCGGAATGTACGAATGTGAATTTACCTCTATTGACGATATTCTTAATTATATAGCTTCAACAAGTATATACTGTACTGAACGCGATGGGAAATATATCAATTTTACTCCAATCAATATTGTTGAATACTTCTCCCGCAGCTCGATAGACGGCGAATATTTTGACGGCGAGAAATACAAAGAGATCACATTTGCACCGGATATTAACGATATCAATTATCTGAGAACATTTAAATTTGAGGATCTTACATTCAGAGGTACTATTGAATTCCGCAGCGTTTGCTGTCAGCCGATTGATTCGGCAATGAGCACAGCAGCATTTCACATTGGACTTATGGATAAAATAGACGAGCTGAATGATCTTCTCGAAAATGATAATGTGATCTATCATAAAGGCTACACAGCCGGAGAGCTTCGCAAACTTCTTATACGCCGCAGCATTCCCGAGTTTATCGATGAAGACAAGCTGTATTTATTAGCGCAGCGTGTCCTTGAGATCAGCCGAAACGGACTTTCAGACAGAGGTTTCGGTGAGGAAAAATATCTCAAGCCACTGTTTGAGCGTGTAAAAAAACGCACCAATCCTGCGAAAGAAATGCTCCTCCAACTTGAAAACGGTCTTGATATCAACGCTGTTACACTTGACTGCAGCAAGCCGTCTAATGATTAAAGTACACTGACACCAAGTTTTCTGAGCTTATCGTAAAACAAAAATTGCCCCCGAAGCAGCCAATAACTGCTTCGGGGGATTCGTTTCAATGCTCCGATTTAACAAGCAGATCCAAGCATTAGGCTTGAGCAGTATTTTATTTCAGTTGTTTAGTCAAGACTTCGCTGAGCGTCCGCCACGATAAAACAGCACACTTCACTCTTGCGGGCATATGAGAAATATCCCGCAGCGCACCCGCTTCCTCCAACTGTTCGATCTCTTCCTCGGTGGCAGTACCCTGTATCATTTTCATAAAAAGCTCGGTTATTTCCTTCGCCTCGTCTACTGTTTTTCCAATGATAAGATCAAGCATTATATCGGCAGAGGCCTGCGATACAGCGCAGCCAACGCCGGTAAAGCTGCCGTTTTTTATAATGTTATCCTCAATATTCAGCATAAGCGTTAAGCTGTCGCCGCAGCTTGGGTTCACGCCGTCAAGCTTACAGACTGCATTCTCAATATCATGCTTGTGTATGGGATTCATATTGTGATCTATCAGTATTTCGTTATAAAAGCTTTTGTTATACATCTTTGTACCCCATTCTTTGACGGATCGTGGACACACTGCTTATAAATTTATCGATCTCATTCTCAGTGTTATAAAACATAAGACTTGCCCGTGAGCAGGCATAAACGCCTAAATGAGCCAGCAGCGGCTGGGCGCAGTGGTGACCTGCTCTGATACAAATACCATCGCTTGAGAGTATTTCGCTGACATCGTGCGGGTGAACTCCATCGACCGTAAACGATAATATACCTGCATGATCGGTATGATCGGACGAGCCTATAATATGAACATTCGGTATTGCGCTTAACCCTTCAAAAGCGCGCTTTGTAAGCAGCAGTTCACGTTGACGGATCTTTTCTATGTCGAGTGAATTATAATAGTCTATCGCAGTTCCAAGTGATACTATACCGGCGGCATTGAGCGTACCTGCCTCAAACTTTGACGGAAGCTGCGCATATGTTACCTCGTCCAATGTTACCGAATCGATCATCTCGCCGCCCGTCAGAAACGGCGGCATTTTATCAAGAATCTCTTCCTTACCGTACAAAACGCCCACGCCCATTGCCGCAAGCATTTTATGACCCGAAAAAGCTAAAAAATCCACGTCAAGTGCCTGAACATCGGTCTTCATATGCGGCACAGACTGTGCGCCATCGGCGAAAACTACTGCGCCTGCCTGATGTGCCCGTTGAACGATAAGATCTATAGGCGCGGTCCTGCCGGTCACGTTCGACACTATACCAACAGCAACGACCTTCGTGCGTTCGTCGATACATCTGTTTATTTCTTCGGCGGTGAATTCGCCTTCATTATTACATTTTAAATATTCTATATCTGCGCCGATAAGCTTAGCGGCGCTGCGCCACGGCAGCATATTGCTGTGATGTTCGGTAACAGCCACAACTATTTTATCACCGCGTTTTAGATTTCCTGTGCAGAAGCTAAATGCAGCCGTATTAATTGACTCCGTAGCATTCTTTGTAAAAATTATCTCCTTGGTACTTTTGGCATTTATAAATCCACGGACCTTATCACGAGCAAGCTCAACCTGATTAGTTGCCTCCAGACTAAGCGGATAGAATCCTCTCAGCGGATTGCTGTTGTACCTTTCATAAAAGGTCTGCTCCGCTTCGATCACCGAATAAGGCTTATGCGATGTTGCCGCATTATCAAGATAGGCGTCTTTAAGATCGGAAAAGATCGGAAAATCTTCACGGTGGGCATCGAAAGAATTATTATTCGTCATACCTTCGACACCGTCCTTTTTACTGCCAGTTCCTCCGTTTGAGGGTCATTTGCATCACGGCAGAAATCCTCGCAGATCGAGTTTTTCAGCATCTTAAGCACCTGCTCTTTTGAGAACCCTCTCGATGCAAAATATATCAGCTCCTCATCGGACAGGTCGCCTATTGTTGCTCCGTGAATACCGCTGATATCTTCTTCGCTGCACAGGATTATCGGCAAAGTCTTGTTCACAACATCATCGGAAAGCAGCAGAACATTTTCGGATTCGCTCCCGACAGAGCCGCCTGATCCCTGCTTAAAATCTATCGTTCCTCTAAAGATCTTCTCACCTGTACCGTCCAGCGCTCCACGCAGTTTAATGTCGGAATGAGTCCTCTTGCCTATCTGATCTGCAGTGTAATTAAGGTCGAGCTTCTCACCTTCGCCTGCTATATAAGCTGTTTTCGACTTAAGAATTGCCTCATTTCCGATCAATCTGACATTGTTATCTACAAATGTGCCGCTAGTCCCCGGGAAGAAACTCAGTATTTCAAATGTTCCGCCGGATAAAACGTCTGTATTCATCCGCATTACAAGCCGTCCGCTGTGAGAAGTGGTCTGATTAATAATGAGTCTGATCTTAGCGCTGCTTTGTACTTTCGCATTTACATCGACAATAAGACTGCCGCTGCCGCCGATATTAAGAAATGCGGTCAGATCGCCTTCAGATACGAGCGACAAAGCCGCCGCGCGGCTCTCTCCTTCATCGGTGATGTTTATCCTAACACTGCCGCTGCGCTCTCTGAGCTTCACGGTGACTGCAGCATAATTGATATCCGAACATTCATCGGTTTGCTCGCCGCCTACAGCGCTTACGATCTCATCGGCATTTATGTCTACAGCTGCCTTCCCTGCCGGAGTATCCCAGTTTATTACCGCTTCATTGACCTTCAAAAAATTCCAAGTCGGAGACGGCAGCTTATTAATTCTTAACTCTGTCATAATGTCACCTGTTTATTTCTTCATTTCCAAGCTGATGAGGTTGTTCATCTCTACAGCGTATTCAAGCGGCAGCTCCTTCGAAACGTTATCGGCAAATCCCCGAACTATAGTCGCTCTCGCATCTTCCTCGCTGACGCCCCTCGACATAAGATAAAACACTTCATCATCGCTGATCCTTCCGATCTTCGCTTCGTGTCCGACAGCGCACGAACCTGTACGGATATCCATTGCGGGGATAGTATCGCTTCGAGAAATATCGTCAAGCATAAGCGATTCGCAGCTGACTGATGCCTTCGAACCCTTTGCATTTTTATTGATCTTCACAGAACTTCTGAACGTGCTGACACCGCCGCTTTTTGAGATCGAACGTGTATTTATATATGAACTGGTGTTGGGCGCTGAGTGAACTACTTTTGCTCCCGTATCGAGATTTTGTCCTTCGCCGGCAAATGTGATCCCGGTAAATTCCACAGACGCATTTTCGCCGTTAAGTATCGTCATCGGATACAAATATGATGTGTGTGAGCCAAACGATCCCGAAACCCATTCAACTCTTCCGCCCTCCGCACAGACTGCTCGCTTGGTGTTTAAATTGTACATATTCTTCGACCAGTTTTCGACTGTAGAATAGCGAAGAACGGAATTTTTGCCCACGTAAAGCTCTACGCAGCCGGCATGAAGATTCGCAACATTATATTTCGGCGCAGAACAACCCTCAATAAAATGAAGATATGCTTCGTCTTCAACGATTATCAGCGTATGTTCAAACTGACCCGCTCCTTTCGCGTTAAGTCTGAAATACGACTGAAGGGGGATGTCGAGGTGCACGCCCTTCGGCACATACACAAACGATCCGCCCGACCAAACTGCGCCGTGAAGTGCCGCAAATTTGTGATCCGAAGGTGGTACAAGCTTCATAAATTTTTCTTTTATCAGATCGGCGTACTCACCTCTCAACGCGCTCTCCAAGTCGGTATAGACTACACCCTGCTGCATTACACTGTCCTTAACATTGTGATAAACCAATTCGGAATCATACTGCGCTCCCACGCCGGCAAGCGACTTTTGTTCAGCCTGGGGGATACCAAGCCTCTCGAATGTTTCCTTAATGTCATCGGGCACTTCCTCCCAACTTCCCTTCATATCACTTTTCGGACGAACATATGTTGAAATATTATCAATGTCAAGTCCGTCGAGTGATGGTCCCCACTGGGGTGTTGGGATCTCATTATAGATCTCAAGTGATCTCAAACGAAAATCTCTCATCCATTCGGGATCGTTTTTTTCTGCGGACAAGCGTTCCACAATATCTGACGTCAGACCCGACTTCATGCGGTAATCATTGTCTTCATCATTGCGGATATCATATATGCTTCGGTCTATCTCGGACGCTTTATTCGGACTGTTCATTATTTACACCTCTGAGTATTCGCCAAAACCGTTAGTATTGATCTCATCAATTAGTTCTGATGAACCTGTTTTAACGATATTTCCGTTTACAAGTACATGAGTCCTATCAACATTAATTGATTCAAGGATACGTGTACTATGAGTAATTACCAATAAACTGCCGCCGCAAGTATCAATATAATGGCGTATTCCTTTCGACACAAGACGCACTGCGTCAACGTCAAGTCCGGAATCCGTTTCATCAAGCACAGCTAGCTTTGGCTTTAACATCAGCATTTGAAGGATCTCGGATTTTTTCTTTTCGCCGCCCGAAAAGCCCACATTCAGATCTCTCTCGGCATATGACATATCCATTTCCAAAAGCTCCATGACCTCGCGAAGCTCCTTTTTAAACTCCCACAGCTTTACACGCTCGCCTCTTCTGAGTTCAACTGCTGTACGAAGAAACGATGAAAGTGACACTCCCCCGATCTCGGGCGGATTCTGAAATGACATAAATAATCCCAGCTTCGCTCTTTTATCGGGTGACATTGCAGTTATATCCGCATTGTCAAATATAATATTTCCCGATGTTACTTGAAAAGCCGGATCTCCGATCACAACTTTTCCCAGCGTCGACTTTCCTGCTCCGTTCGGTCCCATCAGCACGTGTACCTCGCCGGTATTGATCGAGAGTGAAACATCATGAAGAATCTGTTTATCCGAAACATTTACATTTAAAAGACCAATATCTAATAATCCGGCCATATATTATTTCTCCTATCTGTTTTATAAGTATTATGAAAGCCTGAAGGGGTTATTATTCACCGCACGCAAGGCTTACTTTAATTATACATCTATTTACCTAGTATGTCAATAGGTTTTATTAGGATCATCGCATCAAAAAACGGCACAGAATACCGATTTATAAGCATTCTGTGCCGTATGAATTAAAGTTAATTATTGTACTGTAATGGTGAATGTCTTCTCTACTGTTTCGCCTGTGCTGTCGGATATGTTGATCTTAACATCATACGTAGTCTTTACACTGGGCTTAAGAGTCTGCGAAGTTTCTGTGCCGTACTGTGTACCCTTTGCAGTCCATGTATTTGCGGAATGCTGCTTGAAGTAGTAAGCGTAAGTATAAGGAGCACTGCCGCCCGATGCTGCGCCTTTAAGTGTGATCGTCTCGCCAAGCGTTATAGAGGTCTTGCTGACCGACGAATTGTTTTTAAGTGCAGTGGAAGCTGCCGGATTTACAGTTACATTGTAAGTTTTTGTTGCCGTTTTACCCGCACTGTCGGTAACTACTACCTTGATATTGTAGGTAGTTGCCGTGCCGGGTTTAACGGTTGTGGACGTCGTAGTTGTATTTGCAAGCTTTGTTGACCATGCACTCTGCGATGCCTGCTTGTAGTAGTAGCTGTACTTGTACGGCGCTGTACCGCCCGTTGCCTTACCCGTAATGCTGATCGTGCTGCCTAGTGTGATCGAGCTTGATACTGTTGAAGTATTTGTAAGCGTCGAACTGTTAACCGCGCAGTTGTAGGTCTTTGTTGCTGTCTTTCCCGCGCTGTCGGTAACTACTACCTTGATATTATATGTCGTTGCCGTGCCGGGTTTTACAGTTGTAGAAGTTGTAGCTGTGTTTGCAAGCTTCGTTGACCATGCCGACTGCGACGCCTGCTTGTAATAATAACTGTACTTGTAAGGTGCTGTACCGCCGGAAGCTACGCCCTTGATATTGATGGTGCTGCCAAGAGTTATCGAAGACGATACAGTCGAGTTGTTGGTAAGTGCTGCCGCATTTACAATTACAGTGAACTGCTTTGAAACTACAGTGCCGCTGGAATCCTTTACCTTAACAAGAATATCGTAATTCTTAGCAAGAGACGGCTTCACTGTCATAGTTGTAGCTGTCCCGAACTCCGTTCCCTTGAGCGTCCAATCTGAATTTGAAGACTGCTTGAAGTAGTAAGCATACTTATACGAGCCTGTGCCCTTTGAAGCTGCGCCGTTGATAACGATTGTATCGCCAAGGTTTATAGTTGCAGCATTAAGTGACGAGTTGTTAACGAGCGATGACGGAGTCTTAACCTGAACGGAGAACTGTCTTGTTGCAACCGTTCCGCTGTTGTCCTTAACGGCTACCTTGATGTCGTAATACTTTACAACAGAAGGCTTAACTGTAACCTTTGTAGCTGTGCCGTATTCCGAGCCCTTGAGAGTCCATGATGAACTGTCAGCCTGCTTGAAGTAATATGAGTACTTGTAAGAGCCGGTGCCCTTAGTTGCTGCGCCATGGATAACGATCTCATCGCCGAGTACTATTGATGATGAGTCAATATACGACGAGTTCACGAGATCGGATTTAACCGTGCAGTTGTATGTCTTTGTTGCCGTCTTGCCGGCTGAATCCGTTACCACAACTTTAATATTGTAGGTAGTAGCTGTGCCGGGCTTGATGGTAGTGGACGTCGTAGTTGTGTTTGCAAGCTTTGTTGACCATGCACTCTGCGATGCCTGCTTGTAGTAGTAGCTGTACTTGTACGGTGCCGTACCGCCTGTTGCCTTACCGGTGATGTTGATCGTGTTGCCAAGTGTGATCGAGCTTGAAACTGTCGAACTATTCGTCAGCGTTGTGGTGCTCGGATTAACTACGCAGTTGTATGTCTTCTCTGCTGTCTTGCCTGCCGCGTCTGTTACTTTAACCTTAATATTATAGGTAGTAGCAGTGCCGGGCTTGATCGTTGTCGAAGTAGTTGTGGTGTTCTCAAGCTTTGTTGACCATGTGCTCTGCGATGCCTGCTTGTAGTAGTAGCTGTACTTGTACGGTGCTGTACCGCCCGTTGCCTTACCTGTAATGTTGATCGTATTGCCGAGTGTGATCGAGCTTGAAACTGTCGATGTGTTCGTCAGTGCTGCTGCGTCTGTCGTTACGGTAACTGCGCAGGTTGCGGTTTTGCCGTTGTTCGATGTAGCTGTGATCGTTGCAGTACCTGCAGCAACAGCCGTAACCGTACCGCCCGATACTGTTGCAACAGATGTGTTGGACGATGACCATGTGATCGTCTTGTTTGTAGCGTTGGACGGGCTTACCGTTGCGGTGAGAGCCGCTGTGTTACCCTTCTTGATCGAAAGCGTGGAGCTGCTGAGCGAAACAGAAGTTACATCAACAGTTGTTTCCTTCTCAATAGTGCGAACATAACCGCTTGTGTTATAAAGGCCCTGATCCTTGATCTCGTAACCGCCGACGTCTCTTGCAGGCGACTGATTCGAGCCGTCGTTGAAGATCATAACAACATTCGAGTCAGAGTTGGTGTACTCAAGGCTGTACATACCGTCGCCGATGTCGGTCATCGCTGTTCCCGGCCATGCTGAACCGACTGTGGTATTGCTTGCCTTGTTGAAGAAGTAAACATTGATAGAGCTGCCCCATGTTGACGGCTTTTCAAAGTAGAAGCCGTGGTCAACGTACTGGAACGAAGGAGCTTCTACAGTTACATTACATTTAGCTGTCTTGCCGTTGAAGGTCGAAGCCGTGATCGTTGCCGTACCTGCTGCAACAGCCGTAACCGTGCCGCCCGATACAGTTGCAACGGAAGAGTCGCTCGTTGTCCATGTTACAGTTTTGTTTGTTGCGTTCGAGGGAGCAACCGTAGCGGTAAGAGCTGCCGTATTGCCCTTTGTAATTGTTAATGTAGATTTATCGAGCGTAATGCCCGTGGGTTTAACAATTGTTGTGTCCTCCTGAACGGTAACAGAGCATGTTGCCGTAAGGTTATTGGACGTCTTTGCTGTGATCGTAGCCGTACCGGGAGCGATAGCAGTTACCGTGCCGCCGGATACTGTTGCAACAGAAGTATTGGAGGAAGTCCAAGTAACTGTCTTGTTTGTTGCGTTGTCGGGAGCGATCGTTGCTGTAAGAGCGGAAGTCTTGCCCTCTGTGATCGTAAGAGCTGTCTTATTAAGTGTGATGCCTGTAGGATCGACTTTTATAATGGGGATATCAACGGGGCCGATCTTCTCTGCTGCGCCGCCGTCCGTAAGATAATCGCCGTTCGGGATAACGCGTCCGGGAGCGGGAGTTTTCGCTGTGTTGAGAACGTAAACCCTGAGGTTACCCTTGCCGGAGCAGTTTGCAGTAAGAGTACCGTTAGATACAGTCTGTGTGTCGCCTGTAACTGCGTCTACATATGTGCCGTTCGGAACGCCGGAGAATGTTGCGCCGCCCGAGATCGCTACACATGCGAAGCTGTCTGTGTTGGAATCTGTATATCTTCTCTTGAATGCCATGTTGCCCGAGCAGCCTTCTGTCGAATACTGACCCTTACGAAGAGCCGGTACTGCCTGACGGATTCTGTTGAGGCGCATGATGTGCTGAGAAAGTGTTGCATTAAGTGTGTTCTGTACTTCGCCGCTTGTGTTGCCGTAAACTGTGAAGTCTGATGTATCGACATTACCCTCGATGTGATCGCCGAAGTATGCGCGTCCTGTTTCGGAAAGCGGAGCGTTCGGACCTACGTCGATCTGCTTGCCTGCCTGGAACTCGATCTCACTGCCGTAATAGATGCAGGGGATACCTCTGAATGTGAACATGAGCGAAAGGTTCTCTGCCCATGCGTCTGTGCCGCCGTTGTAACGGAGCGTCTGGCAGTTATCGGGGCCATAGTCGTGAGAGTCAACGTATACAACGTTCCATGTTGCGTCACTGAAATATCTGTCCTCGCCGAGAGCTGTCTGATAAGCCTCGTTCGCGCTGTTGAAACTCCAGTGCATCTGGAAGTCGATTGAATCCATGCCCGAACGAATAGAATTGTCGGGTGCATGGTAATCGTTGCCGTTCAAGAATGCGTTTGTACTTGTCGGCTGGCTGCCCGTATCCATGTGAGCCGCATAGTGCTCATCGAGAAGCGCGGTGTTAGCTGCCGTGTCGTTTGACCAGCGGCTTGTCCAGCTTGAATCGTCCGCCCATGTGTAGAAGCAGGTCGAAATCGGAGGATTATCTCTGTACCAAACGTCGTGACCCTTTGTGCAGACCTCACCGAACATATAGAACTTCTCGCCGCCGGCTGCCTTGAATGCGGGAACGAATACTGAGTTGAACGTAAGACGGTTGATGTGCTTAACCGTATCAACACGGAAGCCGTCAACGCCCATGTTGATGTATTTTGTGTAGCAGTCTACAAGATAATTGTAAACCTTGGGGTTCTCTGTGTTGAGGTCGAAGCAGTCGTCGGCAATAGTCTTCTTCTGTGCCTCCTGGTTATCCCAGTCGCCGCCGCCGCAGAACCCGTTATGGTGATAGATGTTCTCGGGGTCAAGCGATGCGCCGTCGGGCATTACGTAATTACTTCTGCCGCCGGCGTAAACCTCGTTTGTGATCTGGAGAAGGTTGCGCTCACCCCAGTTACAGGTGTGATTGAGCACGATATCCTGAATGACCTTCATGCCCTTTGCGTGGCAAGCGTCGATAAGAGTCTGATATGTAACGCCGTTTGACTCGTAACGAGTATCTACCGCACTAAAGTCGTATGCATGGTATCCGTGGTAATCGTAGCCCGAATCGTTCTCAACAACAGGTGTGATCCAGATCGCCGTGAAGCCAAGTGCCTTGATGTAGTCGAGCTTGTCGATAAGTCCCTTGAAGTCACCTCTCCATGAGGGGTCGCTCTCGGGGTTATGAGCCTTGGTGTCCTCGGAGGTACGGGCGTTGTTGCTCGAATCGCCGTCGTAGAATCTCGTGGTTATAAGGAAATAGATAGATTCATCACGGAAATCCGTTCGGGAATTCGCATAAATAACGCCTCTGTCGTCATTGCTGAGAATGCTCCCTGCCGAAGACGGCTTCTCCTCGATCTGCGCAGCATCAGCAGTTACTACAGCAGCCTGAGCACAGCTTGCAGTAATCAGTGCTGCCAGGATAACAGCCGATGTACGCTTGAAGGTTCTGCCAAATTTGGATAATCCATTCATTTGATTTACCATCCCTTTCTGTAATTTTGATAGAATGTTAGACACAAACTGCGTTTGCACACAGCATTGAACATTGTTTGTTACTCTAATTATACCAAATGAGCATAAATTTGTAAAGAAAAAACACTGTAAATATTTATTTTAAACTTCAACAAACCATAACATTTCATGTGCAATATGCATATACGATTAGATATCCGAATAGTCAAAATGACGAATATAAATGTCAGATTCCTTAATATTCACTGCTCTAGTGAAATAAAGATTGTAAGGTATAACAGTTTAGATCTACTTTACCGTAACATTAAAAGTTTTCGATGTTACGGTGCCGTTGGAATCTTTGACGTTTACCTTAATATTGTAAGTAGTTGCGACAGATGGTTTCAGTGTAACAGATCTTGCGCTGCCGTAGCTTTGCTTTGTCGTCCAGCTCGATGCCGACGCTTGCTTGAAGTAATACGCATACTGATATGATCCCGTTCCGCCCGATGCTGCTCCGCTGATCGTTATTGTATCTCCAAGATTGATCGACGATGAAGATACGCTTGCATTATTTACAAGGGTCGGCAATGAATTAACCGTCAAATTCATTGTTTTAGATACAACTTTACCGCTTGAATCCTTAACATTAACTTTTATGTTATATGTAGTCGCTGCAGAGGGTTTAAACGACACCGATGTGGAAGCCGAATAATCATTTTTTGTCGTCCACGTGCTTGCCGATGATTTTTTAAAATAATAGGCGTATTTATATCCACCTGTACCGCCTGACGCCGAACCATTAATATTGATCGTGCTGCCAAGCTTTATCGATGAAGCCGAAAGCGACGAGTTATTATTAAGTACAGGATCAGAAATAATATCGGATTCAGAGTAACTTATAGGCGAACCACCGATACTATACGACTTAACATACCAATATGCAATTACGCTGTCGAGTATCGACGCCTGATCTCCATGACAGGATCCGAGCCACGAATCCTCGATAGGAATTCTTTTCCCGCCAACATATGCTGCCGGATCAGCACAGTAAATCGTGCTGCCAACAATATCTGTAACAAATACAGCATGCGGACTCCAAGTGTAAAGAATGATCCCTTCGGGATGAGCACGAAGAAGATTCTTTACCTGCTGAAGGGTAATTCCGCTGACGTTTTCATGTCCGGCTGTTGCTGAGTCGGAGCCGTTGGTATATGTCCATTCCCAGCGTATACCCACGCCCTCAAGCATTGCGCTCGGGCGAACTGCACTTTCGGTAATCGAGCGCCACTTGCTGCTGCCGCTCATATAAAATCTAGCGCGCATCATCATTGCCGATGCAGCTACCGTGCAGGAATCGCTCTCCTGCTGGACAAGGTATAGCTCATTTGGAAAGTTTCTATAACCGCTTGCCCACTCAAAAATGCTTCTTGCCTGTGCGGTGATTGGCGTTGCGATAAATGTAAAAATTAAAATAGCTGCAATAACACCAGTCAGAATTTTTGATGATTTTGATTTCATTCTATAGCTCTCCATATATTAATTTATAAGCCAAAATCCGCACAGATAAACTGTACGGATTTCAGCTGCTGGCAGCTTGATTAGCTGCAATTTGAATACATTACTTAACTGTAACGTTCATTGTCTTTTCTACGACCTCGCCTGTCGTTTTATCTCTTACAACAATCTTAATATTGTATGTCGTTTTAACGGACGGCTTGAGTGTTACAGATGTTGACGTTGTATACTGATCGCCCTTAATAGTCCAGCTCGATGCGGAAGCCTGCTTGAAGTAGTAGGAATAAGTATAGGATCCGGAGCCGCCTGTTGCTGCGCCCTTAAGTGTAATCGTTGTGCCAAGTGTGATAGATGTAGCAGATACAGAGGATTTGTTGGTGAGTGCTGCACTCTGAACCCTAACATTAAATGTCTTTTCTGCTGTCTTGCCGGCGGAATCAGTAACCACTACCTTAATATTGTAAGTAGTTGCTGTTGAAGGCTTAACAGTCGTTGACGTTGTTGTATTGGCAACGTCCTTCTTTGTCCAGCTGGAGCTTGCGGACTGCTTAAAGTAATAGGTATACTTGTAGCCGCCCGAACCGCCTGTTGCTGCGCCTGTAATCTTGATCGTATCACCCAATGTTATTGTTGTAGATGCAACTTTCGATGCATTGGTCAGCGTGCCTGTCTTAACGGTTACATTAAATGTCTTCGATGCAGTTGTTCCTGCGCTGTCGGTAATGGTTACCATTACGTTGTAGGTGCCTGTCGAACCGGGCTTGATCGTTGTAGATGTAGCTGTATTCGCTACGGACTTCTGAGTCCAAGCCGACTGATTGGACTTCTTGAAGAAGTAAGTGTACTTGTAGCCTCCTGTACCGCCTGTTGCTGCTGCCGTAACGTTGATCGTGTTGCCTACTACAATCGATGTAGACGCTACCTTTGAATTGTTTACAAGTGCCGCCGGCTTTTTAACAGATACATTAAATGTCTTCTCTGCTGTCTTGCCTGCTGCGTCTGTTACTTTAACCTTAATATTATAGGTTGTTGCAGTGCCGGGCTTAACTGTTGTGGAAGTTGTTGTTGTGTTTGCAAGCTTTGTTGACCAGCTGCTGCTTGAAGACTGCTTGTAGTAGTAGCTGTACTTA
>CACZCM010000026.1 GCA_902779615.1 uncultured Ruminococcus sp. | reverse complement strand
ATACGAATACTACTTCAAGCAGGCATCGCAGTCGGCATGGTCAAAGAAGAACGTATCCAACACAACGACTTCGACAACGGTAAAGCCGGGTTCGGCAGTACCTTACAACGTAAAAGTTGTTGTAATGGACGCATCAGGCAAGACAGCCGAAAAGACATTCAATGTTACGGTCAACGCCGCAGCATCTGCGCTTACGAACACTTCGACATGCTCAAGTTCTATCACACTCGGAAATACGATCAACATCACAGGTAAATACGAATACTACTTCAAGCAGGCATCGCAGTCGGCATGGTCAAAGAAGAACGTATCCAACACAACGACTTCGACAACGGTAAAGCCGGGTTCGGCAGTGCCTTATAATGTAAAGGTAGTCGTAAAGGATTCGGCAGGCAAGACAGCCGAAAAGACATTTAATGTAACGGTCAACGCCGCAGCGGCAGCTCTCAAGAATACCTCGACAGTTTCAAGTTCGATCACGCTTGGCGATACCATTAACATTACAGGTAAAGCAACAGGCGGCACTGCGCCTTATACTTACTCATATTACTATAAGCAGGCTTCGCAGAACGACTGGTTTACAAAGCTTGAGGACACAACTCAGACATCAACTACCGTCAAGCCAGGAACTAAGACGACCTATAATATTATGGTAGTCGTTAAGGATTCGACAGGCAAAACGGCGTTCAAGACTTACGATGTCACGGTAAACTAAGATTTTACGAAAACCATAAATAACTTTTCCTCATGGGGACTTGGGGCGCTTGCTCCGAGTCCCCAATCGGTTTTGAGTAACCTTTTAGTAAATTTTTTGAGAAAATCTTTTGAGTAAATTTGCACTTTTTATCAATTATCCTTTGACAAATCCACTGCAATAGTGTACAATACATTATGTGTATTTATTTTTATAGTAAGTGCCGTTTTTCACATCGACCGGTCATTGACCGCAGTCGGCGGTACAGTAGTATAATGAAAGGGTTGTTTAAAATGAAATATAACAGCACCACTGATAAAAGTATTGTTGTGTCGGCGTCGCAGGCTATAGCCAGAGGAATTTCCGCCGACGGCGGTCTTTTCGTCCCGACTGAGATCCCGCAGTATTCGCTTTCCGACATCGAAGCGCTGACAAAGCTTGATTATCGAGGACGTGCAAAGAAGATCCTCTCGGATTATCTTGACGATTTTACCGCAGAGGAGATCGATGAGTGCGTTGAGAAAGCGTATACTAAGGAGAAATTCGGCTCCGATGATCCTGCGCCGCTATCGTATCAAAAGTTCGGCGATATCGATATGAATATCCTCGAGCTGTGGCACGGTCCGACATCTGCATTCAAGGATATGGCTCTTCAGATCCTGCCGCATCTGCTCACCAAGTCGCTCCAAAAGACGACCGATAAAGAGGCGGTCATTCTTGTTGCGACTTCCGGGGATACGGGCAAGGCGGCTCTCGAAGGCTTCAAGGACGTTGACGGCACGAAGATCATGGTCTTTTATCCCGTTGACGGCGTAAGCCCCATGCAGAAGCGTCAGATGACTACTCAGGAGGGCAAAAATGTCGCCGTATGCGCTATCAAGGGCAACTTTGACGATGCTCAGACAGGCGTTAAGAGGATCTTCACAGACGATAAGCTTATCAAAACGCTCGACGAAAACGGATACCTTTTCTCAAGCGCAAATTCGATCAACTGGGGCAGACTGCTGCCGCAGATCGTTTACTATTTCTCGGCGTATGCGAATATGGTAAACGACGGTAAGATCAAGCTTGGCGACAAGGTGAACGTGGCTGTTCCCACGGGCAATTTCGGAAATATTCTTGCGTCATACTACGCGTTCCGTATGGGCCTGCCGATCAATAAGTTCATCTGCGCGTCGAACTCCAATAATGTCCTCACCGACTTCATTTCAACAGGTACTTACGATAAGAACCGCAGCTTCTATGCTACGATCTCGCCGTCAATGGATATTCTTGTTTCGTCGAACCTCGAGCGTTTTCTTTATCATATCACAGACGGCGACGACAAGCAGGTTAAAGAGTGGATGACCTCGCTGAAGACAAACGGCGCTTATTCTGTCGATAATGAGTCGAAAGATAAGATCACATCTATCTTCACAGGCGGATTCTGCGATGACGAGAAGACGAAGGAAATAATCGGCGAGTTCTTCAACAAATACGGCTACCTCTGCGATACGCATACAGCAGTTGCAGTCAGCGTTTACAAGGACTACGTTGAGAAAACGGGCGACAGAACCCCCACGATCATAGATTCAACTGCAAGTCCCTACAAATTCAGCAAGGCGGTCCTTGAGTCTGTATCAAACGGCGAAGCGCTGCCTGCGGACGAATTCGAGATGGTTGATCTGCTTTCACAGAAAACCTCCACGGACGTTCCCGCACCCCTTGCGGCGCTTAAAGACAAGACCGCAAGATTCACCAATGTGTGCGATAAGTCCGATATGGCTGAGTTCGTTCTTACTACGCTGGGTGTAAAATAATGTCGCTCTGGGTTCTGGGCGATACCCATTTGTCGTTTGGCGTTGATAAGCCGATGGATATTTTCGGCGGCTGGAATAATTATGTTGAGCGCTTGGAAAACAATTGGCGTGAAATGGTGAAAAACGATGACACCGTAGTTCTGGCAGGCGATATATCATGGGGCATGACGTTTGAAGAGTCCCTTCCCGATTTTCGGTTTATTGATTCGCTTCCGGGGAAAAAGATCGTCATGAAGGGAAACCACGATTACTGGTGGAGCACTATGGCGAAAATGGAGCGCTTTTTGAACGACAACAATCTTACGACGATATCGTTTTTGTTCAACAATGCGTATCGTATCGGGAGTATATCTGTATGCGGTACACGCGGCTGGTTTTACGACGCACACGGCGCGCATGATGAAAAGGTGATCGCCAGAGAGGTCGGCAGACTGAAAATGTCGTATGACGCTGCGAAGAAGCTTGGCGGTGAACCTGTCGCATTTCTGCATTACCCGCCTGTTTACGCAGGAAGAGAGTGTCCCGAGATAATGCAGGCGCTGCTCGAAACTGACATCAAGCGCTGTTACTACGGTCATCTTCACGGAAGAAAAAACCATTTGCTTGCCGTAACGGGACCGTATAAAGGAATAGATTTTCATCTGATCGCAGGAGATTATACGCAGTTTAAGCCGATCCCTGTCGGAGAACCCGATATATTTACAGAAAATTCATAAAAAGTATAGATTTATTCTTACTTTTATGATATAATGAAACAGTTACCCGAATATTTTTTGAGGGCAGCTGATTATTGATCAGCATATGATCTGCGGCAAGTCGAAAAACGCCGCTTCAGTTACAGGAGAGGAATAAGAGAAATGAATCTGAAAAATGTTAACGAGGTTGAAACCAATAAAACAGAGCTTGAGATCGAGATCGACGGCGAAACCTTCAAGAAAGCCATCAACAAGGTTTACAGACAGCAGGTAAAGAGCATTAATATCCCGGGCTTCAGAAAGGGCAAGGCTCCCCGTGCAGTTATCGAGAAGATGTACGGCAAAGAGGTGTTCTATGAGGACGCAATGAGAGAGATCTATCCCGAGGCTGTTGAAGAGGCTGCAAAGGAGGCTGATCTCCGAACAGTTCCCGACAACGTAGATCTTGACGTAGTTGAGGTTTCCGAGGACGGCTTTACTTTTAAAGTTAAACTTACGACATATCCTGTTGTTTCGATCGAGAACTATAAGGGTATCGAGATCGAGGCTGTTTCCGATGAGGTTACCGATGAGAAGATCGAGGAGCAGATCACAAACGAGCGCAGAAAGGCCGGCAGCATCGAAACAGTGACAGACAGACCTGTTCAGGACGGCGACACAGCTGTTATCGATTTTGAGGGCTTCAAGGACGGCGAGCCGTTCGAGGGCGGCAAGGGCGAGATGTACAGCCTTGTTATCGGCAGCGGCAGCTTTATCCCGGGCTTTGAGGATCAGATCATTGGTCACAGCACAGATGAGGAGTTTACAGTTAATGTGACGTTCCCCGAGGAGTATCAGGTTCCCGAGCTTGCAGGCGCACCTGCCGAGTTCAAGGTTAAGATCCATGAGATCAAGGCGCGCATTCTTCCCGAGCTTGACGATGAATTCGTAAAGGACGTCAGCACCGATTCCGAAACTGTTGAAGAATACAGAGAAGAGATCAGAAACAACCTTGCCGAGGATCTCAAGAAAGCAAGAGAAACAGACATTTCCAACAAGTGCGCCGAGGCTGTTGCAGGACTTGTTCAGGGTGAGATCCCGCAGGCTATGTATGACAACAGAGTAACCGATATGCTGAAGGAAATGGATATGCGTATGCGTCAGCAGGGTCTTGATCTTGAAACGTATATGCAGTACACGGGAATGACCGAGGCGGCACTCCGTGAGCAGTATGCCGAGGAAGCAGAGAAGCAGGTAAAGATCAGACTTGGTCTTGAGAAGATCGCCGAGCTTGAGAATATCGAAGCGTCAGATGACGATCTGAACGCCGAGTATCAGAAGCTTGCTGATATGTACAAGCTCGATCTTGAAAAGGTTAAGTCGCTCGTTCCCGAAGAGGACATCAAGCGTGATGTTGAAGTTGACAAAGCTATGACGCTTGTGAAAGAAAACGCAAACATAAAGTAATATTATTATTTATCAGGGGACACTTTGAGAAGTGCGGCGGAAGTTCTGCCGCACCTCGGGGTGCCCTTAGTGTGCAATATAACCGCAGATTTTGTTCCCGCTCATATAGGCGGGTTCCATATTCCGTTCAGATGAGAGTATAAGCTCTTATTTGCAAATTAATTATAGTGAACGACATTTGAAATATCCTATTTAGTCTGTGGTCTTGACCTAGGCAAAAAAGGAATAGGCAAATTACCGTTATGCAGATGATTCATCTATTTCTTTTACCAACCGCTCTATCGCCGCGAGGCGACCTACTTTTGCTGCGCGGCAAAAGTAGGCAAAAACGCGCTTAAGAAGGGGAGCGCCAAAAGTAGTATGGGGGCTTAGGTTGTCGCTCCCCCTCTTAAGAATCTCTCCCTTAAGGTTAATCACCACGGATTTGTCTAAGTCGTACCTACGTTATTTTAGAGGTGTCCTAGAGTTTACATTAGGCGATTATTAATGTCGTTTACTATAGAATACCGGTATATTTTAAACATAATTACGAACAAAATTACGCTGTCTTTGCCAATTGACGAAAAATCTTTTGGCAATATCTGCATATTTACTCCCCGGTTAAGCATAATCATTTATGTATGGATCGAGTAGTGCAGCAGATAATAGTCACAGACGGATTCTCCCCGGGGATTCGCCTGCCGGCTCGGTCGGCGCTTCTGCTTCGCAGAGGTGTCCGCCCGACACCTGCGTCCTCTAAGGCTAAGGACCCTATCCCACGTTCGGAAGGGGTTAAATCCATTACCGAATGCACAAGCCTGCGGCTTGTGTTTGCTTGCTGAAAGCAGAGCTTTTAATATAATTTATTTTTGAAAGGACAAGATAATTATGGCATTAGTACCTTATGTAGTAGAACAAACAAGCAGAGGCGAGCGGTCTTACGACATTTATTCCCGCTTGATGAACGACAGAATCGTTATGCTGACAGATGAAGTAAACGACGCTTCCGCAAGCGTGATCGTGGCTCAGCTTTTGTATCTTGAGAGTCAGGATCCCGACAAGGATATCAGTCTTTATATCAACAGCCCCGGCGGATCGGTAACGGCGGGAATGTCTATTTTCGACACAATGCAGTATATCAAATGTGACGTATCGACTATCTGCATCGGAATGGCGGCGTCTATGGGCGCATTCCTCCTCACAGCAGGCGCAAAGGGCAAGAGATATTCACTTCCGAACAGTGAGATCATGATCCACCAGCCTCTGGGCGGCGCAAAGGGTCAGGCAACAGAGATCGAGATCGCCGCAAAGCATATTTTACGCACGAAAAAGAAATTGAACACTATACTTGCAGAACGCACCGGTCAGCCGTATGAAACGATCGTTGCTGATACAGAGCGCGACAACTGGATGACTGCCGAGGAAGCGCTGAAATACGGCCTTGTAGATGAGATCATAGAGCACAGATAAAACCCGCAAGCCTGCGGCTTGTGTCTGCTTGTTGAAAGCAGAGCTTTTAATAAAACGGTAAAAAATAAAAAGGGAGCAATTTTTTTCATGCCGAGCAGAAACAATAACAACAGAAGAATTACCTGCTCATTCTGCGGAAGAACGCAGGACGAGGTCGCGAGAATGATCGCAGGCAATGATGTTTATATATGCGACAACTGCGTAAAGCTTTGCGGGTCGATCCTTGACGACGAAAAAAGCGTTGACGGAAAACTCGGCAAGGCTAAGGGCAGTGCCCCTGAAATCAATCTTATAAAGCCCGAAGAGATGAAGAAATACCTCGACGAATATGTTGTGGGTCAGGACGAGGCGAAGAAAACGCTGTGTGTTGCCGTGTACAACCATTACAAGCGCATTATGGCGAAAGACAGCGGCGACGGCATTATCGACAAGAGCAACGTCATTCTGCTGGGACCGACAGGCGTTGGAAAAACGCTCTTGGCGTCAACGCTGGCGAAGGCGCTTGATGTGCCGTTTGCGATAGCAGACGCAACAACTCTGACTGAGGCAGGCTATGTTGGAGAAGACGTTGAGAATATCCTGCTGCGGCTTATTCAGGCTGCCGACAACGACATCGAGAAGGCGGAGCGGGGCATTATATATATCGATGAGATCGACAAGATCGGCAGAAAGTCGGAGAACCCGTCGATCACTCGTGACGTCAGCGGAGAGGGCGTTCAGCAGGCTCTTTTGAAAATAATAGAAGGCACGGAAGCAAATGTTCCGCCTCACGGAGGCAGAAAGCATCCGCAGTCGGATTATTTGAAAATAAACACCAAAAACATCCTGTTCATCTGCGGCGGCGCATTTGACGGCCTTGAGAAGGTCGTTGAGAAGCGAAAGGGTTCGTCGTCTATGGGCTTTGGCGGAGAAGTACACAGCAAAGAGGAGTTCCTCAAGTCAAACTGGATGAGCGATGTTGTATCGCATGACCTGGTGAAGTTCGGACTGATCCCCGAGCTTGTCGGCAGACTTCCGGTAATAGCGTCGCTTCACGGACTCGACGAGGAGTCGCTGGTATCGATACTGACGGAGCCGAAAAACTCCATTATCGAGCAGTACAAGCGTCTGTTCGATATGGACGGCATAAAGCTGCGCTTTACGGAGGATGCGCTGAAGGCAATCGCCGGAAAAGCGATCAAGCAGGAAACAGGCGCAAGAGGACTGAGATCGATCATGGAGGGTGTTTTGGGTGAGCTGATGTTCACATCGCCGTCCGATGAATCGATCGTGAAGATCACGATAACGGGAGATTGCGTAAACGGGCTCGATGTTGCAGACATTGAGCGCGATCTATCCAAAAGAGTTAAAAGCATAGACGGAGAGCGCAAGGACTCCGCGTCTTAACAGATAAATTAAACGACACGTCCTTTTTTACTTAAACATCCCGGCTCATTATCATGCCGGGAAGCAGGGAGCGAAGGGGACGTGTCAATATAATTTGCGCAATGGATCAGGGCTTTTGCTCCTTAACTTTGCAGGTCGGATTTTTAAAACGATCCGGCGGACTATTTTGGAAACAGACCACACTCGCCGTGATATGGCGGCATAAAAATGTGGTCACAAATTGTTCCTTATTGTTTCTGCTTGTTGAAAGCAGAGCTTTTAATTATATATTAATTATCGAACATATCATATGAACGTATAAATATAACATGAATAGAAGGGAGATTGAGTAATGGATAAAAGCAATACATTCCCCGAAAAAATGCAGGAGATCGAGAACTATACCGCAGAGGACATGGGCAAAATGGCGGTGCTTCCTTTGAAGGGACTTTCTATCTTCCCTAATTCGATGATACAGATCGAGGTCGCAAGACCGATGTGTATCCATGCGATAACCAACGCGATGAATTCAACACGGCGAGTTTTTGCGGTTGCCCAGACTAATCCGCTTGCGAATATGCCGAAGGCGGACGAGCTTCGAAAAGTCGGTACCGTAGTTAGAGTTATTCAGATGACTCGACAGGCCGATCAATCGCTCAAGGTTGTGCTTGAGGGAAAGTGCCGTGCCGTGGCAGTTGATTATGATGTGAAAAAGCATCTCATTCAGGCTGACGTTACTGCTTATTCACCCGCAAAGCGCGACAACACAAAGGAAGAGATCGCTCATATGGGCGTTCTTAAAGATGTCTTTTATGATTATTCCGAGATCGAAACAAGGATCCCAAAGGACGTTACTTTCCGGGTGAGTCTTGAACACGACCCCGATAAGCTCGCCGATTTTATTACAGCGAACATCATTGAGGATCATGACGCTAAGCAGATCATTCTTGAGGAGTTTGATGTAAATGAGAGAATGCAGAAGCTGACGGTAATGCTGCGCTCTGATATGGAGATCCTGAAGCTCCAGCAGAGGATCATGGAGAAGACGAGCGCTAAGTTGGAGGACGGGCAGCGAGAGTATTTTCTCCGTGAACAGATAAGGTCGATCCGAGAGGAGCTGGGCGAGGACGATCTTGACGAAGACGGCGAGAATTTATATGAGGCGCTCAAGGATCTGGAAGCGCCCGACGAGGTGAAGGAACACCTCATGAAGGAGTGCGGCAGGCTAAGGCGCATGGCGGAAAGCTCCCAAGAGGCATACACCATGCGAACATATATCGAAACGTGCATGGAGCTGCCTTGGGCAAAATCCACGAAAACAAAAATCGATATGAAAGCAGTCGAGAAGACGCTGAATTCAAACCATTACGGACTGACCGAAGTTAAGGAACGAATTCTCGAGTATCTCGCCGTTCGCAAGCTGAAGCCGCAGACTAAGGGGCAGATCATTTGTCTTGTCGGTCCTCCGGGAGTGGGCAAGACATCTATTGCTCAGTCGATCGGCGCAGCGATAAACCGTAAGGTCGAACGCATTGCGTTGGGCGGAGTTCATGACGAAGCCGAGATCAGAGGTCACAGACGCACCTATGTTGCTGCGATGCCGGGACGCATTATCGCCGCAATAAAGTCGGCAGGCGTGAATAATCCGCTGATAATTCTTGATGAGATAGACAAGCTCGACAGCGACCACAGAGGCGATCCGACAAGCGCCCTGCTCGAGGTTCTCGATCCCGAGCAGAACAATACCTTCAGAGATCACTACATAGATCTTCCGTTCGATCTCAGCAACGTTATGTTTATTACGACGGCGAACGACCAATCGGAGATCCCACCGCCGCTGCGTGACAGAATGGAAGTGATCGAGCTTGGCTCGTATACGCGTGAGGAAAAATTCCACATTGCAAAAAAGCATCTTATTCCGAAGCAGATCGTGAACGCAGGACTTCTGAAAACCCAGTGCAATTTTACACAAACAGGAATTTATTCAATAATTGACGGTTACACCTCGGAGGCGGGAGTTCGCGAGCTGGAGCGCAAGATAGCGGCGGTCTTGAGGAAAATGGCGAGAAAGTGCGCCGAAAACGACTGTGACCGAGAGATGAATTTCAAAGTTGACGGAAAGAATATTTCGGAGTATCTCGGTCCCAGAAAATACAAGGACGAGGATCTTCAGGACGACCATACGATCGGACTGGTCAACGGGCTTGCATGGACGGCTGTCGGCGGCGTTACTTTGCCGATCGAGGCTGTTGTTGTGCCGGGACAGGGGAAGATCAATATCACCGGTTCTCTTGGAGATGTTATGAAGGAGTCGGCGAAGATCGCCGTTACGTGCGTGAGAGACCGAGCCGAGTCGCTCGATATCGAAAGCGAATTCTACAATGAATACGATATGCATATTCATGCGCTGGAGGGAGCTGTGCCGAAGGACGGCCCGTCCGCCGGGATCACGATGACGACGGCGCTGGTTTCGGCATTGACGAAAAAACCTGTGAACAAGTATGTTGCAATGACGGGAGAGATATCGCTAAGAGGAATGGTGCTGCCGATCGGCGGACTGAAGGAGAAGGCGATGGGAGCATACAAAGCAGGCGTTCGCACGATCATAATTCCTAAAAAGAATGAGCCTGACATAAGCGAGATCGATGATGCGGTCAAAGAGAAGATCAATATCATTCCCGTAGAAACGATCGACGAGGTATTTGAGATAGCGTTTACGCTTGACGATACATACCAAAAGAAACCGCCGCTCAAAAAGAAAACAGTAAGGAGAAAAAAGACGCTCGAGATCGGCACTGCAAACGCTCCGCAGTCGGTCGGCGCAAATTGATCGTGAGGTGAAAAAATGAATTTCAATAAGGCTGAATTTGAGTTTGCAGTCGGCTCACCCTCGCAGCTAAAGCCTTCACAGCTGCCCGAGGTGATATTTTCGGGCAGGAGCAATGTTGGAAAATCGTCACTCATCAACAAGCTTGTCAACCGCAAGGCGCTGGCTAGAGTGAGCGCAACGCCCGGAAAAACTGCGACTATCAATTTCTTCAGAGTAGATGAATTTCATCTTGTCGATCTTCCGGGCTACGGCTACGCTAAGGTGTCGCACAGCGAGAAGCAGCGCTGGGCGGCGCTGATGGAGGGGTACTTTGCACAGGATAGAGATTTTGCGCTTGTTGTTCAGATAGTTGACATTCGCCACGCACCCTCAAAGGACGACATGAACATGATCGCATATCTTCACGATAGAGGACTTCCGTTTATAATTGTTCTTACGAAGAAGGACAAACTGAAAAAAACACAGCTTCTGGCGAGGAGAGAGGCGATAGGATCGGAGTTGGAGGGCTTTGAGGACGTGCCGAAATACGAGTTTTCGGCAGTTAACGGCGACGGCGTCGAACAGCTGCGAAAGTGCATTGAGGAGAGTGTTTCTGCGGCGAAGAATCGGTAGCGTATAACGCACTAGCTCGCGGCTTGAGTCTGCTTTCAACAAGCAGAGCTTTTAATTCACAAGACTCGATCACGGCGACCCGGCTGAGGTACACCGAAAAAACGAAACAGGTATCACGTGTCATTTTGTGATACCTGTTCTAAGGAGACACTGATTAAATCACGCCTATGGGCTGAGTACCCATCTCGCTTGCATACTTTTGTCATCTTGCACTCAACTACCTTGAAATACGTCAGTATTCCTGCGGTCGTTTCGTGTAACCTGACTGAAGTCCGACTATGCGATATGGGCACTTGATTTAATCAGTGTCTCCCTAATTATATTATCATGACTGCATGATTTAACTTATTACTCAAACTTACCATTCGTTTTTTATTAAAGATTTCCCTAAGCTTTTTGAAAAATCCGTAGGTCAGGCAAGATACGGTTGAGGAATGACCATAAACAGACCGCTGATCTTATGCAGCGTTGTCGGTTGTAATGAAGGTATGACAATGTGATCGTTTCACATTATTGTATCTTTCGCAGTGATTGACAATCATTTGATCATATTGTAAAATATATGTATATGAAGAATGGAACGGGAGGGGATCGCTATCAACACGAATGAAATATTTTCCAAGCCCGAAGCCGATTTGGCTGTCAAGGATCTTACTTATGACGATTATTTGAGTGCAGTCTACTCATATGAAGATGCATCAAAAGCTGCCCGAGAAGCAGCCGAGAGAGTGCAGAAAACTGAAGACGAATATGAAACTGCGCTTTCGAGAAATAATTATCTCCAAAACAAAATATGCGGAATAGATAAAAAATGCTCCGAAATGATCGAAAGCAGGATCGTGTATCTCAAAGAGGTGTGGCAAAAAAGTCAGGCTCGATTTGATGTTAAGCTGGCGCCGCGCAAGGCAGATGCGGAGCAGAGAGCCGGGAGTGATATCGCAGGATTTGAAAAGAAGCTGACCGATGAGTATAGAAACGCCGCTGCACGAGAGAAGCAGCTGCAGAAGGAGCTGCTCGGATTGAGTGACGAATATGCAGATCTCGAGCGAAAGAGCAAGATGACGTCTGATCTTACTGTTGCGGCAGATCCTCCCGAAGACGAAGAAGCTTATGGATTTCTTGTTTATTCGAGGGACAAGAAGCTCCTGACGGAGTATCAGAGCAAGATGCTCGATGAGCGAGTAAACGACGTATGCGATACGTGGGTACACAGCGTTGAGGAACTGAAGGAGTATCAGAGGGAGTTTTCCGATTCCGAATTCTACAAGCAGCTGAGGGAGGGGCAGCTTACACCCAAAATACGCCGAGAAATAGCAGCGACATCTGCGGTGGCGGCGGCAGCGCTGCTGTTTATAGCGTCGCTCCTGATGAGTGCTCCGTTCATCGGCTCGTCGGCTCGGGAGTCTTCTGCGGTGCTGTTTAAAGCTTCTCTCGGATTCAATACCGTTTTATCTGCGGCCGGTTTTTTGGAGCTTGGCGCAGCATTGAGTAATTTTGTGAAGCGGCGCAGAAAGGCGTCCGACAAGCCGACTGCGGTATTGGAGCTGGCGGGGGCTGCTCCGCTTTGGGCTTACTGCGCAGTGTTTTGTGCAGCTGGCTTTATATTGGGATTTTTTATGTTTGGATCGCTGTCGCCGATCCGTATTGCTGCTTCGGCGGTTGTCTGCATGTTGTGCGGATTTCTTGTGAAGAGGGTGATGCTCAGCGAGATCGGAAACAGACTTGTGTCGGGATTTGACGTTTTCCACGATCGTGCAAGAGCGGATATATTTGCGGAATATGAAATGCGCGACAACGGCAGGTTTAACTTTATGATATTTTGTTATCTAAAATACGAGGCCGTACAAACATATTTATCGATGAATGCATCTCGAAAAATGATCGAAAACGTACAGAGATCGATATCTGAAAATCGGGATCGTTATAAACGTGCCGCGCAGGAGCATGAAAAGGCGCAGTCGATCGTAAAGTCAAAGGCGGGACTGAAGGGGCAGATCGAAGATTATCGGCGAAAGCGAACTGCGCAGCTTACAAAGGAGCTTGAGGAGCTGGAGAGCCGCCGGCCGCCCGAGCCTGACTACGAGAAGGAGGCGAGGGATTCGCTGAAGGAGGAGCTTGCGAAGCTTGAGGAAGAGAGAGAACGCAGCAGCGCAAAGCTGAAGGGGGCAGGCGAAGCGCTGCGATCCGCCGAAGAAAGCTTCAATGCGGCGAAGGCTGAGAGCGAGCAGCCCGAGCGTCAGGTCAAGCGGATCAAAGATGCCCTTAGATCATGGCGTCAGACTCCTCTGCCCGAGGCAACAAGCTTTAGGCTGATCGATTCGATGTGTATGGAGACAAGCGACCGGATTTCGATACTTCATCACGGCAGCAAGCCGTATGTGATACGATACACAAAAAGCGGGACGCAGTCCGAGTCGGAAAATTTAAGTATGCTGATATTCCACTATGTTCACGGTCTGTGTAAGATCAATCCTCGTCGGCTTTTGCAGATTAATATATTCGATTACATTTCCGACCCGACTGATTATTTGGAGAACCGTTCGTTTATGCGGCTGAAGTCCGACGGATTCTTGGAGGCTGTTCAGACAACAAATCAGTTTGAACTTCGCCTGTTCAGAAGTCCCGAGAGATACCGCACGTTTTTGGACGTGTTTCAAAGTCACGGCAGAAGGATCGGCGCAGTGGCGGAGAAGCACGCCGACAACCGCTGCGCTGAAGACGACATTGACATTGCATTCGCAAACAAATGGACTACTAAGCGGAACCGTCTGACTTATCAAGTGTGCATATTTGTTGTTCCGAAAGAAGACGGCAAGCAGTATTTGCCGCCGCAGAGCATAATGGAGATGATAAAGAGCGGCGAATATTTTCAAAAGGGGCTGCTGCCCGTGTTTTTTGTGGAAGATGACAATGTGTCGCCGAAATGGGCAGGCGTACTGGATCAATTTGACGTGTGCGGCGATGTATTTGAATGCGCATGAGAGCGTTTGCAAAGTTTTGCCAAGCCTTTTTCAAAGAGCCTGCAGGCGGTTACCGCATAGTTTCTCGCCGCACCAAGTCTAAAAAAACAAATAATACTTACATCGATTTTACAAAATGAATTGGGATCTTTAATGAGGGGACGCTTTGTCAGAAAGCGTCCCTTATAAAACGTATTATTCACATTTTTTTACTCATTCAAATGCTGTGGAGGTCTTTGCAGGGTATTTGAATGAGCAAACAAATTGTGAAATCGGCCGTTATCTACCATAAGTTCGGCACATTGGTGATGGCTTGCTTGCGCTGGCTGTCACCTCGTGCCTGCTTTTAGCTGCTTTGTGAGGCTGCGGAGACCTCCGTCCCTGCACCCTGCCCGCTTTTTGAAAAAAGCTGCGAAAAACTTTTAATTAATAGTTTTTTAACTTATTCAAAAGCCGTGGCGCATTTGAATTTATTGTTTACATTTACCAAAAAATGTGATATAATTAAAAAGAGTATTTAGTACTCGATTGTTTTTGGGGGGATCGGCATGACTGCTTTGCAGAAAATTGAATTCGCAGCGCTTGCCGCTGCAGCTGCGGCACTGCTTGTGCTGACGATCATTCTTGCGCTCAGACTTCGCAGGGAGCGCAAAAAAGCCGAAAAACGCATCAAGGTGCTCGAGCATGAGGTGCGATACGATTACTTGACGGGAGCGTTGTCACGCAAAGCGTTTACCGAGGAGCTTGAAGCGTCGCTGGCGGTCGATCCGAACGGCACTTTTCTGATCTTTGATATCAACAGCTTCAAAGCCGTGAATGATATGTACGGACACAAAGCAGGGGACGGCCTTATTAAGCGTTATGCCGCAAAGCTGCTGAAGGCGTTCGGAAGTGAATATGTCGGCAGGCTCGGCGGCGATGAGTTTCTCGTTTTTATTCCAAGAGTCTGTGAAAGGGAAGATCTGAATGAGCGGCTGAAAAAATCAGGCGTTTTTCGTTTTGATGATAAGACCACAAAGCTGAGGATCACCTCGTGCTGCGGCGTTGCGTTTGCGCCCGAAAACGGCAGCAATTTCGATGATCTGTATCGAAAGGCAGATCATGCTCTTTATCATTCCAAGAAAAATGACAGTACGATCTCATACTGCAATTGATTAAACTTTTTGATTTTTATATAACCGCAGAGGAGATGTTCCCCATGCATACAGGCGGCGGGTCGCATCTCACATTCGGCAGGGTATAAATTCCTATTGACGCACATGCCTGCGGCTTGCGTCTGCTTGTCGAAAGCGGAGCTTTTAACCGCAGATCATGTTCGGCAGAGAGTGCGATCTTCCGGAGAACGGAATGCAAGCCCGCTGCCTGCATCTGCCTGTTCAAAGCTTAAAAATTCTGATACAAGGTATTTCTTATGTTTAGAAAACGGCATAAAATCAAGCGAAATACGGGCGGCAGCGCCCATCACAGCGTCAGGTCGAAGCCCGAAAAAAAGCGGCGGCTGAGATTTGATGTTATGTACAACAGAAGATTTACCAGTTTGACCGAGCTGAAGGGTTCCGTTATCGACAGGGAGCTGAACGGCTTTCACGGGGCATATATGATGCTCTCGAAGAAGGAGCCGTATATCATCACCGCCTCCAGCAGCATCAAAGGCTGCCGTGCGGATCAGCAGGACAGCTGGTTCGTCACTGCGCCTTCAAAGGTTTCGCCGTTTAAGCTGAACCGTTCGTTCGCAATTGTCTGCGACGGCATGGGCGGTCTTGAAAGCGGAGATCGGGCGAGTCTGACGGCTGTTTCTATGATGAAACTTGCGGTGAAGAAGCTGCCGACGAAGCAGGTCGACATTCCTCACTTTTTGTCGGAAATGCTCGACTATATCGATTATGAGATCAGCCACTTTGACAATTTGCAGACTGACAAAGGCTCGGGAACTACGCTCGTTGCGGCGCTGATAGAAAATCGGCGGCTGTATTGGGCGAGCGTTGGCGACAGCACGATCTTTATGTTTCAAGACGGTCTGCTTAAACCGATCACGGGGAAACACAACTACAAGATGTTTCTGGAAAAGCTGGTTGAGAACGGCAAGATCACTCGCGATCAGGCGGACTCCGACCCACGTCAGCATACTCTGATAAGCTATCTCGGAATGGGCGGGATCGCATATCGTGATATCAACTCAAAGCCGTATTTTATGAAAAACGGTGATATGCTGCTGCTTTGTACGGACGGCATCACCGATAATCTTACTAATGATGAGATCACACAGATCATTTACGATAACTACGAAGATCTTTATGAATGCAGCAGAGCGATCACCGCAGCAGCTGCCGAAAAAAACAAAGATACACTTGATAATTCAACAGTTGTTATTATGCAGTATACGGAATAAATACAGATGATTATTTTTAGATAAAGGGGGGATCCTCTTGAAACGATGCCTTAATTGCAGACAAACCTACGAAGACACGCTTTCGGCGTGCCCTTACTGCGGGTATGTGCCCCGCACCAAGGCTGTTACGACAAGACGTTTTGAGCGGGCGCAGAGGATCGAGATTCCCGATTCTGCGGTTCGCAAAGTAAAAAAGCAAAACAGCAGCAGAAATATTTATGCGGCCTCCGGACACAGCGGTTCTTTCTACCTGAAAAGCGGTGAGCGGCTCAACAACAAGCGCTACTCGGTTGTCAGCGTTATCGGCTTCGGTACCTTTGGAGTGGCATATGAATGCTTCGATGATTTCTACAAAAAGCACGTCGTTGTGAAGGAGTATATGCCCTCGTATCTTGTGACTCGCAGCGCAAACGGCCGTGATGTCGAGCCGATCTCGGAGGACGCAGAGGTCAAGTTTTCGATCGGCTGCGACGCTTTTTCCGATGAAAACGTCAAGCTGTTTGAGAACCATGTTGAGTGCGTTCCGAATTTGATCGAGTGCTTTCGCAGCAATAATACCTCATATGCAGTGACGGAGCTTGTGTCGGGTGAAGCGCTCAGCTCGGTGCTTTCACGCAAGGGTCAGCTTACCTACGAAAGTACTGCGGGAATAATTACGGGCGTTCTTCAGGGGCTAAGACGGCTCAACCGAGTTTCCACGATCCACGGTGATATTTGTCCCGATAATATTATTATCGGAAACGACAATAAGGTATATTTGCTTGACTACAATCTTTCAGATTTTAACAAGAATATGTATACTCAGCGTGAATCGGGCACTCCTCGTCCGGGCTATAGTGCGCCTGAGCTGTACTACAAAGATATGGAGGTCGGACCGTGGACTGATGTATATGCGGCGGCTGCCGTAATGTATAAAATGCTGACGGGGATCGTTATCCCGAATGCGGTCAAGCGCAGCGCAAACGATACGGTCACTCCCGTATCAAAACTTGGCGTGACGATAAGCGCTTCTGCCGAGAAGGCGATGATGAAGGCGCTTTGTATCGATCCGAAAAAGCGTGTTCGCAGCCCGGAGGATTTCCTCAACGGTTTTGTGGGTGATGGCTTCGACAATATAACCGCCGTGAAAGGCAAGAAAAAAGCTGAGGTCACCGTACCGTCAAGAGGCGGACGTTCCCGCAGGCGTGACGGTGGGAAGTTTTTGAAGGGGCTTTTGGCGTTTTTGATACTGGCAATTGTCGCAGTGCTGATCTGGCTGTTTGTGTCGGGAGTGTTCCCAATGCCGTCAGCGGTCAGCGACGCTCTCGGAATGGGCAGCAGCTCGAACACGACCGCTTCCGCCGAAAAGGCCGACAGCGATACCGACAGCGGCTCAAACGAATTTTATACTGTTCCCGACGATACGGAAAGCAAAAGTACATCATCCGAAGATACGTCGTCGAAAAACTCAAAGCTGATAGATGACCTTATGAGCCGGGTCACAAGCGGGATCACCGACGGAGTCAGCAGCTTTATTGACGAGCATTTGCCTTCGGGGATCACGATACCCGATTTTGACGGCGGATATGATGACGGGACTTCGTCAGACTATTACGACAGCTGGTACGACGACGGCTATACCGATGATTACGGAACAGAGAGCTATACCGAGAACTACGGCGATGATAACGGCGACACCTACAGTGAGCCGACATACGACGACGGCGCAGTGTATGATGACAACGGGGGAGAAAACTTGCCGCAGCAGTTTGATCTTGAAAGCTATGCCGAGGAGCTTATTAGCGGGATCTCACCGTGAGAATAATAATATCGAAAAAACATATACATCAAAGGTAAAATTACTATTCAGGACCACATTCCGGATCAATAGCATAAACTGAAAATGCTTTGTAAACCTCTCCGTTATGCCTTCGGCGTCACCAATATCGTTTAACTTAAGGTTCGATAGAGCACAACACAAGGTTTTCGCCAAGCTTTTTCAAAAGGCTTGCGGTTTCCAAAGGTATGCGTCTGCCCCTTTAGGTGTGAAGTCCGAAACTCAAGAGCCTCGGCTGAAGGGGCGTGGTTATGGCATGAGATCCTGCGGATCTTGTCCGCTTGTTGAAAGCAGAGCTTTTAGCGGACAGCTAAAAATCAATGCTTTAATATAGAAGAACATGGGTACTGAATAGCCGCAAATCAATATATCATCAACGAAAGGCAGGTATTGACATGGATTACACCGTTTCGCTTGGGAAAATAATCGAGGAATTTTCTCTTGAGATCGTATATATGCCGAAAGATCCAAACGATCTGAATGTTACAGTGGCGGATTATAATCGTCCCGGACTTGAACTGACGGGTCATCTGGATTTCTTCGATAAAAACAGGATACTTATTATCGGCAAAAAGGAGCACCACTACCTGGAACTTCTTCCGCCGGACGAACGCACAAAATCTCTCGAGTCGTTTTTGTCGCTGTGCCCGCCTGCTATGATATTCTGCCGGGGGCTTCAACCGTTCCCCGAGGTCAAGAACGTAGCGTCGCTGTATGGCGTTGCTATCCTTGTAACGCCCGACGCCACAAGTGAGTTTACAGCTTCGCTCGTGTCGTTCCTGAACGTTCAGCTTGCGCCGAGAGTGACCCGGCACGGCGTCCTCGTTGAGGTATACGGCGAAGGCCTGCTGCTGATGGGCGACAGCGGTATCGGTAAATCGGAGACTGCCGTGGAGCTTATCAAGCGAGGACACCGTCTGATCGCCGATGATGCAGTGGAGATCAGGCGAGTTTCGAGCAAGACGCTGGTCGGTTCGTCGCCTGCAAATATTCGTCACTTCATTGAGCTTCGAGGCATAGGTATAGTGAATGCCCGCCGTATTTATGGTATGGGCGCAGTTAAGAATACCGAAAAAATCGATATGGTCATCAACCTTGAGATCTGGGACAACAACAAGGTTTATGATCGAATGGGCATGGAAACGGAATTTATGGAAATACTTGGCAATAAAGTGCCCATGATAACAATCCCCGTGAAGCCCGGACGTAACCTTGCAGTTATTATTGAAGCGGCGGCGATGAATAACCGTCAGAAAAAGATGGGCTACAACGCCGCAAAGGAACTGCTTGCAAATCTCGGTATGGTCTACGATACGGACGAAAACGGAAAAACTTCGATTTCATGGGAGTGATATTTGATGAGGATCATTGCAGATACACATACCCACACGATCGCCTCAACTCACGCCTACGCAACTGCGACCGAGATGATCGCCGAGGCTGCCCGCCTTGGGCTGTATGCGATCGCCATTACCGACCATGGTCCAAAAATGCCGGGGTCGCCGCAGGTGTGGTATTTCAATAATTTGAGGGCGATCCCGGAAACATATATGGGAGTTCGTGTTCTGAAGGGCGCAGAGGCAAACATTACCGATTTTGACGGGTCGATAGACCTGCCCGAAAGCAGCCTTGACTGCCTTGAGTGGATCGTTGCCTCAATACATGACGTTACGCTCGATCAATCAAAAACAAAGGTGAGCGTCGATACCGTGTCGCAGCTGTATATCAATGCTGCGAACGATCCGCATATAAATGTAATAGGACACTGCGGAACGCCTGCCTACAGATTTGATTATGAAAGTGTGCTGCCCGTGCTCGCGCAGCACGGCAAGCTGATCGAAATAAACGATTCCGCGTTCAAAAACAACAAAAGCTCCGTGCCGAATTGTATCGAGATAGCAAAGCTGTGCAAACGTATGGAGATCCCGATAATCGTAAATACAGATGCCCACTTTACCACTCAGATGGGACGGTTTGACGGTTCGATAAAAATGCTTGAGGAGATAGGATTTCCCGAGGAGCTGGTCGTAAATTCCTCTGTTGAGCGGTTTGAAAAATGTCTTAAAGAAAGAGGGCTTGCGGTCAGAGAGAGCTGATCTGACGGGCTGTGCTTTTGGACCGCTGCGATCAAAAATACAGAATGATCCGCTGTTTTTGTTTTGTTAGCTGCGGTTTATCATGATTTTATGATTTTACTGTGTGGTAACATAGAATATATATACTCGGAAATATGGAGTTATTATGAGTAGTTTAATTAATGATATAGAAACCAATATTGCCGCTGTGACAGACGCAGCAGCGAAAAAAGGCTGCGCATGCTTTGAAAATGAGTCGCTGCGAAAGTATACCACCTTCAAGATAGGCGGCAGCGCAAGAGTACTTGTTTTTGTATATGATTCAAACGCAATGTCGGAGCTGTATTCAATGTGCAGCAATTTGAATGTCCCTTCTTTCGTGATCGGCAACGGCTCGAATCTTTTGGTGTCTGATGAGGGATATCCGGGCGTTGTGTTCAAGCTTGACGGCGAATTCAAAGACATATCGCCTGTTGACGAAAGCGGAACGCTGATAAAGAGCGGCGCAGGGATCACCCTTGCAAGACTTTGCAAATATGCTCTCGACAACAGTCTTTCGGGGCTTGAGTTCGCATGGGGGATCCCGGGAACTGTCGGCGGAGCTGCCTATATGAACGCAGGCGCATACGGCGGAGAGATGAAGGACATTATCGAAAGTGTTTCGTGCATCATGCCCGACGGCACGCTGAAAACACTTAATGCCGAGGAACTGGATCTGTCGTATCGTCACAGCGTTTTTTCGGAAAATTCGGGTATCATCACGAGTGTGACATTGAGGCTGAAGCCCGATGATGAGAAGCTGATCCATGAACGCATGAATGATTTTATGAACAGACGCCGAACGAAGCAGCCTCTTGAGTATCCAAGCGCAGGAAGCGTATTTAAACGACCCGAGGGCTATTTTGCGGGCGGGCTGATCGAGGAATGCGGGCTGAAAGGCGCAGCGATCGGCGGCGCTCAGGTCAGTGAAAAGCACGCAGGCTTTATTATCAACAAATCTAACGCTACCTGCGAGGACGTTAAAAACCTTATCAGACATATTCAGGATACTGTTGAAAAAGAGAAGGGCGTAAAGCTTGAATGTGAGATAAAAATGATATCGTAATAATTACGTACTCAAACTTCCCACATCAATGCTCATTCAAAAGGGTGACAGTTCGAGGAAATCTGACAGTAATCTGACAGTAATCTGACAGTTCAAAAGTCCCAAAACCCGCATGGTTAAGCCATTTTAAAAAAAATGACAGAAGTGACAGTAAAAAATCGCACTTCTTATATATATTTTTTATTATACTATTATATCTTTTTCAAATTTTTTTACTAAAAAAATAAAAAAGTACTGTCACAACTGTCAGGTCATGTGAAAAATGGCTTAACCAAGCCGTTTTTAAGGCAAAATCTACTGTCAGATTACTGTCAGATTATTGTCAGCACTGTCATCTGTTGTTTGCTTGTGGGAAGTTTGAGTTACGTATATCATTAATTGAATATAACCGCAGATTATGTTCCCCGCCGTTATAGGCGGCGGGTTATATATTCCGTTCGGCGGAGAGTATGCAATGTCATTAACTTAAGGTTCGGTAGAGCACAGCATAAAGTTTTCGCCAAGCCTTTTTCAAAAGGCTTGCGGTTTCCAAAGGCAGAGGTCTCCGCTGCCGCGTCGGTCGGTGCTTCTGCTGCGCAGAG
>CACZCM010000025.1 GCA_902779615.1 uncultured Ruminococcus sp. | reverse complement strand
TGTAGATTTCGAAGCAGAGGCTGCCTCGGTGTGCCGCTTAAATGTGAAGAACGGAGGAGAAAGCGCAAAGCTTGTGCGTGAAGCGTGTGAAGACGCCTACGCGCGACTGATCTATCCGTCTGTTGAACGTGAGGTTAGAGCTGACTTGACGGAGCGTGCAAGCGCTGAATCGATCAAAGTGTTTGCGGGAAATCTGAAGCAGCTTCTTATGCAGCCGCCCGTAAAGGGGAAAGTCGTTATCGGACTTGATCCGGGTTACAGAACAGGCTGTAAGACAGCCGTCGTTGACGCTACAGGAAAAGTGCTTTCAACAACTGTTCTGTATCCAACTCATTCGCCGGCAATGATCGAGAAGTCGATGAATACGCTGATAGATCTTATTGAAAAGTTTAATGTTGACGTTATCTCGATCGGTAACGGAACTGCAACGAAAGAAACCGAAATGTTTGCGGCTGAAGCTATAAAAAAGTGCAGACGAACAGTGTATTACATGGTGGTAAGCGAGGCTGGCGCATCTGTGTATTCTGCGTCAAAGCTGGCGGCGGCGGAATTGCCGGAGCTTGACCTGACGCTCAGAAGTGCAGTTTCTATTGCTAGACGTCTTCAAGACCCGTTGGCGGAGTTGGTAAAGATCGATCCAAAGTCGATCGGTGTTGGTCAATATCAGCATGATATGCCACAGAAGCGTCTGAGTGAGGCGCTTGATGCTGTTGTCGAGGACTGCGTCAATTCTGTTGGCGTTGATCTTAATACCGCGTCTCCCGCGCTGCTTTCAAGAGTTGCGGGAATATCGGCTGCAGTCAGCAAAAACATCACGGCATATCGTGAGGAGCACGGAGAATTCAGATCAAGAACAGAACTGAAAAAGGTGCCTAAGCTCGGTCTGAAAGCATTTGAACAGTGTGCAGGCTTCTTGAGAGTGACAGAAAGCAGCGAACCGTTTGACAAAACAGGGATCCACCCCGAGAGCTACGCTGCTGCACGAGGTCTTCTCGATGAACTGGGTTATTCAAGATCGGAGATCGAGAAAGGGAGTTATTCGGATATTATTGAACGGCTCAAAAAGCAGAGCGTTCGGGAGCTGACGTCAAAGCTTGGAGTCGGCGCACCGACGATCATCGATATTGCGAAGGAGCTTCTGAAGCCCGGCAGAGATCCGAGAGATGAGCTGCCTGCGCCGATGCTGAGAAGTGATATCCTCGGTATAGATGATCTATCGGAAGGAATGGAGCTTAAAGGTACTGTCAGAAACGTTATCGATTTTGGCGCTTTTGTAGATATCGGAGTCCACCAGGACGGACTGGTCCATATTTCTCAGATCACAAACAGATTCATAAAGCACCCGTCCGAGGTGCTGAAGGTTGGCGATATTGTCAATGTTCGTATTCTGTCTATCGATAAAGAAAAAGGCAGGATAGGACTGACAATGAAGCTGTGATAATCCGATTCAATAAATATAACATGGCTGTTTGCATTAAATTTTGCAGGCAGCCCTTTTTGTTGTTTACGGGTTTTTTAAATGTAAAAAAAATGTGAATTGTATACAAATTACTTGAAAAACAATTGATAAGATTGCTGTTTTATGATATAATACAGAAATATAGAACGATGGGGTAGTGTATACCTTTGTTCACTTATTATAAATAATTAAAAATTTAAATTAACAACTTTTGAATATAACCGCAGTGGAGAATTTCCCGCGCTCGGCAGTGCCGGGGGTTACGTTTCACGTTTTCAGAGGTACTGAACGCACAAGTTTGTGCCTTGTGTCTGCTTGCAGTAATCAGAGCGTTCAACAAATACGGAGGTGTTTGACATGACAAGTAAAAAGAAGCATTCTAAACCGGCAGTGTTGTATTTGTCATTGCTTGCAGTACTTCTTATTATAATTACATTGGCTTTCCTAAACTCAAACGATACTGTTACCAACACATTTACTTCCGGTGATGTTAAGATAGCATTGACAGAACCAAACTATCCGGGCAATGACTCGCCCGAGGTAAATGATCTGGTCCCCTATGATACGGTAAAAAAGGATCCTAAGATCACAAACACCGGAAGCAATGATGCCGTGGTTTTCTTGAAGGTAACAGTTCCGATGGCAAAGGTCACTGTTGCTGATAAAAACGGGATAAAGGGCAGCAGCGTCGTTCAAGAATTATTCTGGCTGAAGAACAGCTTTACGGATCACGAAGAACCCGCAGCGACATTTAACGACGGTTGGGAAAAGCTTGAGGAGTTCTGTATTTCCTCGGACGATAGCTGTACATATGTTTTTGGATATAAAAACATACTTCCGGTCGGAAGCTCCACAAATACGCTGTTCGATTATGTTCAGCTGAAAAACATAATCGATACAAGCAATATCGATACTGATATTCAAAATATAAAAATAGAAGCCTTCGCAATACAGTCTGATTACCTAAAAACCGATGATTCATCGGATTATTTAACGATAGATCAGCTTGATGATATTTATCGGTTGATTTAACGGCAAATCTTATCAGAAAAATATCGGTGAATTCAGCGATATTTATTTGCTGCGTTACGAATAGATCTTGACTAAACAGATCATGTGTCGATTTACGTGAGAGGATGATTGACCTTGAAAAAAACAAAATCATTATTCTGCAAAACGATCTCTTTGATCCTTGCTGTACTTTTTGCTCTTTCGACTGTGTCGCTGCCTGCATTCAGCGATGATGTGAGCGGTGACGATGAGGTAGTATATATTAATCATCTTGGAGATTGGACGGTGCAAGCATTTTGGACGTCCACACGTTCCGTGGATATGCAGTATACATCCGAAGCCGATGTTCAGGAAAGCTTCAAATTGACGTTCTCGTATTTTTTATCAAATACCCCGAAGGATTATCAGCCCGGTGAAATAAAGTTTTCGATCAACGGGATCGATTCGATAAAACGCGGCGGAAAGGTACGTGCAATTACCGCGTCGGATTCAAATTATGCAGAAGACAGCCACTGGGATCTCGATTATGACAGCACCGATAATAAATATACGTTTACTTACCGTGATGCGGTGGAGCATGATCAGACTCTGTCCGGCGGCTTTGAGATGCAGTGGAAGATAAACGCACGTGAGGCGCAGGATGGTTTTACCGAAACCCTGTATCCTGTTTTTTCCACAGTGCCAGACGGTACGGCGAATTTGCCGCCGCTTTCATTTGAATATCATTCATTGAGGGATATCTATAATATTTCCATCAATGAACAGCGGCTTGATTCAACCAATTATGAGAACTTAAACAGGGCCAGAACACCGATCCCTAGCGATGAGCTGCTGGCTGAGGACATCCCCGCAAACTCAGAGAATGCGATCAGCGACGATGAGGTTCAAAGTGTCAATGCGCCGTACACATGGTATATTTACCGCACAGATTTTGGCTTGGAATACAGAGCCAGGGCATTATATCAGTCCAAATATTTTGTTAAGCTTTCCATCGAAAACGAAACGCCTCCTCCCGATGGCAAGCTGATAGATTTGGCGTCTGCAAAAAAAGATCTTGTGGTCTATGATCTTAATTACGAACGAATACCGCTTGAAGTTATTGAAGATCCCGCAACCGGCGAGCAGGTGTATGGTTTTTATATGTTTACCGATCGGCGAGGAACAATTTCTCCAAACGACACGTCATTCTCTAATCAGCTCTCGAAGGATTTTATTATCGGCGTCAATCGTGACAAGATCACTGATAATACATTAAAAATTGAAGGAAGGCTGATCCCGCTTTTTGAAGATGAAACCGAATACATTATCGGCGAAGAGAAGGAGCGGGAATACGAAGGCACACTTGCTGCCGGGATTAAAGGCAGCGATTCCGTGTATAAGTTTTACTACGGCAAAGGCAATTATTATCATGGTAAAAGACCGGTTACTCACACAAGTGAAAACGGTACGCTTATCAACAAATTCTATGAAGGTCAGAATGTTACATTTAAGCTGTATGGCCATATCGCTGTACTGTACGAGAGCGGAGGAAGTCAGGCGTCGAAAATGAACATTATGTCATCGGGCGATGACACCGACGATCCAACACAGTATGCCGAACGATCATTCAATAATAATGATTTTTCTCCCGATAATTCGATTCACTTCATACAGGGCGATGATTACCTTTTTGTAAAAACAGTTACAGGCGTTCGCCGCCTGACCGAAAACGAGTATGATCTCAGAAGTATTCAGGTATACCGTGATTCGTTTGATTATCATTTCAGCGTTTATGTTGCTTATGACATGGACGCAGCGCTTTCGGATTATGTTAAGCTTGGCGACGATATAATGAGCGGAAAGGATACTACGGGTAAAAACGCATATATTGTTCTCCCCAAAAACGATCTCGGCCAATATCCCAAGCGGCTGTATGTGGATATAGAAGGAGTTAATTACTCTTACGATCCTGCGATCAATGTCGGTGTGGATATTAAGTTTAACTGGGACGCAGAACAGGCAAAGCCGGAGTCACAGCGTATCGATCCCGACGGTGAGATCACAAATGTAAGCTATATGCGGCTTCTGAATAAAAACAATGAGAACTTTGCCGCCACTACAATTGCTCACTACGGAAAAGGGTTGTTCCTGACGGACATCTTATATAATAACAGACAAATACCGACAACACCCACAGGCGCCATAGACATGACCGAGGTAGCAGCGCAGGATCCGAAGGAAGAGGCGTATGGCGAGCGGCTGTATCGTGCAATGACCTCTGTTAAGCTGAAAAGCGCAAGGACATATCTTGAGTCTAAGGTAGATCTGAGTAAGCTTAATCGTAATCCCAATACAGGTAATTACGATGCCGAGGTTACATCAAGCGGCGTGGTAAAAGCCGACCAAAGCGGCGATCTTAAGAAATTTACCATATATACAAAGGTAAGCAAGGAGATGCATTTGGGCGATCTTTCGAAGGCGAAATTTACGTTTTCGGGAGCACGTTCGGCAGCGGTCGACGAAGAAGGCAATATCATTATGCCCGGACGCGCTTTTACTGCCGATGATTTTATGAATTATATGTCGTTGTCCACACGCATCGACAGTGACGGAAATACTATTATTGCCGCTTCCTTTGATTTTACCGATGACCCGATGGAAATATTAACCGGGGCAGATATCACTATTAAGTATCCGGTGTATTTGACCGAAAGCGAGTATAAGCATTCGGAAGATGTATTGAACCTCGTAGTCAATTCTTACACATTTATCAACGACACGGGTGTTCAGAAGGTAGAAGGTAATCTTCAGTCGGTCGATCGAAACGATATAGATATGGACGGCAACACGACCGAGGTAATTGCCTACAACGAATTCGTCAAAACGATCGATACCACTGTTGCGGCATGGCAGATCGAACCGATCAAATACATCAGTTCATATTATACGGAAGGTTATGTTCGTGCAGAGAATCAGGCGGAAGCGGCAAGAGTCGACATTCGCGAAGATGAAACTGACACTAGGGAAAAGGCTCGGTATTCCTATATGCTCGATTTCACAACCGGCTTGTCACCGCTGAGAAATATTGTTATTTACGATATGCTGGAGCCAACTGCCGAATCGAACATAACTATCAGGAAGAATTCTCAGGAAAGTGTCCCGCTCGAATCAGAGTGGCGGGGGACCGTCGAAAACGTAGATGTATCGATGCTTTACGACAAGGGGCTTGGCAGTATATCGGTATACTACACTAAGGATCAGATGATCGATACGTCGAAAGACAGCTTTAAAACAAGCCCGCTGAAGGATCTTTCCAACCCGATCTGGATAAAAATGACTCCCTCGGAAGACGAACGGATATGGAAGCCCGCAGCAGGCGATCCCGTATATAATATCGCGGTAGCGATAGAAGACGGCGGCAGAGAGATCACAGAAGATATCGATATGACTGTAATTGTCAATATGTTTGCCCCGACCCGTCCGAGTGATCCGAGCGAAGTTTCTCCGATCGATAAGTATGCTCAGAATGCATTTACAACTGTCTGCGAGCTGAAGATCGTTAACCAGTCAGACTCTGATTTTACAACAGCTTTGTTTCCATCGTCAGTTACTCACACGGTACTGAAAGAAACAAGGCCTCGTGTTAAGGTCCGCAAGATCGACAGCCAGAACGGCGCTGCTCTGAAGGGCGCAGTATTTACGATGTATACCGATGAACAGTGCACAAATGCTGTTCCGTATTTCGAGAACCTCGAAACAAACATACTCGGTATCGTTGAAGGAGAGGTGCCCCGCTGGGGAACATACTACCTCAAGGAGGTCAAGCCGCCGGAGGGCTTTGTTGCAGCCGAACCCACAAAGATAGAGGTCGATGTTCACGCAGAATTGATAGAGATCGACATCAACAATCTCAGAGCAAACGGCGAAGTTGAATTCCACAAAAAAGATGCCGATGACGCTACAATTACCGATGTTGCGGGCGCAAAATACGAGCTTTATAATAAGTCGGGTCAGAAGCTGTACGCTAATTCCGACTATGAGTATACTCATGACGGCTCGGGCGATACATCTGTATTTGTAACGGGCGATAACGGCTTTACTATTAAAAATCTGCCGTGGGGTACATATTATCTCAAGGAGGTCGAGCCGCCTCAGGGCTACTCGATCAATACTCAGCCGATAACATTCGTTATCGATAAATCCAACTACAGCCTCGACAATCAGTCGATCAAAGTCGAAGCCGAGCAGAAGGATTCCGAACTGACCGCAAGTATAAGGATCACTAAATCCGACGCATCGGATTCGCAGTCTTATCTTGGCAATGCATGGTACAATGTTTTGAAGAGGAATGCAGAAGGAGCATGGGAGACTGTTCGCGCAAATCTTTCGACTAACGCTATGGGTGAACTTACAGTCAGCGGGTTAAAGTTCGGCGAGTACAAATTTCAGGAGATCATGGCGCCGAAGGGCTACGAGCTCTCCACGGTCACAAACCCCGAAAGCGTGGTGCTTGATGCAAAAACCGTTGGACAGACTCTGACCGTTACTCAAACCGACAGGCAAAAAACAGGCTCGGCTCGGCTTTCAAAATCTTCAAATACTGATACGCCGATCGCGGGAGCGGTGTTCTCACTTTTTAGAGTTAAAGGCGATCGTGATACTGAATCGAACGGCGAAACCGATGATATCCTTATACGCAGCGGTTTGAAAACAAATACCGAAGGCTATACAGACATCGTTGCCGATCTTGAGTGGGGAGAGTATTATTTCCTTGAAACCAAGGCGGTTATCGGCTACCAAAAGGACAATGCGTCTTATGATCCCCGGACTTTCACCATAAACGCGAACAATGTTGATATCATGCAGGAAGTAAGCTCAGTCAACTATCAGATCCCCGGCAGTATTGTTCTTACTAAATATAAGGAAGACGATATTACGATCCTTCCGGGCGCAAAATTCGCTTTGTGTGACAAGCAGGGTACTGAAATTCTGAAGATAACGGAGGGAAGATGGGATTTTACGGCAAAGGAAAAAACTCCCGAGCAGCCTGCGGATACCGACGGCAGATTCGAGATAATCAATATCCCGTGGGGCGCATATACGCTCAAGGAAACACAGGCGCCGAGCGGTTATGCCCTTGCAGAACCGATACGCTTCAACATCAATGCATATAACTGTACTTCCGTTCAGGAGCTGGAGTGTACCGACCGGCTTAAAATGTGCGAAATAAAGGTCAACAAGAAGATCGATGAGGCATTGAAGCAATTCGGCGACCCGATGTTCATATTTACCGTTACAAACATCGATACCCGGCAATCTCAGACAAAAACCATACAGCTTTCACCCGACAATCTCAGCGGGTCAGCCGTGTTCTCCGTTCCCAGCGGAAAATATACGATCAAGGAAGTGAACGTATCCCGATACGGTTTCAAGAGCATTTCGGTTGAGGATACTACCACGATAAACGATAGTCAGTACAGCATTAACGGCAGCATTGCTTCGTGCGACCTCACATCATCGGACGATGCTAGCTTTGAGGTGACATACGAAAACGAACTTGACTATTTTGATAAATTTGGTCATGTAACTGCGGCGGTCAATATGATACCTGTTGAGAAGAAGATCACCGGTATCAGCGCAAGTTACAATAAGGAGTACATACCTCTGCGGGCTGATCTTGAAGAATCAACATATGTTATTCCAAAGGAAGATATTACTTTCTATGTGATCTATGACGATGGTACGCAGCAGGTCATCGACAGCAGCGACGAGCGTTACGCGAAGTTCTTGCCCGATGGCAGCACTGATTTTACAGTTCCTAACGGCATAAACAATGCTGACTCTGAATTCCCTGTAAATGTAAAATATACAGACACCATCGGCGGCAGAGAAAAAACGCTCAGAACTACATTTTTTGCAGCGGTAGAGCCTGCGAAAACCGTACCCACTCAGCGAGTGGTATTTAATATCGATGTGCAGAACAAGAGTATTTTTCAAGTAGGTTCTAAAACTGCCGCGGCAAATGTAGTGTACTATACCGGCGGAGAGATTTCTCTTGGAACCTACCTTGAGCCGCAGGTTATAGTTGGCATAGACCCGTTTTCGGGGTGGATCGCCGACGACGGAACCGAGTTTGCTAACGAAGGTGCGCTTATAATGTACCTGAATTCTCATCCCGAGATAACAGTGCTTAATGTTACGGCTCAGCTTGGCATAAAGGTCAAAAACTTCGTTTACACAGGCAAGGTTCAGGAATTCATAGCGCCGAGATCCGGCTACTATTTCCTTGAAGGCTGGGGCGCAAGCGGCGGCGATGAAACCGAGGACAATAGTCTTGGCGGCAGAGGAGCATACACAAGCGGGTATATTTTCCTTAACGCGGGGCAAAAGCTTTACTTATATGTTGGTCAGCACCCGAAGTCAACATATACACAGTATCATGAATCAAATCCCGGTGGCTGGAATGGCGGCGGCTCCACATATCATTCATGGTCACAAAGCGGCACCGGCGGAGGCGGAGCAACGGACTTCCGACTTACAAAAGCGTCTGAAGATGACGATGAAGAATGGTACAGCTTCGACTCCATGAAATCACGTATAATGGTAGCAGCTGGCGGCGGAGGCGGTTCTGATAATAAATGGAGAGTATATTATCAATCACAGTGGACGCCAACTTATGGAGAACCTGTAAGTGAACCACTGAAAAATGGTGCAGGCGGCATATATAGTGGTTACTCTTATCTGGTATATTCTCGTACTCAAGGTGGCTATGGCGGCGAATTGACCGGAAGCGACGGCAAAGGTTCATATTATGGATTCGGAGCAACTCAGACCGCAGGCGGAAGAGCAAACTCCGGTATGACCAAAGAAACCGGCAAATTCGGTAAAGGCGGCGAAGGCGATAACAACGGCTTTGGCAGCAACGGCGGCGGAGGCGGCTGGTACGGCGGCGGTACATCTAACCGTCAGCACGGCGGCGGAGGCGGCGGTTCGTCATACGTTTCGGGTTATGACGGCTGTAAAGCGATAAACCAGAGTTCGTCCGAATCGAATCCTACCCATCTCGAAACTTCTGAATATGAAGGTTATGTATTCACCTCACCTGTTATTATTGCGGGTGACAGCGAAATGCCTGCGCCAAACGGCGGCACAGAGATCGGGCACAAGGGTGACGGTCATGCCAGGATAACCTTTGTTGACGGAGATATGTCATACAGCGCGACAGGTAAGATCGAATCGTATACCGCGCCGCGTTCGGGATATTATTTACTCGAAGGCTGGGGCGCGCAGGGCGGAGATGCCGATCAAGAAGAAAAACCTGAGTATGGATATATGAAAGGCGGCAAAGGCGGCTACTCATACGGAACAGTATATCTTAATGAAGGTCAAAATGTCTATATAGCAGTAGGCGGAGAAGGAAAATCGGAAAACGTCGCTCAGACAAAAGAGAGGGATCGTATTATTCCGGGAGGTTTTAACGGCGGAGGCGCCACTCACGGAGGCTCCCCTGACACGTATAAGATCATTGCATCGGGAGGCGGCGCAACACATTTTGCACTTGAAACATCGGATGCAGCAGGATTCCCTGCCAACGGTACGCTTGCCAACTATGTGAATATTAAAGACAAAGTTCTCCTCGTCGCAGGAGGAGGCGGCGGTGCATTATATTGTCGATATAATACTACCACTGGGTATTTTGTAGCTTATGGCGGCTGTGGCGGCGGAGAGATCGGCGGCAGCGGAAAAGTTATTGCTTCGGGCATGGCCGGCTTTACCGGTGCAGAAATTACCGGAGGAGCGCAGGAACAGCAGAGCGGCGATCCTTCACAAAGATACGGCACTTTTGGTCAGGGCGCAAATGCAGACTTATCATCGGGCGACAGCGGCGGAGGCGGCGGCTGGTATGGCGGTTCAAAATTAGAAAAAGCTAACGGTTTGTCGGGTATGTCCGGCGGCGGAGGATCGGGGCACGTAAACAGTGAGCTTATCATTAACGGCGCAACGATCGGCGGAGATAATGAGTTTGCTTCACCCACGGGAGAGCAGGAAACAGGTCACAGCGGCGACGGATTCGCAAAGATAACGTTTATTGGTGAGATGGAACCGGGCAGCACCGTTCCGTTTATGCCTACCGATGATATCCAGACATTCAACGTCACCAAAACAGGCACATATAAGCTTGAGGTGTGGGGCGCACAGGGCGGCAGCGTTCGCAATGACTCCCGATCAATTAATGATGATATTGCTATCGGCGGTATGGGCGGATATGCTTCGGGGAACGTATACCTTAGCGCCGGCGACATACTCTATATCGGAGTTGGCGGCGCAGGCGGCGATGCAGCCTCTGTCAATTCTTCTGTCACTTCCGCTAATTTTGAATATGGCAACAACGTCGGAAAAGGAGGCTTTAACGGCGGCGGCGACGCACTCGCAAACTCGGTTACGACATGGGGCGGAGGCGGCGGTGCCACACACATTGCCCTTAACAACGATCTTGGTGTGCTTTCGAATTACAGCGATAATACAGGAGATGTTCTTATTGTTGCAGGCGGAGGTGGCGGAGGCGGCCATTACAGCAGCCGTTACAATATCGGCGGCGCAGGCGGCGGCGAAACAGGCGAGGACGGGCACGGCAGTTACTATTCTGCAGCCGGAAGATACAGCCACGGACTGGGCGGCAGGCAGGACGGCGGCGGAATAGGTTATTCAGGCTCGGGAGGCTCGGCAGCCAACGAACCTTATACCGCGCCTGACGGTACCTTCAGCAATATCGGCTCCTTCGGTCAAGGCGGTGTCAGCGGTACAAAATCTATTATTCGAAACGGATCAGGCGGCGGAGGCGGCTGGTACGGCGGCGGTACGGGTTACTTTGAAGGCTCGTCCGGCGGCGGAGGATCGGGATACATCAACCGCAGCAAGATCATCGGGTCGACCGCGGAAAACATTTCGGGGTTAAACATAATGCCCACACATGACGGAAAAGGAACTGTAACTGGAAATTCGGGCGATGGCTTCGCCAGGATCACACTGATAGATTATTGATCGACACGGAGGAATACGTATGGAAAAACAAAAGAAAAAACAATTTGTATTAGGAAGCCTTGGCGTATTCCTCCTTGTTGGCATTATTGCGGTCACTTGGGCGTATTTGACTGATAAGCATACGGCAAATAATATTGTGACCATCGGCAATGTAAATGTACTGTTGGTCGAACCGTCATTTCCTCGAGATGAAACACCGGTCTTTACGCCGTATAAGCTTATTGCCAAAGATCCCAAAATGGTGAATACCGGGACAAATGATGCATTTGTTTTTATGAAGCTGACCGTGCCTGTTGAAAACTCTATACGAATTGGCAACGACCGAAAGCGTGAAAGTACGGCGAAAACAAAACAGGAGATATTCACTCTCGCCCCGCTTGGCACATATTCCGGCAAAACGGTTACATTATCCGATAGTACGGCTGTTGACACAATAAGCTACAATGCAGAATGGGAGTTTTTGTATCACGATTATACTTCAAATGAAAACACACATACTTACTATTTCGGTTATACAAAAAAGCTGAATATCGGGCAGTCAACAGTTCCGCTTTTCGACACGGTAACTCTGACAAGCATTCTTGAGTACGATGAAAACCGCGATTTAGCTGAAGCGATCACTGTTGAGGGCTATGCTATCCAGACCGATAATATAATGGCTGACGATATTGATACAACTACTCTTGATCGTGAAAACTTAACGAAAATACTCACAATAATCAACAATCAGAGGGAGTGACGAGATGAACACACCGGCTGACAATAAGAATAGAATTGCTGCGGCAGCAGTGCCGATCGTGCTCATTGCAGTTTCTATGATCGCAGTACTTGCGTATTTGATGGCGCTCAGTAATCGAGAGATCAACAGCGTTACGGTAGGCTATGATTCTATCGAAGTTGTTGAGGATTTTAAACCTCCCGAAAAACAGGAAGTCAATACGGAGTACAAAAAAACAGTGCAGATCAGAAATAATGGTACTGTACCGTGTTTTGTTCGTGTATATGTGGAGTTTTCAAGCTCTGCCGTAAGGGAGTGCTCCGAGCTTTCTTGTGATGGCGGATCAACATTTTACCCTGCAGATAACAGCAGCGAAAATGCCTTTATAAAGAATCTTCCCGATAATTGGGTATTTGTATCCGATACATCAGATAAATTGTCGGGTTACTTTTACTACACAAAGCCTTTGCTGACGACCGGCTCTTCTGTTGTTACTGCACCGCTTTTTACACACGTAAGAACGACGTATTCAGATGCTGCGGACATTACGCAGTACGATATCATAGTTTACTCCGAATCTGTGCAGACAATAGCAAAGAACGGTTCCGATCTTGCAGCCTCAAGCAGCGGTTGGCGTGAGGCGTGGAATGAGTTCTTGGAAACAAATGACTGAATTTATCTATAAGTGTGTAATATGGCAATTATTCACGATTGCTTGGTTTTTAAACTTGACATAATTTCAAATATGAAGTAAAATGATGTATACCGTTTTTTGCGGTATACATCATTTTTGTGAGGCGACACGATATGAGTAAATTAAGCAATACACAAATTATGCTGATCAAGCTTGCGTCAAGCAGTCTTTTTGGTTCAACTTATGAAAAGTCTGAATGTGATTGGAGTGAATTAAGACAAGAAGCCCTTGATCAGGCTGTTTTTCCGCAAATCTACTCTGTTGTAAAGAGTTTTCTTCCGAAAAATGAGCTGCCGATCTGGAAAGCATTAAATGAGAAGATCACAGCACGCAGCCTCACTATTCATTATGAACATGACGAACTCCATACAGCTATGACGGAGATAAATTGCCCTTACGTTATTCTCAAGGGCAGCGGTACTGCATACTACTATCCCGATCCTATAAGCAGAATGATGGGCGACGTCGATTTTCTCGTTAAGCCGGAAGACGTAAAAAGAGCAGGGGAGAAGATCGAGCAGTGCGGCTTTCACAAAAAAGACCTTCCTGAACATTCTTATCACGATGAATACGAACGCAGCGGAACAGAGTGGGAACTTCACCGCAAGATCACCGATTATCCAAAAGGCAGAAAGGGTGATATTATACAAGCCTTTGTATCAGACATTATTGATACAGCCCGCAGCGTCACCCTTGCAGGCTTTACAATGAATATCCCCGATGATTTTCATCATTGTATCGTAATGCTGCTGCATATCGCGCGTCATCTCACAAAAGACAGCGGTATCGGTCTTCGCCATTTATGCGACTGGGCGGTCTTTGTTGATAAGGTGGATATCTCAAATTATAAAAAACAGCTTGAAGAGATGGGACTTTGGGTATTCGCCTGCGACCTGACTGCCGTATCACACAAATATCTCGCCGGCAGAGAATATTCATGGTGCAGAGATATTGACGATGAATTTCTGGAAAGCTTTATCACTGATATTATTTGCAGCGGGAATTTCGGAAAAAAAGAACTGCAAAGCAAAGAATCAAATTCGATCGTCAAGTATGACAGCATATTTGAAGCTTTAATAAGCCGAACAAGAGTCAGATTTCCTGTTACGGTTAAATATCCGTTTTTACTGCCTTTAGGAATGGTAATATGTGCTTTTAGATATCTTTATTTACGCCTTTCAGGTAAATCGAGCTGGCTGACAAAGCAAGATATAGATTATGCCAAAAACCGAAAAAACATATATAACAGATTTAAGCTGTACGAATAATTTCGTACTTAATAAATGTAATTTTAGCCGGTAAAGGTTATTAGTGATTAACGGTTTTATCTTATTAATCAAGATCACCGAATTTTACCGGCTTATATTATATCCAAAAAAATGCGATAATTCATACTTTTCTCTGCTATTTTAGCTCTCGGCAATTAATTGACAAATTATGCAAACAGTGATATAATACATTTAGATTAGTCAAATCTAACTTTCTCGTTTGTATGAAAGGATGAATATAATGAGCAAAAATGTTTTTCTCGTTGTGGATCAGCTGACAAAAAGCTTTTGCAGCGGCGATACAAAACAGAATGTTCTAAAGGGGATCGGTTTTTCTGTAAAAAAAGGAGAGTTCTGCGTTCTCTTAGGACCTTCGGGCAGCGGTAAGTCAACGCTGCTTAATATTATTGGCGGCATAGATAATGCAGATTCCGGCGAGATCTCAATCAACGGCGACAAGCTTGAAGCGATGAGCGAAAAGGATCTCACTCGATACAGACGCAAGCATCTGGGTTATGTTTTTCAGCTGTACAACCTTATTCCGAATCTGAATGTGAAGGAGAATATTGAAGTCGGAGCATATCTTTCGGATTCTCCGCTTGATATCGACGATCTGATAAAAACTCTCGGGCTTTATGAGCATCGCCATAAGCTGCCGAACCAGTTGTCGGGCGGTCAGCAGCAAAGAGTGTCTATCGGCAGGGCGATAGTTAAAAATCCCGATATACTGTTGTGTGATGAACCGACAGGCGCGCTTGATTATACAACTTCAAAGGAGATTTTGAAGCTTATCGAGGACGTGAACCGCAAGTACGGCAACACGGTGATTATGGTTACACACAATGAAGCGATAAAGAATATGGCGGATCATATTATTAAGCTGCGTGACGGAAAGATCAGACATGATGATAAAAACACAAAGAAGATCTCCGCTGCAGAGCTTGAGTGGTAGGAGGCAGCTATGGAACAGATCAAGCCCGGAAAACGCCCCCGCAATCCTCTGCGAAAAAGAGTATGGAAGGATCTGCTGAGCGATCAGAAACGCCATGTAATGATATTTTTGATGTTGGTCGTTGTTATCGGCTTTGTATCAGGAATGTATGTGGCGAACAACAGCATGATGACATCGCTCGATTCAAATGCGGAAAAATTCCTGCGTGAAGACGGAAATTTTGAATTGTCCGAACCTGTCGGAACTGCCGACATAGCGGCCATCGAAACCGGAAAACGCGCCGATGTACTTGAGTATTACCGCAATAAAGCATATTCCGAAGCAGAGAATAAGGTGAAGGATGCCGTAAACGAAAAAGTTGAAAAAACAGTCGCCGATAAAGTTAGATCTGCCATTATCGATAACGTAACGAAGACGGTGAATGAACAGCTTTCAAAAGCAGAGTCGGCGGGCGCAGCGCTAAGTAACGACGTTAAGAAAAAAACTTTGGATGATGCGGTTGAAAAAGCTCTCAAGGAGAATTACGACACCGCTTATGACGAAGCATTGAAAACAGCGCTCTCATCAGACGATTATAAAGACGCTTACGATAAAGCGCTGAACGAGGCAAAAGAAAAGATAGATAAGGAGCTGAGCGAAAAATACGATGACCTCGCTGAGCGGTATGATCTTAACAGTGACTCAAGGGACGTTCCGATAACGGTATATGAGCTTTTCTATAAAGATAAGTCGGAGTATTTGTCAAAGGATTCTGCCGAAATCGGAAAGATCAGAGTATATAACGAGCGAACCGAGATAGATCTCTACGATCTGCTTGACGGCCGCAAGCCCGAAAACGAAAATGAGATCATTATTGACCGTATGCATGCCGACAATAATTCCATTAAGGTGGGAGATACCTTTTATGTTGGAAGCAAAGAGTTCAAGGTCGTCGGTTTGGCTGCATTTACCGATTATACGACGCTCTACGAAAACAATAATGAAACGATGTTCGATGCTCTGACATTCGATGTGGCAATGACTACACCCGAGGGATTTGATCGAATAAGCGGCAGACTCCATGCGAAATATGCTTTTAAATACAACGATCCTCCCAAGGACGTTTATGAAGAAAAAGAGATGTCGGAGGATCTTCTGAAGGCGCTGATCACTCAGACATTGACTGCCGAAACGGAGGATCTTGAAATTGAAGATTTTGTTCCTGAATATTTAAATAAGGCAATTATTTTTGCTCCCGATGATATGGGCTCAGATAAAGCGATGGGCGGTGTACTTCTGTATATTCTTATTGCGGTTCTTGCTTTTATATCTGCCGTAACGATCAGTACAGCGCTCGAAAAGGAATCTACCGTTATAGGTACCCTTCGTGCGTCGGGTTATACAAAATGGGAGCTGGTACGATATTATATGACCGCTCCGCTGCTTATTATAGTTTTTGCTGCGCTGGTCGGAAATATTCTGGGATATACGGTCATGAAAAAGGTCGTTGTAGCGATGTATTATAACAGCTACAGTCTGCCTGCTTATTCTACCGTCTGGACGCCGGACGCTTTCATCAGAACGACGATCGTTCCCGTGATCCTGATGTTGGCGATCAATTTCATTATTATCATCAGAATGCTGAAGCTGTCGCCGCTGCGCTTTTTAAGACGGGATCTAAAAAAGAAAAAACGAAAAAAGGCAGTTAAGCTGCCAAAATTTAAGTTTTTCTCACGTTTCAGAATCCGTGTGCTGTTGCAGAATATTCCGAATTATATAATGCTGTTCGTGGGTGTAAGCTTTGTCATGATACTGCTTTCAATGGCGGTTGGTATGCCTGAAACACTGAAGTATTATCAGGACAATATTACGGATATGATGTTCGTTAACGAACAAGTCATTCTGACAGACAGTCAGGACGAGGACGGCAATCCTATCACTACAAAGACAGTTGATGCTGAGAAATTCTCCGTGACTGCGCTCAATTACGAAACCGCTTCTCACGATGAAGAGATCACGGTTTACGGGCTTTCACCTAACAGCCGCTATATGGATATAGGAAATGAAAACAGCAGCGGTGTCTATATTTCGAAGGCGTATTCCGAGAAGTATAATATTGAAAAAGGCGATAAGATCACATTGTCCGAAAAATACGAGAACAAAACTTATACCTTTGATGTTTCGGGAATTTGTGATTATTCTGCTGCAATTGCTGTATTTATGAATAACGAAACATTCAACAGCGAATTTGACAGAGCTTCCGATGATTTCAACGGATTTTTGACAGATCAAGGAATTACGGATATAGACGAAAAGTATATCGCTAAAACTATTACCAAAAATGATCTGATAAAAATGGCGAAGCAGCTCGATCACTCAATGGGTGATTATATGGTTTATTTTCAATATGCATGTGCTGTGATAGCTGCGATTCTTCTTTATTTGCTGACAAAAATTATTATTGAGAAAAATGAAAATTCTATATCTATGGTAAAAATACTTGGCTATACAGACGGGGAGATAGCATCGCTATATCTTGTGTCTACCGCTGTCATAATGGTGATAACAGAGGTTATTGCGATAGCTGTGGGATACAAGGTTATGAGTCTTTTCTGGAATGTGATGCTTGCCTCTCTCGGCGGCTGGTATACATTTGTAATATCTCCGGAAGGCTTTTTAAAGGAGTTCCTGTTGGTATTTATTGCTTATGCCGTGATAACTGTTATCGATTTCTTCCGTATTCGCAGGATACCCAAGGTACTGGCACTCAAGAATATGGAGTAAATTTTAAAAATCCCCACATATCTTTTGCAGGCAAGCGATCAGTGATGAAAGCAGATAAAGCTCGACACCGGTCGCTTGCTTCATTTTATCACATAACAATAACATGATTTTTATCTCATTTCTTAATAACTCTTATGTTATGTGATATTTTTGTGTATATTTCACAGAAAAGTCAATTTCGATTTAGAGCCAAAAGCACTTGCATTTTATCCGTTAAATCTGTATAATAAATATAATAACGATAGTGTGGTCCGGTGATATATTCCGAACTGCATAAATGCAATAAAGCAGTAAACCGTAAAACTACCTTTATGCTTGATGCGGCGCAAAGCTTCACGATCATAAATACAAAAATGTATAATGTGAACAACCCGATATTAGCAAGGAGATGTGCCTATGCGTTTGAGAAAGCAATCACTCGGCGACCGAAATCTTGTAGGCGCAAGAGTGGAAGAAGCGAGAAAGAAAAAAGGCATGAAACAGAAAGAACTACTGGCACAGCTTCAGGTTCGTGGCGTTGATATGAATGCATCGGGTTTGTCTAAGCTCGAAGGGCAGATTCGATATGTCACTGATGTGGAGCTTGTAGCACTTTCAAGTATACTTGAGGTGTCTGTAAACTATCTGCTCGGGATCGAAGAAAAATGATTTTTTTATGCTATGAAAATGATTATTTGTAAAAGCAAACTCGGCGGCATGGCTTTCTATCGGTTATTGTTGCATTTAGGCTTAGCTGTCGGGTTAGTTTTACGAAATATTAACACACTTACGATAAATAATAATAAATTCCCTGATTACAGAATAATCAGGGAATAATATTTATTGTATCGGCTATCTGAATTTCCAATCATTAATTTTGTCGCCCTTTACCATAAAGCTTTTCACAGCCTCCTCGGCTAGCGGTGTGTCACAGTACGCGTCGGAATAAAATTCATCTATAACCGAATTTCCGAAAGCTTCGCGAAATCTGCGTACCTTCTCCTTTCCGTGACAGTTGATACCGCTGTATTTACCTGTTATAGGATCGACTCTGGAGGCCATTAAGTTTTTTATGCCAAGCTCCTCACAAATAGGTTTCAACAAAAATTCCGGCGACGCAGAAATAATAACATCATCTGGTTTATGGTGTTTAACATAAAACGGCTTGATCTTGTTCTTGTGGCTGTCCCAGAAATCCTTCAGATCTGAGTCTATATCGACCTCATGGAGGAACTCATACATTGCCTCTTTAAACTGAGTTTTTGTTTTTATATGAAGGATATATAAAACAAACATTCCCATAGTTTTTGGGAAATGCAAAGCAATTTTAGGGTGCCTCTTTAAACAAAAAACATAAAAGTCCGATGTGCTGTCGCTGTAATATATAGTTTTATCAAAATCATATACGTTCATTTCGAGATCTCCGTTTGTAATTATTGTTTTATCGTTTTTATTCTACCAGATTCAAAATAAAACGTCAATACCGATGCAAGGATAATCGGAAAATCAGCTTTGGCAAGCACAGCTAAAGTTTGCGGGGTATGGTGGCAGAGTCCCATAAAAGTTGTTATATGTGGGTGAGGGGTATAGTCATGCAAAATGCCCGGCTTTAGAAAACGACCTGTTTGTGTGAAACGATGAAGCATATATCTGAGATCTATGGTTCCGGAATTATTAGTGAAAGAATTAATATAGAAAGGATAAATTAAATGTATAATAAATCATTATTTATCAAATCCGCCTGTGCTGTACTCTGCGCTGCAATGTTGGCTTCTGCGCCGTTGTCGGCATATGCTGCCGCTGCAGTTGATACCGATCTGCACCTCGAGTGCAGTATACAAAACAGGCTGCCTGACAGCGATATCCTCCTTGAGGGATACCTTGACCGTGCGGCGGGAATACCTTCTGAGGAGAACGCAAAACTGCCCCATTCTTCAGGCAGAAAACAGCTGGACGCTGCACACACCGCTATATGCGAGATACTGGGCGAGAGTATAAAGAAAATTGCCGCAGGTGAATTGTCAAATACGTCGATAGCTATTTACGGTGATGAAATATTTAATAGATCGGGTGCTGAATTTACCATTCGCGATCTGGATATAAATGCCATTATCAATGCTCTCATCGATGAATACCCTTATGAACTTTATTGGTTCGATAAGACTAACAGTATCGAAGCTGAAGGATATCGTGATATCACATTTTCTTTTCCGGTTTCGTCCGATTATAGTCTGAGCGGCGATATAAAAACATTCAGTACAGATACCTCAAAAACATCTGCGGCAAAGCGCGCAGCCGAAAATGCAAAACGTATCGTTGACCGTGTCGATGAAAACTCATCTGATTACTCTGCTATGAGGTATTTCAAGGATCAAATATGCAGCATGACAACATATAGCCGAGAAGCTTCAGAAAACCATATGGATTACGGCGATCCGTGGCAGCTGATCTACGTGTTTGACGGTGATAGTTCCACAAATGTAGTTTGTGAAGGGTATTCAAAGGCATTTAAATTTCTGTGTGATCTTTATGATTTCAACAGTGATATAACCTGCATCACAGCAACAGGAGATTTCTCTTACAACGGAAGCTCCGAATCACATATGTGGAATATAGTATCAATAAGCGGAAATAATTATCTTGTTGATATAACTAATTCCGATGACGACAGTGTTGGACGATCGGGCGAGCTGTTCTTTGCTTATGCTCCCGCTAACCGTCAGCTTAGCTATACAAACGGAATGTATGCCGGAGTTGATGTTTTGGTAAACGGTTTGTATCTGCGCTATGTTTATGACATATCGGCACTGAACACGTATGATGAATCAGAGCTAAAAATCAGTGAGTCGCCGCTTGTTGTCCACAATGTAATTTGGGAAAACAGCGATGGTTTGATCTATGAAGAAGACGCTGATGTTGCCGACGGTGAGCTGCCTGTATATAACGGAGCAGTTCCTGCAGCTGCAGATGGCAGTACGTTTGAGGGGTGGACTCCGAATACTAATGCCCCGATATACAGCAGCGATGAAACAGTACGATTTACCGCCAGCTTTAAAGAGAAAAAGATAACCCATGTTGTGAATTTCGTTCTTGACGGCGAGCTGCTTAATACCACAGAAGTAACTCACGGTCAATCTATCGGTATTGTCGATGTTTCAGTTGAAAATTGTACTTTTGCGGGCTGGTATAGCGACCCCGAGCTGACCCAAGCGTTTGATATAAAAAGCAGGATCATTGACGATATCGATATTTATGCTAAGGTGACTTTTCATGCGGTATGGAAAGACAGCAGCGGCAAGATTCTTGAAGAGCGCGACGTACTGTACGGTACTATTCCGACCTACAGCGGCGGATCTCCTGCTATGCCTGCCGACGACCAATACGAATATGTTTTCGCAGGGTGGATCCCTTCGACAACCGAACCAAACGTTAATATAGAATATACCCAATACTTTGAACAGTACGACAGATACTATACCGTTCGGTGGCTGAACGCCGACTGCAGTGTTTTGGAATCTGCTGAATATAAATTCGGCGAAACACCCGAGTATAACGGCACAGTACCCTCTCGTGAACAAAGCGATGATTATGTGTATACATTTGCAGGCTGGACTCCCAAAATTTCCCCTGTATCCAAAAATAAAGATTATGTGGCTGTTTTTGACAGACTGATAATTGATCGTATTTATGGCGACGTTGACGGAGATGGTTCAATAGATTCCT
>CACZCM010000024.1 GCA_902779615.1 uncultured Ruminococcus sp. | reverse complement strand
GAGGAATACAATGCACACATGGACAAAGATCAGACACAAGCTGGAAAACGAATATTTAGCCGAGAGCCTCAGAGGTCACATCAGATATTTTTGTACATCGTACACCTACTGTCCCGATCACGAGGGCAGAACGGCGATCCTACTCGACAACAAGGAGATCATTGCGGGAGGGTACTACAATCAGTGGGTCAAGGCGCACCTGCTGCCGCATGACGAAACGCTTGAAAGGCGGCTTCATGAGGAAATGCCGTTTATGGACGACACCGCCCTAAAGCTCGGTATGTTCGATCAGCGGTGCTTTTATGAAGCGTTCAACATATTCGATAATCAGAGTATAGAAAAGAGCCTTGCGAGTGAAAATTTGCTTGTGCGTATATTTGCCGTGCTCGATCGCAGAGTAGGCAGGAGAACGCTCAAAAGGATAGCGAAAAATATCGAAAACGAGCCGGAGATTTTTCGGGTGTTTTACGAGATCAGAATCAGCGAAAAGGAGAGCTGAAAATGAATACTAAAAGTACAAATAAAAAAAGAATCGCGAGTTCGATTTATGATCCTCTTGGTGAGTACCTTAAAAATCTGGAGCAAAGCTCGGTTACGCTGACTTTTGAGCAGATTGAGAAAATAATAGGTTTTACATTACCAGCTTCATCATACACTTATCGGGCGTGGTGGTCAAACGGAGGGCATTCACATTCATATGCCTGGTTGAATTCCGGTTATGAGGTCGATACGGTAATGCTGAACAAGAAAATAGTAAAGTTCCGACGAACAGGCAAAGAAGTGTATGCAGAAACTGGTAAATACAAGAAAAACAACTTGACGGTATCACACGATCATCATGAGGAAACGATAACAGTTTGCGGATATGAATTTACATATATTCAGGATATTGTTCCCGAAAAGAGCAGTGATGGCAGGGTCGTTGAGTATGCACCTCAAAGCAGTTATGCAAATCATCTGAACAAACATTTGCATTATTTCGGTAAAGGAACCTTTTGTCGGTTCAGTATTAATGCAGACAATCTAACGGGGGTTTATCTTTGGGTAGTAGATGATCAGATCATTTATATCGGTGAGACTGTAAAGCTTGCACAAAGGTTTAATACCGGATACGGATACATTGAAGGCATTAATTGTTATGAAGGCGGTCAGACTACCAATTGCAAGATGAATAAGGTGGTTTTGAATCTTGCAAAAAAAGGAAAAACAATTAAGCTGTATTTTTTTAAAACAGAGGATCACAAGCGTGTTGAACTTGAATTGTTGAGTGCGATACATACACAATACAACATGAAGGATAATATATGACAATATGAAGTTGGAGCATATCATTTAACGGAGGCGCACATGAAAACAATTGTAATAACCGGAAGCACGCGAGGGCTTGGCTTTGAGCTTGCGAAGTGCTTCCGCAGACAAGGCTTCAATATAGTTATAAACGGCGTGAACGAAAAGCGTCTTGAAAACTCGCTTGCGGAGCTTCGGGCGATCAAATCGGACGGCGCTGTCACGGGCTTTTGCGGCAGCGTCACGGAAACGAAAAACATAGACGCCATGATACAAAAAGCTGCTGCCAAATTCGGGACCATTGATATCTGGGTCAATAACGCAGGCGTAAATCAGCCGATGAAGCCGATGTGGGAGCTTTTGGAAAGTGAGATAGACGCTCTCCTGAATATCGATCTTCGTGCGGCGATGATGGGCAGTATACTTGCAAAGCGGCAGATGGAAACGCAGAGCGAGGGCGGGTTTATCTACAACGTCGAGGGATACGGCAGCAATGACGCCATGATGACGGGACTTAACCTGTACGGAACAAGCAAGCGCGCGCTGACGCATTTTACAAAAGCCTTCGCAAAGGAACTTGAAGAATCAAACAGCAAGGTCAGGATCGGCAGACTGTCTCCCGGCATTATGATAACCGATTTTACCGTGAGATCGCTCGGTGGAGAAAATGAGATCAGGCTTCCGGTAAAGACGAAGAAGGTCTACAATATCCTCGGCGATTATCCCGATGTCGTTGCGGAATTTCTGTCAAAGAGAATGGCGGAGAACACGAAAAACGACGCGCATATCGAGTGGCTGACGAGCAGAAAAGCGGCGTGGAGATTTATGACGGCGGGATTTAATAAACGGGATTTCTTTGCGGAAAAGAAATTGTGAACCTCTTCATGTTATATCGAAACTGCCTGCAATCTTTCCTCTTGATACACACAGTTACCTTGTGCTATAATCAATATATACCAAACCACCGCAGAATCGGGTGATACCATTGAAAGAACCGCCGTATAAGATCACAAACGAAATAATCACCTTGGTGTCCGAAATATCGGAGCTGATCGGAAAAACAATGGTTATGTCACCGTTTGAAAAAGAATCGTCTTTTAAGCACAGAAACCGCATTCACACCATTTACAGCTCGCTTGCCATAGAGCAAAACACGCTGTCATTGGAGCAGGTCACGGATGTGATAAACGGCAAGCGCATTATTGCGCCGCCCAAGGATATCGAGGAGGTCAAAAACGCATACGAGATATACGAGCTTCTCGACACGCTTGACCCTTACAGTATGGACGATCTTCTCAAAGCCCACGGCGTGATGATGAGAGGTCTGACGGCGGAATCGGGCGAATTTCGCAGCGGTGCTGTCGGTGTAGTAGACGCAAAGACAGGCGCTGTTATACACCTCGGCACTCTTCCTCAATATGTGCCGCAGAATGTGGAAAACTTACTTTCGTGGGCTCGTGAGAGCGAGCTTCATATGCTGATAAAAAGCTGCGTTTTTCATTGTGAGTTTGAGCTGATACACCCATTTTCTGACGGCAACGGAAGAATTGGGAGATTGTGGCACACCCTGCTTCTTTCAAAATGGAATCCGATTTTTGCGTGGCTTCCTGTCGAGTCGATGATACACGATCATCAGGAAGAATACTACAAAATGTAAGAAGTAGTATTGTTTGATAAGGCTTTGAGCGTTTACAAAGCGATAACAGAAAATCCGGATACCCACTAAGGATATCCGGACTCTTGTTTTGTGCTTATTTCAGTTTCAATCCGTCCTTGAAGGCGTCGCCGACTCTGCCTCCGACTTTATAATAGCCGTGAGTATAAGGGTCAAAGGCTATAGCCTCAATGGAGTCGATATCCACCTTACCGTCCTTCATGTTTGCCTCTTCAACCGATGTCCTCAGAACCTTTCCGATGACGCCAAGCCCCGTAGCATCGCTCTGATACTCGATAAACTCGCATTCCATAGCGATAGGAAGCTCATTGATGACGGGAGCGTCCACCAGGTCAGACTTCGTGTAGGTCATACCGCTCTTCTGAAACTTGTCCGGCTCCTTGCTTCCGCTGACAACGCCAAAGTAATCCGCTTCTGCCACGTGCTTTGCATCGGCAATATGTACCACAAAGCCTTTTCTTGCTTTGATGTTCTCAACTGTCTTATGCGTTTCAGTCAGGTTCAAAGCGACCATATCACGGTCGAGCATAGTTCCCCATGCAGCGTTCATCACGTCAACGCTGCCTTCCTCATTAAATGTGGAGATAAGCAGTACAGGCATCGGGAAAATAGCCTCTGTTGTTTTGATCTGTGTTTTCATAGTGTAAGTTCCTTCTTATACATCAAATTCTTCTTTCAAATCCATCATACCGCGAATTTCTGCATGACCGTCTTCAAGATAGAATAGCGCCATCTCCCAGCCGTTCTTATCATACATGGCCATGATCTGCGGCATTGCCTCACGCACCTTGTCAAGCAGCGCGTCGTCCTTTACAAAATGCACCATGCCGTCATAGCGCATGAATTCGCCGCCGCTTACCGCCAGCACTTCAACCCTCGGATTAGCTGTCAGCTGCTTATACACCTTCTTAAATGTACCGCAGCCGAAATACAGCCTATCTCCGTCGAGAAGATGAAAACTGAACGGTCTGCCCTTCGGCTGATCACCGTCTGTTGTCAGAAAATAAAAGACCTTTGCCTTGTTCAGAAATTCATTTACCTTTACTGCGTTTGACATATCATTGTTATCCTGAAATCAAATTTTACAATCTGTATGATTTATTGTAGCATAAATTTATGAACTTTTTCTACCTTTTCCGAAAAAAATTCCCGCCCCGGAGCAAAAAGGAAAGACCTATGCAGGAGCGGTTTAGCATTGATAATAACCGTGTGATTGTTAACGCTGAAATAAAACGGCGGCGAGTAAGGATAATCCCTGCTCGCCGCTTTTGTCACGGTATGGGTTTTTAAGGAAATGCTTCAAAATTACGGTATCGGGCAGATTTTCGTGTGGTTTAGGGCGGCAGACCTATATTTTTTTCAATCTTTCGCAAGCCTGTATTTCCTGCTGAACATTCCGTAGCTCTCGATAAAAACCGGACTGCGTTTTTTCTTCAGCGCGTCGAGGTAAGAGTGATTGTACATCTGCGACTGCGCCGTTTCTATGACCGATACGGCGATATTCGAGTAGTGGTCAGACACTCTCTCGCAGTTTATCAGAAGGTCGGAGATCGTCACGCCAAGCTCGGGGCGGCATTTTCCGCTGCGAAGCCGTTCGATGTGCTTCGATCTTATGGCAGCGGTGAGGTCGTCGATGACTTCTTCAAGCGGCTCTACCTTCTCGGCGAGCTTTGTGTCGTTTGTCACAAACGCCTTGTCCGCAAGCTCCGAGATCTCCGTAAGCGCCGCAAAAAGCGTTACGAAATCATCGATGGCTTCCTTTGAAAAGCTTAAGTCGTTTTCCCTCATATCCTGCGATATCTCCACGATATTTATCGCGTGATCGCCTATGCGCTCGAAGTCGCCGATAGTGTGAAGCAGCTGCGACACCGTGTCGCTGTCGCTTTGTGACAGGCTTTCCGTCGATAGCTTCAGCATGAAGCTTGCAAGGTTATCGTCGAGTGCGTCGAGCTTTTGCTCCTGCTCCTCGACCTTTTCCGCACCCTTTTCGTCGTACTCAAAGAGTATTTTCAGCGCCGACTGCATTGCCGATTTTGCGGTCAGGCTCATTTCGCACGCCTTCTCTCTGCATTGCGAAACGGCGAGCGGCGGCGACGAGATAAGCCTTTCGTCAAGCCATACCGCCTGCTCCTTGTCCTTTCCGTCGGGAATGATCTTGTTCGCAAGCTTCACGAGCGACTGCGAAAAGGGAAGAAGTATCATCGTTGTGACGATGTTGAAAACGGAATGAATGAACGCTATCTCAACGGGATTTATCGCGTTATCTATGAAAGCGAATCCGATCAGTGCCTGTCCTGCGTAGAATATCGTCAGGCAGATCACCGTTCCGATAATGTTGAACGACATATGTACGACCGTGACCCTCTTTGCGTTTTTGTTTACGCCTATCGACGAAATCAGCGAGGTCACGCACGTTCCGATATTCTGTCCCATAATGATCGGTATCGCCGCGCGGTACGAGATTGCACCCGTCAGAGAAAGCGCCTGGAGTATTCCGACGGAAGCCGCCGAGGATTGGATTATCCCCGTGAAAAGCGCGCCGAAAACAACGCTGACGAGCGGGTTATCGAACGCCGTGAGCATAGTGCGGAATTTCGGATCATCGGCAAGCGGCGCGACGGAATTCTTCATCATCTCCATACCGTTCATCAGCACCGAAAAGCCGACCATTATCGCGCCGATCTCGCGGCGCTTTTTCTTTTTGCTCATCATATACAATGCTATGCCGACGAGCGCGACGACGGGCGAAAAGTTTTCGGGCTTTAGCATTGAGATAAACACATTGTCGCTCTCGATCCCCGTAAGGCTCAGAAGCCATGCAGTTAATGTCGTGCCGATGTTCGAGCCCATGATAACGCCGACCGTCTGTTCAAGCTGCATAATGCCCGAATTGACAAGTCCGACGAGCATTACCGTCATAGCCGACGACGACTGAACGGCGATCGTTATCCCCGCGCCGAGCAGCAGGCTCTTGAATGGATTCGAGGTCATTTTTTTGAGCGTTGTTTCGAGCTTTCCGCCTGCGAGCTTTTCCAGGCTCTGCGACATAACGCTCATTCCGAACAGAAAAAACGCAAGTCCTCCGCACATTGTGCAAATTGAAAATATGTTCATAAAACTCCTTAAAAGTGTACAGTAATATCGGTTCCGACGTTCATCGTGCTTTCGATATTTATCTCGGCGTGATGATTCTCGGCAATATGCCTGACGATAGACAGCCCAAGTCCCGTGCCGCCGCCCTTGCGGCTTCGGCTTTTGTCAACACGGAAGAATCTCTCGAAAATCCTGCCTTTGTTCTCCTCCGAAATGCCGATGCCGGTGTCGGAGATGCGTATCGTTTTTCCCGTCACAGTCACGTCGACGTTGCCGTTTGTGCGGTTGTATTTCACGGCGTTGTCCATCAGATTGAAGATCATTTCGTGAAGCTGAATGTAATTGCCCGGGAAGGGTTCGCCCTCGCCCTTGATGTATATCTCAACGCCCTTCTTCTGCGCTTCAAGTTCCAGCTCGTCTTTACATTCGTTTGCGACGGTGATAAGGTCTATAGTGTCACATAGCTCTGTCGTTTCGGAATCGTCGAGCTGCGACAGCTTGATAATGTCGCTGACGAGCGTGAGCATTCTTAACGCTTCGCTTTTTATCTTGCCGGCGAACATCTTAATGTCTTCGTCTTTCGCAATACCTGTTTCGATCATTTCCGCATAGCCCGAAATTGAGGTCAGAGGCGTTTTCAGCTCGTGCGATACGTTCGCGGTAAACTCCCGCCGCATACTCTCCTGCGCTCTGCGCTGTGCGCTTATCTCGTCGATCATCGGCACAAGCTCGGGATAGACTGTAGACGTGTCGATCTCCTCGTCTTTTTCAATCAGGCTGTAAAGTCTGCCGACGGGGTCGAGAATTTTGCTCGTGAGCTTTACCGAGATCAGCACCGAAAAGACGATTATCAGCGTGACGATCAGCACAAGCAGATAAAACGACCGCCCGACCACCGCGAAAACTGAGCGCGCGTCCGTAGATACACGCAGAATGTTCCCGTCGTTTAGCTTCATCGCGTAGTAGTAATCTTCAATGCCGATCGTGTCGGATATGCGTATATCAAAGCCGCTGCCGTTTGAAAGCGCATCGGAGATCTCCAGGCGGCTGAGATGATTTTCCATATTTCCCGCTTCGGCTTCGCTTTCAAAAAGCACCTTTCCCGACGGGTCGATTAGCGTTATGCGGAGAATGTCCGATGCAAACACCGAAAGACGATCGTAGGAGCTGAGGTCTGAATATCCCGCCGCAACGATCTCGCATTCATTTTTCAGATTTTCGCCCATTTCCGATTTCAGAACGCTCTGGTAGACTAGCGCGGTAGCTGTTATCCCGACGATCGCGGCGATAAGGCCCATGTAGAAAAAGCTGAGGATAAGTCGTTTTTTCATGCGCTTTCCTCTCCCTTGTCAAGCTTGTAGCCGACATTCCGGACTGTTTTTATATACCTTCCGCAGTTGCCAAGCTTTTTGCGCAGCGTAGTGATGTGCATATCGAGCGTTCTGCCGCTGCCCTCCTCGTAGCCCCAGATCGTTTCAAGGATAACGCTTCGCGTAAAGACGGTTTCGGGGCGGCTGATCAGCAGGCGCAGCAGCTCGAACTCCTTGAACGTAAGCTCCGCCTTTTCGCCGAAGCAGTAAACGGTGCGCCGGTTTTCCGAGATCGTTATGCCGCCGTAGGTGTACTCCTGCCGTTTATCGACGCTGCGAAGCCGAGCCTTTACGCGGCTGACAAGCTCCATAATGCCGAACGGCTTGCACATATAATCGTCCGCGCCCGAATCGATACCCTTCACGCGGTCAAGCTCCGTCGTTTTCGCGGAAATTATTATCACGGGGATATTCGTAGATCTCACATCATTTTTGAGCCACGACAGCACCTGCATACCGTCCTCGCCCGGCAGCATGATGTCGAGTATGATGAGATCGGGTAGTGCCTTTTCCATCGCCTGTTTAAAATCACGCGGCAGTGCAAAGCCCGCTGTGTCAAAGCCTGCGGCTTTCAGCGTATAGCTTTCGATCTCGCGGATATTGTCTTCATCTTCGAGTATGTAAATAAGCATAAAAGCCTCCGTAGTAGTTTTTTACTTATTATACCGTATCGGCAATAAAAAGTGAAGAGTTGCTTATCTTCCCACACTCACGAGGTCAAGATGATTTTTAGGAACGCTTGGCTTTTCTTCAATAATTCCGTAGGTCCTCGCAAGAGCGACTGTTTTCATCGCCCATTTTGTGTGGCACTTGACCTCGTTCATTCTGCCGTTTGAGCGGCTTTTCTCAACGCCTGAGCTTTCACAGCTCCAGTCAAGTATAGAAACGGCGTCCTTGTAGTCGCTCATCGTAACTCTCAGCGCCTTGTTGATGGCAGCCACCTGTGACGGGTGTATCGCTGTCTTGCCGATGAAGCCGTTGAGTCGATCGAGCTTCAGCTCCTTTTTAAGCCCCTTCTTCCACGCGTCAGAAGTACCCGTGTCGAAATACTCCCAGACGGGCGCGGAGACTACGTAGTCCTGTGCGAAAATATTGAGAATATCTGTCAGGCAGCTGTTTATCACGCCGATGTCGTATATCGTCTGGTCGATGTTTCGTCTCAGTCCGAAGGCGCTGCAAAAGTCGTTGCCTCCGACGCGGATATTCAGAACGAGATCGCCCATCTCAGCGATCTTTTCTTTGAGCTGTGACAAAACGGCGATCCTCGTTGTCAGAGACAAAATATCGTTGCTTTCGAGTATCGGCATCATATAGACAGGTCTGTCACAGCTTTTGTTTATTTCTCTGACCGCGTTGTTGTAAGCGTCGGCGTTTGAGAGCGTGTACTTCGGGAACACGAAGCCTGTTGCGACCCGAAACGAGCTGCCTGCTCTTTTGTATAGCGATAGAGCCTGTTCGGGGCAGCGCACTCTGATGAAGATCTTCGGTATGTATTTATCGGTGCTTTGCGAGATCAGGTTGATTTTTAAGAGCGTGCCGAGAAGAAAACGCTCAGCCTCCTCCACGGCGCTGTCACCGACAGAATCTTCAAGGCAAAGCACTGCGGAGTACGGCGGCGCAATGCGCTGTGAGATGATCTGCCGCAGCAGCTTGTCTGTGTTTGCTGGGGAGTAAAGCAGCGCACCCACCTCGTATTTTAATGTGTTGGTTTTATCACTCATTTCATGAAACTTCCTTTTTACAATATATTGCAGTTTACAATATATATCGCCCGTGTAAAATCTGCAATTCGATCAATGTAAAATAGGTGTAAAATGATCCGTAAAATTTCTTATAATGTTGTTTTAACAACATACGCCGTTTTGATTTATGATATAATATGGTTATAGCCTAACGAAAAAGGAGATCAAGTGATGAATATGACACCCGATAATAACATATATGCCAATTCTTCTGACAGCCGCACACAACTGCTGAAATCATACCTTCACCGTCTTAACAGCGGCGAGGAGCTTGAGGCTGTTCGTGCAGATTTTATAAAGAATTTCAGCGATGTAGATGCGTCTGAGATCATGAAAGCAGAGCAGGAGCTTCTTAAAGAGGGAACACCGCTCAAAGATGTACAGAAGCTGTGTGACGTTCACTCGGCGTTATTCCACGGCGCTACCCGTGAGGAAAAGATCGCGAATGCTGAAAAAGCTGTAGAGGAAGCGCTCAAACGCCGTAAGTCTTTCCCGCAGACAGACTATAGCGATAAGAATGCAAAAGCCGCCGCATTGATACAAATAAAAGGGCACCCGCTGAACACCTATACAAGGGAAAACGAAGTGCTGTCAGCGCTCGTTACGCAAGCGAACAAGGCGCTTGAAAACGGCACTGATGTGAGCGAGTTGTTCTCAAAGATCAGAGATGTGTCTCTCCATTATGCCGAAAAGGGCGACCTTATCTATCCGCACTTAAAGGTGAAATACGGCATTTCCGGCCCGTCAGACGTTATGTGGACGGTAGACGATGAGATTCGGGACGAGCTTTCCGCCCTTGCAGCAATAAGCGAACATGACGATGAGTGGGTATCTCGCTTGAAGGCTGTTTTAAAGCGTATTGATGAAATGATCTACAAGGAGCAGAATATTTTGTTTCCGATCTGCGCTGTGAATTTCACGCAGAACGAGTGGGCGAGAATTTACAGGGATTCAAAGAGCTATGACGACTGCTTCGGTGTTTCTGCTTATGTATGGGAGGATGCCGAAACTCATGAGGAGCCCGTAAGAGAATACGGCGGAGAGGTAGTTATGCCGGGCGGTCACATGACGGCAGAGCAGCTTACGGCGCTTCTCAACACGATACCTATGGAGATAACCTTTGTGGACGCAGATAACATCAACCGTTTTTTCAACGAGGGCGAAAAGGTGTTCAAACGTCCCGGCATGGCGATAGACAGAGAGGTGTTCTCGTGTCACCCTCCGAAAATCGAGGCGATGGTTCGCTCCATTATCGAAGACTTCCGCAGCGGAAAGCGCGACATTGTACCCGTCTGGATGGAAAAGGGAGGCAAAACGATGCTCGTCAGGTACATGGCTGTTCGTGATAAAAACGGACAGTATCTCGGCACGGTGGAGCTTGTCGAGGATATGGGATTTGCAAAGGAGCATTTCATGAAGTAAAAAGCTGCCGGGCAGTGTTATTCTGCTCGGCAGCTTTGCGTCAATGATCCTCATTTTCGAGAAGCCGGAATTTGTTTTTGTGATATTTGATAAGTCCGTCCTTTTGCATTTTGGAAAGCTCGTTTGAAAGCGCACTGCGTTCAACTCCAAGATAATCGGCAAGCTGCTGCCGCGAGTACGGTATTGTAAAGGAAGAACTGCCGCTGATTATCGCTTGCTCCGAAAAATATGAAAGCAGACGCACCCTTGTTGATTTTGATGCCGTGTGCATCATTCTCGAAGATAGATTCAGGTTTTTCACAGCGGAAATTCTAAGCAGGTTCTGAATAATGCGGTGATGATATGAACAGCCGTTTTGACAGACGGTCAGCAGCTTGTTGATGTTAAGAAACAATATCTCGCAGCTCTCTGCTGCAACGACATCGCAGAGCAATTCCTTACCCGGAATTGCCGCATACGATTCTCCGAAAATATACCCCGCCTCTACATGACCGAAAATATTGCTCCCGCCCCAGTAGAAATTCACAACAATATTCACGCTGCCGTTAAGAACAAGTCCGATGTCGCTGATGGTGTCGCCTGCACGATATATGGTTTCGTCTTTCTTATATTTACGCTCGTGTGAATTCAGACATGAGAGCACAGATTTTATTTCATCTTCCTTTATTCCTCGAAATAGATTTGTGTTCGACAAAAATAAATAATTCATAATAATCCCCAATTTGTTGTTATGACAACATACTTGATACCTTTATTATATTATAATATCCTCATAAAATCAAGTAAGGACCGCCGAGCGGCGGCGGGCAGTACGTGCTGCAGCTTTGTGCTTACGTTCACTTTTTCGCCGCGCACCGAGCTCTTGATTGTTTTTACAGGTCAAATACAATATATGTTTAGGGATGTTTCTTTCTGCCAACTATAATTTTACACAACAAGGATCGCCAGCTCCTTGCGTGGCAGAAACAGTCAACACCGAGATAGAACGAGAGAAGGTATAATCATGAGTATGTTTTTAGGACCGATACATTATTGGCTGTACAGCAAGATCGGAAATCAGGAGGAGTTGACGAAATACATTGCCGGGTATGCCCGTCAGGAAGGATGGATCAGTGAGATTAATTCGTACATAAAGAAATTGCCGCCGCTTGAGGATGTTATAGATGAGAGCAATATTCACGCATGGCTTCAGGCGCAGATCGCTGATGCAGAAACGCGCTATGCGGAATTGATCACAGATATTCTCAAAGCTGACAGCAGCCGTATTAATAAGCTTTGTGCCGCTGCATTTCAATTCGGAAAAGCACACAAGATCGAAGCAGTTAACGCTGCGGCAGCATACAATGCGTTTGATGAATTTTTTGTAAACGGTATGCCTTGCGACCATGTGAATATTGTCACCGAGCAGAGTGAGGGCAGTGTTTCATGGGAAATGGCTCAGGATATTCACGCTCGGTATTGGAACGGCAGCAGCAAGCCATACTATGCAATGCGTAAAAGTCTCATGGAAGGAATGCTTGACGGTACGGGAATAGTTTTGCAGATGTCCGATACGTCGCATTATACAGTATTTAAATAATATTCATTTTGATAGTGTTACATTCCCTATAAAGCGAGTTTGTTTACGACTTGTTTTATAGGGCTTTTTTTAAGATCAGAGATGTGCTGATAAAATACCACTTGACAAATGTACAGTTTCGTAATATGATGATATACGAAATCGTACATAGGAGAAAAGCATGGATACTAAACTGAATGAGCTGTACAGTATTCTCGGCTCTATCGACAGCCTTTACCGTGACGCTTCCATAAAGCTAGGGGTGACCGAAACGGAAATGAATATCTTATATGTCTTGTGCTATGAGGGCAGCGGCTGTAATCAGAGCTGCTTGTATAAGAAAACAGGTATCACAAAGTCCACGATAAATTCAGCTCTTCATAAAATGGCGGAAAATGGGCTTGTTGAACTTAGATCGGGAGATAAAAGAAACGTGAGGGTGTTTCTTACCGCAGACGGCGAGGAGCTTTCCGAAAGGACTGCGGGACGGTTGATACGGATAGAGCAGGAGATATTTGAAGGCTGGTCGTCAGATGATATTGAGTGCTTCTTAGCACTTAACCGCAGGTATCGTAACGATATGAAGGAGAAGATAGAAAAGCTATGAAAATACAGTTATCGGATCACTTCACTTACGGAAGACTGCTGCGGTTCACGTTCCCGTCGATAGTTATGATGATATTTACATCTGTTTACGGTGTGGTCGATGGTTTTTTCGTTTCAAATTATGTCGGCAAAACGCCGTTCGCGGCGATAAATCTTATCATGCCGTTTCTTATGATACTTGGTACGCTGGGTTTTATGGTAGGCACAGGCGGAAGCGCGCTTGTGGCAATGACCTTCGGGCTTGGAAAGGATAAGAAGGCTAACAGTATATTTTCACTGCTGATATATATCATTATTATCTTAGGTCTGCTGTTCTCGGTTTTCGGAATACTCTTTGTCGAGCCTATGGCAAGGCTTCTCGGTGCGTCGGAGGAGATGATGCCATATTGTGTCGAGTACGGCAGAATAATTCTGCTTGCTCTCACGGCGTTTATGCTCCAGAATGTATTTCAGAGCTTTCTTGTAACGGCGGAAAAGCCGAATTTCGGACTTATAATAACGGTGGCGGCGGGGCTGACAAATATGATCCTCGACTGGCTGTTTATGGCCGTGTTCGGATGGGGCATTGCAGGCGCGGCAACAGCAACGGCGATATCGCAGGCAGTCGGCGGCGTCATACCATTGATATATTTCATTCTTCCAAACAAAAGCAAGCTGCGGCTCGGGAAAACGAGCTTTGACGGACGGGCTCTACTTAAGACCTGCACTAACGGTTCATCGGAATTTATGTCAAATATCTCTCTGTCGATCGTAAGTATGCTCTACAATTTTCAGCTTATGAAGCTCGCCGGAGAGGACGGAGTTTCTACCTATGGGGTGCTGATGTATGTAAACTTCATCTTCATCGCTGCGTTTATCGGATACTCGGTCGGAAGCGCGCCTGTTGTGGGTTATCACCACGGAGCGGGCAGTCATAGCGAACTGAAAGGGCTTCTCCGCAAAAGCCTTACTATTATCGGAATAATGTCTTTAGCAATGTTTGCTGCGGCAGAGCTGTTGGCAGTACCGCTCGGAAAAATCTTTGTCGGATATGACGCAGAGCTTCTTGAAATGACAGTACACGCCTTTCGTATCTGCTCAATAATGTTCATCGTCTGCGGATTTAATATATACGGCTCGAGCTTTTTTACCGCACTGAATGACGGCCTTATTTCGGCGCTTATTTCTTTTGCAAGGACACTTGTGTTTCAGGTGCTGTGTGTGCTGCTCCTTCCGCTTGCCTTCGGGCTTGACGGTATATGGTGGTCGGTAGTCGTCTCGGATATGCTTGCACTTATCCTGACAGCAGCCTGTCTTGTGAAGAACAGGAAGAAGTATCACTATGCCTGATCGTTCTTAATAAATTATCACCATGATCGTTTCGATGTTCCTCAATATAGTTTTGGTGGTTATCAGTGAGCATTTGACAAAAATGCTGCAAAGAAAGATCTCATTACCGCGCCGGGAACATAATACTTCTTAAAGCTGACTATGTACTTGAATTTCCGATTGCCTTATTAAACTATGATGCTTACTGTTTCTGTCGATAAGGGTGTCTGCCCACTGTCCATTTACTGTCCACTTTCTTTAAGAGCGAAACGGAATGGGCGAAAAATGATGCTTTTAAAGAACCAAAACACCTGAAATACGGCTAAAAAAGACCTGCAATCCGCCTATCACGATTGAGTACGAATAATGGCAGCAACCCGAAAAATGGCTTATCCAAGCCGTTTTTCGGGTCTGTTTTTTTGTCCGCGTACTATTTTGGTACTACTTTTTTAAAAAATGTTCCAAAACGGGCTGAAAATCGGTGATTTTTCGTTGTCGGGTGAATAAGAAAAATTGCAGTGTCATAAAAAATGACAGCATGGCCGCAATAAAATATGTGAGGGTTTCACACACAAACAGCTTGAACAGGGCGGATAAAGCAGCAGCTTGCACATAAAAATCACGATTCTGAGTAGTACCGGAAAATGCAAAAAAAGTAGTACCTGAAAAATGGGAAAATCTTCTCAGGTACTACTTTTTAAAGTTTATGTTATAGCTCCGATTTTTGATCGTATATTATAGTACTGTCGAACCATGCAGTGGGTGGGCGGCGGCCGCAGGAATAATGTTAGTTCATTTTCGTCAAGGAAGAGCATTTTTGATCGTTTGTAGGAACAGAGAGATCATCGGAGATTGTATAACGAAAAAAAATATGTAAAAAAAGCACCGTAATTCAAGTGCCCGAATGATATGAATGAGCTTGTACCTATTTGGTTAACCTCAGAAAGCCGCACAAGAATACAGTTAATATTCGCTGTGAACAAACAAGCCGCCGCTCCGTGTGGAGCGGCGGTGTTTTCGATATTATTATAGATTTCTGATATATAGTAGCAGTGAAAAAATAACTGCTATCATTGTTCACTGTAATACATCTGCTTACGACTCGACGGTGCTTCGGGGACAGTCAGCTTTATCTGCCCTTTGTCTATCAGCGGCTGAACATATTTGTTCATGGCGTAGGTAACGGACGACAATCCAAGGAATTTAGCGATCTCTTTTCTTGTCCGAGGCTTTTTGCAAAATTGAATAAGATCGGATGCTTGATCATCAGAGAGCATATCCGCGTTTACAGCTTTTCTGAAGCAGACGGTAAATTCCCCTCGCTCGTTTTTGAATTCAACATCGGGAAGACCGTATTCCTTGCATTCACGGCGAATAGTCGGAATGCCGGAATATCTGTTTTCAGTCACACCGAGAACTTCAAGCGCAGTTGCAAGCACGGGATTTCTGGTATCGGGTTGGCGGCAAGCGCCGCAGGCAATACGCGCCCCTATGTCATCAATATTTTTGACTTCTGTGCACGCGTCGAAAACAATTGGTGTACCGGGAGTAGAATCTGCTCCATAAATCCCCCCGGGATTCTGTATTTCCAATCTATCGGAAAAAATAGTTAGCCTTATCGGCATACCCTCTGTATGGAAGCTGTAGTCACGGTGAACCAGCGCATTCAGAATAGCTTCACGAACGGAATTCATAGGGTAATCGGTTTTGTCGCTGCGCCTGCCGGTTTCGGGATCAATGATAGTTCTGTTTTTTGTATTGTTGCGGACAAAGCGCAGTGCTCCGTCAAGCATCTCTTGAATTGTACCCTCGATACGCTGATTATCAATAAATCGTGAACCATCGATATCGGTATCGCCAACTTCGTCTCCGGGAACAGATATGGCGATTATGCCAAGCTGTGGGAAATATGCCTGCGGGTACAGTCCAAACAATAATTCTGCGGTAATGGTGGGTTTTCCCTGATTGACAATGCTCATTAACGACATGATCGTATCATCGTCAAGGTGAGATAGGTTGGGCTTGTTGAGCTTTAGCTTGCGAAGATAGTCGTCCAATTTGTTCTTATCGAGAGAAGAAATATCGGCACGCTCGATCGTGCGAATATCGTCCTGATACTTCTTTCTGTACGCTTCGTAGCTGTACACTTCATACTCGGTCATGTGCTGATCGGAATCTCCGACACGGACAAAGGAGCCTTTAACACGTCCCTTGCCTTTGTAGTAGCACGGACGCATAGTGATGTCTACTGGCGGAATCTCTGCCGAGACAACATTTTTACCTTCAATAACGGCTGTAGTAAAAACAGCCCGAACGGCAGGCTCCATTTCGTTGCATTGCTCCATAACGCTTTTTTGAAGAGCCTGAACATCATCTACGCCCGTAACAGAAAAGCCTTCACTTTCATAAAGACCAAAGACAATAATACCGCCGTCATCCTGATTGGAAAAGCTCGACAGCGTGTCATACAAGCGAGTAGTAGCCTTCGTCTTGCTTCGCTTTACTTCTACTGTTTGAAATTCGGCCTGAGTGGTTTGTATTTTGTCAACAAGTTCTATTAAAGCAGCTTCGTTCATTTAAAATTTTCCTCCATTCTTTAAATTAATCAACTCTATATTTTAAATTATATCGTTTGATTTAAATTATGTCAATCTGAATTTTAAATATTCATCAAAAATTTTAAAAAATCAGAGTGGATTTTAAAAAATAAGTCGAATATTTAAAATATGACTGAAACATTGAAAAAGTACCGCTATTCAAGTAAAAACAAAAATATCGTCAGATGGCTCAAAATGCTGTCTGATGATTATTCTTTCGAAAATAAGGTTTTCCCCGATTCCCCGATTTCCCCGAAAAAACAGGTATATATATGCCGCTAAAAAACAAGAAAGGGGAAGAGAATATTGCTGTTTTATGTCAAATAATATTGATTTGCATTGTTCTGCCGCTGTATAATAGAAGTGATAAATGCAAATCGGAGGGTACTCCTATGATGTTTAATGCGAAAAACGGAAGCGTCAAGCTCCTTGATACGAGTATGGATTACGTCTGCGGCGGCAGAGGCGAGAGGAAGCTGATTATCCTGCCCGGGCTGTCAGAAGGACTTACTGCCGTAAAGGGCAAAGCGATTTTTCTGTTGCAGCCGTACCGCAAATATTTTGACCGTTTCACGGTGTATATGTTCGGCAGAAAAAGAGATATGTCGAAGGGTTACTCTATACAAGAAATGGCAGCGGATCAGGCGGCTGCGATGGCGGCTCTGGGAATTGGGAAGGCGTGCGTTCTTGGCGTATCGCAGGGCGGTATGATCGCTCAGTATCTTGCGATAGATCACCCGGAAATTGTTGAGAGACTTGTTATCGCCGTGTCAGCCCCGAGAGTAAACGAGCTAACACGGGACTTTGTTTCGGGTCAGATAGAAGCGGCGCAGGCGGGTGACCATAAAGCGCTTATGATCGACACTATGGAGAAAAGCTACTCGTCCGGATATCTGCGGAAATACAGAAAGCTGTATCCCGTGATCGGTCATGTCGGCAAACCGAAAAGCTACGACAGATTTCTTGTAAACGCAAACGCGATACTCGGTTTTGATGTTTACGACAAGCTCGATTGCATTACCTGCCCGACGCTGATAATCGCAGGTGAAGAGGATAAGATCGTAGGCGTGCAGGCGTCGAAGGAGATGCACGAGCGCATTTCCGGCAGCGAGCTGTATATTTATCCGGGCTTGGGTCATGCTGCTTTTGAGGAAGCGGAGGATTTTAACGAGAGAGTGTTTGGGTTTTTGGACGAGAATAGGAGAGTAACAGGCTAAAATGATTCCCCGAAAGCGAAAAAAGCAGGCTGTATATATAGCTTCTTTTCGGGGGAAATCGGGGAATTGGGGATTAACAGCTTTCGCGTCCATTTTAAACAGTGGGTGATAAACATGACAAACGATGAATATCAGGCAATAAAGAAAAAAGGCAGTGATTTTAGAAAACGCTTAAGGGCAAGACTTGATGCGCCTAAAATACCCTCTGTGAGTAATGAGGATTATGATAAAATTCGCAGTCTGTACAATTCTGTGGATAAGCAAATAACGAAATTTTTTAAAGATCTGGAAAGTAAAAAGTTCTATAAAATGTGGTATCCGATCGAATACCTTTCGGAAAAAGAGGTTGAGGATATTGCTGTAATTGTTATTTCTCGAATGGGAAATGAAACAACTGACCGTAAAATAATGGAAAATATTAAAGACGGTTATTTGTATGGCAACTAAGTGGTTTTTACAAAGTGTTAAGGAAGAAGAGAAAATAAAACCTAAGCCGGAATGGCCTGAAGATTCAGGGAAGCTTCTATGCGTTGTTATTGAGAATACAATACCGGGCTCTCCGGTTTATAATGCTTCAACGCCTGAAACTAAGGCGAAAGTAGATCAATACTATCTGAGTGAAATCAAAAAGATTCAGGAGGCAAAATCGAATGAATCTGTTGACTTTCCGATGGCAAATAGCGAGGACATGAATAGCTTTTGTGAAAGTATAGCGCCGACAGTACAACCAAGTGTTGTTCCCAACAAACTTCAGCATAATTTCGTAAGCTGCTGTAATCAGAATACAAATAGTTGTTCTTTTGAAATTACAGGATCAGGAGTTACTGAATTAAGTACCGGAATTAGGTGTAATTTTATGATAGAGATTACGAAAATATATGTATTAACGAGTGATGAAAATTCACCTGCTGATACTTGGCTTGATATGACAGTAAATACGTTTTGTCACGATGGATCAGAGCATATCATCAAATTAAAGAGAATACCGAAAGGAACAGCTCAAAATTCTGAAATCCTGAAACGAATTCCGATGGCCATCATCGATTCAAAAAACGAAGGTGCTGCGAGTTCGTTTATGTATCGGTATATAAATCATTGTGTTTCACTGAGAACGGTAAAAATTGTCTATCTGTTTAAATCGGCCGGCTGGAATACAGAGATGAAGGCATATATTACAGCAAGCGGTATTATCGGCCGTAGTGATGATACGGTTATTTCAATTGGTGCTTTTTCGCTTCGTGATAGTTGTAATAGATATGCTCATCAGATTTTTGAGCATATGCTGACTGCAACACGTGATCCCGCAAAGATGAGAATGATCCTGTTTTATCATTTCGCTTCGATGATCTATACATTGTTTACTGAGGCGAAATTGAGTCTGAATCACCTGCTTTTTCTGGTCGGTGAGAAGGGTTGCCGGAAGACTTCTCTTGCGAAGTGTTTTCTTCAATTTCGAGAGGATAAGAATACCACCAGGTTCAATTTTTCCTCAAGTGATTCGGGTATACTGAACTGCTTGAGAGAGTATGCCGACAGGGTAATGCTTGTTGATGATATGCCTCCATACATAACTACTGCACAAAAGAATGCAGATAATGCCAAGCTAAATCTGCTGCTTAGAACTATCGGCGATAATGGTACAAGAACAATAAATACCGCCTTTATGAAAAATCCTGATCAGAAACCCGATTACAAGGTCAGAGGCGGTATCGCAATCACCGGCGAGCGTTTTTATGGTTCTGGAACAGCTTCATCGGTTGCCCGTGCTGTCGTTATCTCTCTTGATAAGAGTGAGATAAACTGTGAAATTCTGTCTTATTTTCAGACACATGAAAACGAACTGGAGAGCTTGATGTACCGCTTTATCAGTTATATTACTCGTTTCTATGACGAGACTATTTCGCACATCAAAAACTCAACGCAGTCACTCCGTCAGCAGGCTCGAAAGCTCAATGTCAAGAACGACCGTTATCGTGATTACTATGCTGTCTACATGATAACCGCTTCGATCGTTGCCGGGTATTTCAGGTCTGAGGATTGCTACTTCGATGAGAATTCCTTTATGACAAATTCGGAAAGGGATATTATCGCAGTCCTGACAGAAAACGATTACAGTTATCGCAGCAGCGATCCGATAGATCAGCTTTTAGCAGCAATTATTATTGCGCTGCGAACATCAAATGTCGGATTGGGAGGAACTCTGGTATCTGATTCATGTAAATTCGTAATTGAAGAGTCAAGTCTTTATCTCAGACAAATGGATCTTCCCGGAATAATGAGGTTGCTTTCGGAGAGAACCAATACGCCGGTTGTGTCTCAAAGCAGCGAGGCACTGGGAGCACTGCTTGCCGACAACGGCTATTGTGAGGTTTACTACGAAAAAGAGGGCAACAAACAAAAACGCAGACTGTCCAAAAAGCAAGGCAAGGTGTTTGGCGAGCAACGGCTTATGAGAGTGTATTACGACAAGCTTTGCGAATACGAAAAAAGCAGATCGTTACCTTTCTAAGCTTTTCGAAAAGATCAAAAATTATAAAAATATAATATAACAATGTAATGTATACAGTATAAGTCCTTGGAGAGGGACTTTAATAACTACTACTACTCATAATACAAGGAGCACTGCAAAATGAAAAACTCAAACTTCTATAACGCTGCCCAAATAGCTGAAATGCTTGAGATCAGCAGAAGTCAAGCGTATTCGGTAATCCGAGAGCTCAATGAGGAACTGCGAAGCAAAGGGTATATGTTTATACGTGGGCGTATATCAAAACGCTACTTCAATCAGAGATATTATGACTACGATGTGGCAGATACTGCCGGTAAATCTACAGTGAATGATTTATAACAGCTACAAAGCGACGGTGACTATTGTTGCCGCCGCGCAAAATAAAGGAGGAAACAGAGTGAGCGTTAGAAAAAACTCTAAAGGGTTATGGGACGCAGATCTTTACTATAAGGACTTCAGCGGCAAGCTGATCAAGAAAAGAAAAATAAACTTCAAGAGTAAAAAAGAGGCACAAAACTAGGTGGAATCGTTCAAGGCGCAGCAGGCTTACAGCTTGAATATGACATTTGGGAACTTCTACGATATTTATAAGCTTGACATGAAGCAGCGCCTTCGTGAGAACACCCAGCGAACAAAAGAGTATGTTATCGAGTTGAAAATACTTCCCTTCTTTAAGAATTTGAAGATGTCCGAAATAACTCCGGCTCATGTCAGGCGCTGGCAGACAAGCATTTTGAAAGAGGGGTACTCGGAGACATATCAGCGTATGATCCACAATCAGCTGAGCGCTATTTTTAACTACGCTGTGCGCTACTATGATTTACCGAGAAACCCCTGCACCCAATGTGGGCCGATTGGAAAGGGAGCGGCTAAAGAAATGCAGTATATTACGCAGCAGGAGTTCGGGAAATTGATAGAGTGTCTGGAAGACGATATTGCACGGATGGCAATAGAGACCATGTTTTATACCGGTGTGCGATTGGGCGAGGCTTTGGCCCCTACTGTAGGTGATATCGATTTCGACAAGAAAACATTATCCGTTACCAAATCCCTTCAGCGCATTAAAGGGGAGGATGTTATCACCGACCCAAAAACAGAGAAATCAAAGCGATGTATTACGATTCCTCGCTTTTTATCGGATCATCTTGAAGAGTACATAAGCAAAATCTATGGAAATGATAAAAAAAATCGTCTCTTTCCCGTGTCGAAGTACTATCTTGGCAGGGCTCTTCACAAGGGGCTTGAGGCAGCAGGACTTAAAAAAATCAGGCTGCATGATCTGAGGCATTCCCACATCACGATGCTCTTAGCCATGGGAACGCCGCCGAAAGTAGTTGCGGAGAGGGCGGGCCATGAAGACGTGAAAACAACGTTGTCGATCTATGCACACCTCTATGAAACACAGGCTCGTCAGGTTGCAGATGATCTGGATGAGCTTGTCGAAAAGCAGAATGAGTGTGATGACGACATCGGGATTTCGGAAGATAGAGCACTACCGTCTGAAAACAAGGAGGAGTGATGTGTGACCGGGAAACATGCTAACAATCCGACGGTTGTTTTTAGACCGAGCAGATGGGCAGTAAGTCTGATTGAAGCAAGAGCGAAGCTCAGCGGGCTTTATAAGAATGATTTTCTTACCCGCTGCTGCGTTTACTCAAACATCGTCGTAACAGGGACGTCCGAAAATATTCAGCGTATAGTAGATTCCCTGCAGGACACGCAGACTACCCTCAGGGTGCTGGCAGGCGATCTTCGTTCCGGAGAGTTTTACATATCAAGGGAAAACTATGATGAGCTTTGTGAAGATCTTCTCGCTCTCACCGTTACAATGATCGACATTATCGACGGAGCCGCCTATCTCTTCAACAAGTCGCCGCCGGAGAGAAATATAAACTGGAAGCTGGAGCTTGAGAGAAAAGATCTTCGAGAGGCATTAAAGAACGATCTTCCGCCGCCGATTTAAACGGCGTTACATGACATTATACAATACCCAACAACCCAACAAAGCCGCAGGCATTT